>NZ_OY776575.1 GCF_963675815.1 uncultured Desulfuromusa sp.
TGCTCGCGGTCCTGCAGGATTTTTAGAATAGCACCAATAATTTTTGCAGCATTTTCACTGCTGTATTGAATGTCGTAGACACCTTCGAGACGTTTGGCGTTTTCGGCATCATCATCGTCGTATGCTTCCAACCCTCTGATGATGAATAGATGTTTTTTGAGAAACAGGGCGAGAACTTCAGGCTCCATTTCGCGGGCCAGTTGACAAACTTTATCTTCACCGGTACCAAGGAGTAGTTCAAGCCAATGCAATGAAAGGATTGGGCTTAAATTATCCTGATCCCAGCAATCCAGGTCCAGCAGGGTCGTGAACTGTTCCGGGCTTGCCAATGCAAGTAATTCAGTCGAATATTCAGCACCAAGCTCGTTGATTGTCAGGTATAGCTCCTGTGGATGGAGTTGCGGCACCAGCTTTTCATTATTCTGAGAATTGATAATTAAATCATATTTTTGCTTTCCCCGGGCCTGATGGATCATACTTAGCTGCTCATTTGCGGTTAAAGCGTTGTATTCTTCCGGAGTTATATTCCGGCCTTGGCGCAAAAGTGTCAGGTGACCAACTTGGCGTTTTTCGGGTAGGGTGATTTTTGTCATGCTTTGTAGCTCCGATTTATAAAGTTTTTGAAAAAGAGATACTCTAATGCAGACGGACAAAATGTGCAATCAGGTTCAATTTCTTATCAATAATTGTTAGTCTGATTCGTTATTTATGAGATTATAAGCGAGTTGAGTTGTCATTGATCCGCCGTTATTGATTGTTTTCGGGTGAAACGTGATTCAAGTTTTTAGAAATCTGTCAATTAAAACCAAGTTGACTCTGCTCACAATGTTGATTAGCGCAGTTTTGCTCTTTATTATCGGCAGTGTTGCTCTGGCTATGGAGGTTTACTCAGCGCGAGTCAATATAACCCAGGAACTCAGGGTTCTGGCAAACACCCTCACCGCTAATAGCCGTCATCCTCTTGTTTTAGGTCAATACAAAGAGATAGAAGATTTACTCTCATCAATATCCCCGCAAAAAAACATTCATGCAGCTTATGTTTTCGATCGCAGTGGGAAGCCTGTTGCGGAGTATTTATCCCAGCATAATTCTCGCTTCCTCTTTCAGAGTCTACAAACAGATTTCAGGCATGAGAACAGCTCATTCTGGACGGGTTCAGTTGCAGAAAAGCAGATTTTTGATACGCGGCATCTAAGTCTTTTCAGCCCAATTACCTATGCCGGTAAGCAAGTCGGCACCCTTTATCTGTTAGGTGATTTGACACGTCTTTATGGTCCTCTTGCCGGCGTAGGTTTTGGTATGACTCTGTCGATGCTGGTTGTGATTCTCTTATCCTGGCTTCTTGCCGACCGTTTGCAAAAACCGGTCACGACACCGTTATTGCAACTGGCTCAGTTAATGGGCAATATTTCAGCAGTTAAAGACTATTCACTGCGGGCGAAGAAAGTGAATAACGACGAGACCGGTGATCTGGTTGATGGCTTTAATCAAATGCTGGAACAGATTGAACTGCATCAATCGCGTTTGGCAGAACATCAGCTTTACCTCGAGCAAACAGTTGCAGACCGTACTTCGGAATTGCGATCCGCTGTGACTGCTCTTGAGCAGGCAAGGAATCAGGCGGATGCAGCCAATGAAGCAAAGTCACACTTTCTGTCGCGGATGACCCATGAACTGCGAACCCCGCTCATTGGTGTCCTGGGGATGAATGAACTGCTGTTGCGGACCCCTTTAACTCAACAACAACAAGAACTCGCTGATACAGTACAAAAATCAGGTGAACAACTTCTGCAACTTGTCAGCGAAGTTCTTGATTTTTCTCGGATAGAAGCAGGGAAGCTCCTCCTTGATTCAGTTGTGTTTCAACTTCATCATGTTGTTCAAGATGTGACTTCTTTATTACTGCCGCAAGCAGCTGAGAAAGGGCTGCCTCTGTTGACCGATATTTCTTCGGACGCATGTTTGACCGTGAGAGCTGATGAGATCAGAATTCGTCAGATTTTAACAAATCTGGTGGGTAATGCCATAAAGTTCACATCAAGTGGATCCATCACTGTGAGTTTGAAATGTACTGCATCTGCTGGCCAAAAGAGAACCTTCTTCCTTGAGGTTGCAGACAGCGGTATTGGGATGACTCCTGAGGTTAAACAGCAGATTTATGATGCTTTCTATCAGGTGAATGGAACCGGTTCCGGATCGATGAGTGGAACCGGTTTGGGACTTGCGATCGTCAAGCAATTGGTTGATCTGATGGATGGGGAATTGAACCTGATCTCAACCCCTGGACAGGGAAGTAAATTTCAGGTCCTGATTGAACTGCCCATTGTTGAGGGAAAGATTTCAGCAGAAGGTGACAGCTGATGAAACGTTTACTTGTGGTTTTGGCGTTCATGATGTTTTTTGTAGGTGGTGTTCCGGCTCTTGTTTTTTTCTGGAATTACTTTTCCGATTATGTCTCATCCCAAGACAGCTTACGTGTCGAGATGCCTTCACCTCAAGAGTTGCCTTTAGGTGGTAAGACGGTATTCAATTTGCGCGGAACCGGCTTTAGCAAAGACATCACAGCAAGCTTGATTCTGGATGTCAACAGTCACGGTGCAATTGTCGGGTCACTCCCCTTGGAAGGTGTTTATAATAAAAGTTTGCTCTCTGGTGATTACCTTTATTTAGCCAACACCTATGGGGGGTTGAAAGTCCTGGATGTCAGCAACCCGCTACAACCTGAGTTATTGAGGGAGTATCAGAATGGACGATCTATCTTTGATATTTATCGCCATGATGGATACCTTTATCTTTGCTGCGGGAAGTCAGGAGTTTCCATATTGCGGATCCGTCAGGACGGAACTTTGCAACATGTGTCCGACATCGCGGTCAAAAACCGTGCGATCAACTGCAGAATTTTACATGGGAACCTGTTTGTTGCAGAAGGAGAAGGCGGTCTGTCGGTTTACGATGTGCAAGATCCGGCACAGGCCCGGCTGATGAATACATTAATGTCGGGATCTTTTGTTGCCGATGTCGCCATCTTTGAAGATCTTTTATATCTCCTCGTTGATGCAAAGAGAATTGAAATCTATCAGCCGGCAGAGCTACGAACGCTCCAATTGGTTGGTTCTGTTCAGCCATCGGAAAAAATATTTGATTTTGCTGTTCATCAACAACATCTCTATATTGCCGGAGAATCCGGTGTTTCTTTATATGATTTAGATAAACCCCGGAAACCGGAATTTTTGCAACAATGGGTTGATTTCGGTTCAGCTCGAAAGTTGTTTCCGGGAGCAGAACAGATTTATGTGTCTGATAACTTTTCCGGATTGCGCTCAATTGTTGCTGGCGCAATGGAGTCTTCTGCCTATATCAGCTTGAATATAAATCCTCGAACGATTTCTGAAACCACCAACTATCTGTATATTGCCGGGACTAACAGAGGGTTATTGGTTGTTGATAAAAGAAAGCTTTCCTTGCAGCAGGCGATACCTACGATTAATACTTCGGGGAGTGTACAGGATCTTTTTATCAGCAAAAACCGGCTCTATATTGCCGATGGCCGGGGAGGAGTTCTGCTGAAAAATCTTGACGCTGAGAGTGAAGAGGTCACCACTGTTAGCTCCCGATGGGGAAAATCTTTTGTGGTGAAGGATAATCTTCTCTTTGTGGCGCAGGGAAAACAGGGGATTGAGGTGCTTGATATATCTGATCCCGGAGACCCTCAATCCGTTGCGGCTTGGGATCATTGTTCCTCTCTTCGTCTGGCAGTATCCAAAAATTATCTTTTGTCGTCGAATGGTGTTTCCGGCCTCAATGTGATTGATATTTCCGATGTTCAGCATCCTGTCATCAAAAAAGGTTTAGCTGATGTGCATATTCTGGATGTGGCAGCCGAAAATGGGTTGATTTATGTTGCCAGCAAAAATGAAGGTTTGATTATTTATGAACGCGTGGAAAATGGAAAACTCAATCGTATCGGTCAAATACAGACTCCTTTTCCAGCCAATCAGTTTGATTATGCTGCTGCTGTTGATGTGAAAGGTGATTTTGCCTATGTTGCCAATGGCCGCTCAGGGTTGCTGATTATTGCTGTGAAAAACCCCCGGGAACCAAGAATCATCAGCTCGATTGATATTCCCGGGATCTGTAAAGGAATAAGGCTTCAAGGCGATAAAGCCTTTGTCTCCAGCCACCGTGGAGGGATAAGTGTTGTTGACATTGCAAATCCGGAAAAACCGCATCTGGTGAGCAATATATTTTTGTCGGGATTATCGAGGGGGCTGCAGGTTGTTGATGACATTATTTATGTTGCGCAAAGAGACAGAGGGGTTGTTGCTGTTCCTACTCCCGTTATGGCGGAGAAAGTCAAGATTGTATCGGCAGAACAGATGCAGGTCACGCTACCGTCGCCAACAAAACCCGGACGTTATAGTTTGCAGATTGGCAGCTTGCGGGAATCAGTGGTGAAGGCCGGAGTTGTGAATTATCAATAAACCTGAAAAGTCCTAAAAATTCAACTCAACTCCCGCCCAAAATTGGCGGCCTAATTCATAGTGATAGCCATAATCACCTGAATCATACCCATATTTCATCTTGCGATTAAAAACGTTGAGGATGTCCAGAGAGATGAGCATATTTTGGTCCAAATCCCCAGGAGTTTTCCAGCTGAATCGCCAGTCAAAAAAAACAGATTTTTCGCTTTTGACCTTCTCATAGACGTAGGGATCGGATTGTTCCGGGTTGATAAGGCTTGGTTTTTGAATCAGGTGATTGTCGTCGTCTCTGGCTAGCCAGTGGCGCCAGTAGGCACCACGGTATTTTGTTGTATTGGTGAAGGTGATATTGCCGGGAAGTTTGATGGTATAAATGAGGTTTGCAACAACGGGGCGATTGAAATCTGTTCTGGGGAATTCGTAATAATAAAGTTCTTCACCCTCATACCAGATCGTTTCTGTCGTATCGTTTTCGTTCAGGGTATTGGAGTAGCTATCATGGCTTGTTGTTGTTTCCTGCCATGTCACATTTATTTCCAGGAAATGACTCATCCATGACCTCTGCCAGCTTAACTGGAAACTTTCATGCTCTGAACGTCCAAAATTGTTGAATATGTAGATATCCGGTTCACCGGTTTCTCTGATTCTGCTGCGCGCAAATTCATCTTTATTGCTTTTTTCAATGTATTGAAACTTGAGGTTTCCTCCTAAAAACTTTTGAATCACCCCCAATGTCAGTTCATCACTGTAGGGTGTTTTTATTTCATTGTTTTCAAACCGGGAGGAGATCGGTCGATTTTCCACATCGATCCAATCGCTGCTGTTGTCTGCTCTTTCCTGCTTGATAATAATGATGTCTTCATAAAGTGCGTGTGTCAGCAACGTGCCGCTATAATAGCGATTTTTACCGACAAACAGAGTTGTCCATTGATTGCCGAAAAGATCAAGTGATGCGGCAAATCTGGGAGCATAATTTAAATTGCCGGAGAAATCATCATAAGACATCCTGATGCCGGGAATGATTTCCAGGCGGTTCCAGATCATGGAATTCTGGATAAAGGCTGAAATATTTGTCATCTCTGCATCGGTATCAGCTTGCAAGTATTTCGTCCTTTTATACAGGTATTGCTCATTCTCTATGCAAGCCGAATCGTCCGGGGCGCATGAAATTGAATCATCGATTCTGTAGCTATTGTAGTAATAATTCGTTTTGGGTCTTTTATAATATTTATTGGCGTAGCTGACTTCTCCACCAAATTCAAATATATGGCTTGTTTGTCCCCAATTGATACTGTCGAATGCAATGGAGGATTTAATTGACAGTTGATCTTGACCCGTTTCCAACTCTCCTAACCCCCCTTCATATCCCAATCCTGTGCTGGACCAGTCAATTGAATCTGTTGCGGAACTCCAGGCAAAGCGATCATCGGGGGCATATCGAGCTAATTTTTGGTTTGTATAACCGAAGGTCAGGCTGAAAAGTGATTTATGCAGTTCTTTTTCAACCTGAGCCAGGAAAGAGTAGTTTTCGCTGTCAATCTTGTAGTTACTGTTTTTATGATCTGGTTTGCCGGAGCTGTAGGGAGCAAAGTAAAAAGAAGATGTTGGAGTGTAGAGGGCGGTTAAAGAGATATTGGTCCGATTTGAAAAGTCATGATCCAGCTTTGCAAGGAAAGTCTCCTGTTTACGGGTTTGGGATGTGGTTCCACCCAGATGTTGTAACGGTATCTTGGAGTACAGTTGCTGGTAGGATGTCACGAGACGCGTATCAATCCCCATAGGTGTGTTAAGCGTAAATCCAAACTCATGCTTTTTGAACTCCGGCTGCATGCTGACATTGTTTGAATTATCAAAGGCCTCCTGATCGTCGGGGTCAATATGGAACGATGTCCAACTGCTATCCGTTGTCCGGTAGTTGATTTTTCCCCAGAAATCAGAGGTCGGACTGATTATTTCAGTGTCGATCTGCCCACCGGTGAAACCGCCGAATTTTGCCGGAATATTGCTATTGTAAACTGTAATTTTCTCAATAACTTGCGGGCTTAAAAAATGAATTTGTGAGTGACCGGGAAGTTTGGTCGCGTCATTTATGACGCTGACGGCGGGATCCAGGGAATTATTATTACTGATGCTTTCAATCGTAAAATTGTTGTCATAAAAGCGGCTTCCGGAAATAGAAACAATCGGGGGCGTTATTTCGCCACCCGTAGAGGAATTTAAACTGTACTCACTGTACTGAACTCCGGGGACAATTCCAATAATCTCATTCACGCTACCATTTCTTGTCGGCAGGTTTTCAATCATCTCTTTGTCGATGATTGTCATTCCGGTGGTCGGGGCTATTCTCGCTGCTTCAACGTGAATGGCAGGCATTACGGGAAGGATTTCAACTGAGCTTGACGGCGTTGCTTTACTGTTGTCCGCACCTGCGATTTGCGGTAAGACTAAGAGCAGCAACAGGAAAAGCGAAAGCTTCCGTGTCCATTGATTGGTTGCAGGAGTAAAATTCATATTTATATCTGCAGCAGGGGTGAATTAAGATATTCATAAAACCTGCGCACCATAGCAGATCACGCGAAGCAAAGACAAGACAGTATAAAACCGGGTTATATCTCTGAGGCTGTAGTTGAATACTTCTGTCCCAATTACATTTTTTATTTTGCTTTCATTTGTACTGCACTTGATGCTGCTTCCCTTTGGTTTTATGCCGCCGGCTCCATCCCCAAACTCCAGGGCGATTGGGGTGGCTTACGTCTCAAGGTCTTCAGATGCAGTTTTTCCGCAATCTATTCCATTAAAAAAAAGCAGTGACACGGCAACAGACTCGCTACAGAAAAGGCCGGTTGTTCAGCACATTGTCCCCCCCCAAAAACAGAAAAATTCTACTGTTGCCGTAAAAAAAGCTAAATCCGTTAGTTTGAAGACGGAGACAAAACCCGCCTATCAACGCTCTGAGACAAGAATAGATAAGAAGGTCGACCCTTTACCGAAAATCGTTGAGAACAAGACTGTAGCGATAGGTTCAACGAAAGAGGAGGAAGTTGACGTCGTTGAGGAAGTTCAAGCGGAATTACCTCTTGACGTGCAATTTTCAGAACCATTGCCGGAGCCAGTCAGCCAACCTTCAGAGCTTTACCCCGTAGAGCCCGCATCTCTTTTAACCACAGATTCCAAGGAATCCTCAGAGGGCTCAGTGCAGGGACAGTCATCAATTGCCAGTCAGCTTTCTGCTCCTGGGGATGACGTTTTGAATATCAATGATTCCCGTCAAGGATTCAGGGATGCCCTGCCGCACTATGATGACAATCCTCCCCCCCGATATCCTGAAGTCGCCAAGCTGCGTGGTTGGGAGGGCAAGGTTATCCTCAAAGCGAAGATTCTTAAGAATGGCCGTGTCGGACGTTTGAAAATTATGACATCGTCCGGCTACAGAAGTCTGGATAACGCAGCACGAAAGGCAATATCCCGATGGACGTTTTCTCCGGCGACGACTTTTGGAGTTCCTGTAGACAGCATGGTGGAAATTCCTGTTTCTTTCTCTCTCAAGGATCTCTAGAACTCTATAATTTAAATGAATTAACATTTGCAATTTTTTATGCTACCATTCCGGGGCTCTCGTTATGACAGATGTGGAGGCTTATTGATGGCTGAGCAGATGGACAAATCACAATTGTTGCAAGTAGAAGTTGCCAAACTTAGTAATAAAATTCGTAATTTGCTTTGTAAGCAGGACCCTGAGCCTTCTAAGTTGGCAGATTCTCTTCATGCTATTATTGCTTTTAAGAATGCTATCCTGGTGATAGATGCGGAATCTTTTCGATCGATAGCAGAGCGCATGGAAATTGTTCTCAGTCGACACTCAGTTGCGGGAACCGTTCCGACAAAGCTTGAAATTGAAACCATCGAACTCGCTGCTGACTGGCTTGACCAACTTGCTCTCCTTCATAAAGAAAACCTGCCGGAACCCAGGTCTCTTGTTGCCGAGCTGCTTTATACCTTTGATCTTGTGGAATGTTCCAACGATGCCATATCGTTAGCTGAGTTGGTCAGTAGTCATGCCGGGGATGATGTCAATAAATGTGTTGATCCTTTTTTTGAAGACCCTGAAGTCAGCGTTGAAGATCGTGCCGGATCTCCTCTCCGTGACCCTTTTGCAGAGGACCCCGGATTTGGTCTGGAGTTTGATTTGTTGCAGCGGACTGTTCATTTTGTGGCTGAGACAAACACAATAGATGAGGACCCTTTTAGTGCTGATCCTTCTATTGATTCTGAAGAGGACGCAAAGTCAAATTCAGAGAAGACATCGGCTCTTACAGAATCGCCTTACGATATCTTTGCCGGTGATCCTCCTTTGACCGATTGACTCAAGAGATAAATAACGGGTGGAAAAGTCATTTGAGACGGTTTTTTCTTCTCATTTAATCTCTGGATTTAACCGCTCTCTACGGAATTTATTTATTTGCAAATCTTCTTAGTGCATGATAGAAACTCAACCTCTTGCGGTAATAGGTGTTTTGAAAGACACTTTTTATGCATGTTTGCGCCAGTAGCTCAGTTGGATAGAGCAACGGACTTCTAATCCGTAGGCCGAGGGTTCGAATCCTTCCTGGCGCGCCATTTTTAGTTTGACAAGGACATGGTAGTTTCCGTAGTATGTCCAAGTTTTTCTGGTGGGTGTAGCTCAGTTGGTAGAGCACTGGATTGTGGCTCCGGTTGTCGAGGGTTCAAGCCCCTTCACTCACCCCATTTAAATGTACTATGCTCACCTTCCATATTCAGTTAGCCCGTTAATCGGGTGGGTTTGGGGGGTGAGCATTGTTACTTGTAGTGATCTCCTGCGAGAGTGGCGGAATTGGTAGACGCGCTGGTCTTAGGAACCAGTATCCTATGATGTGGGGGTTCGAGTCCCCCCTCTCGCACCATTCAAATTTCCGGCCGCCATGGCCTTTGAATAAAAATATCATTCAGACATGATTTTCACGTTGACCGTGAACCAATATTTGAAATTCAGGAAGGAATAGCAATGAATGTTACAGTTGAAAATTTAAGTCCGATTAAAAAGAAGCTTAGTCTTGAGATCGCAGCAGAAACAGTTGCTGTAGAGCTGGAAAATGCTTATAAAAAAATAGCTAAAACTGCTGCTGTCAAAGGGTTTCGTAAAGGGAAAGTTCCAAGAGAGATTTTGAGGAAGCATTATGGATCACGGGCCCAGTATGATGCAACGGGACCGTTGATTAATAACAGTCTTTATAAAGCTTTGCTGGATAATAAAATTGAGGCCGTCTCGCAACCGGAAGTTGTTAATTCCGGGGTTGTTGAAGAAGGAAAATCTTTCAGTTATGAGGCTGAGGTTGAGGTCCGCCCTGAAATTGTGGCCAAGGATTACAGTAATCTCAATCTTGAAAAAGAAAAATTTTCCTTTGATGAAAGTGTAGTTGAAAAACAACTGGAGCAAATGGCGAACTCAAAGATGCAACTTGAGGTTACAAGCCGCAAAAAAGCTCGCGATGGCGATACGGTTGTTATTGACTTTGAGGGTTTTATCAATGATACCCCATTTGAAAACGGGTCAGCGAAAGATTTTGAGCTGGCTCTTGGCTCAAACAGCTTTATCCCCGGTTTTGAATCTCAGTTGGTAGGAATGAAACGTGATCAGGAGAAAGAGGTTGACGTGACTTTTCCTGAGGGTTATGGGGCAAAAGATTTAGCTGGTAAACCGGCAAAATTTAAAGTCCTGGTGAAAGAAATCAAGGAAAAGAACATTCCTGAAATAAACGATGCTTTTGCGAAAGAGTTTGAAGCCGAAAGTCTGGATCAACTCAAAGAGCAGATCAAAGAGCATGCCATGGCTCAGGAAAAGCAGCGCATTGAAGGACAACTGCAAGAAAATATGATGAATGCACTGGTTGCGAACAATGCTTTTGATGTGCCTGAAGGGATGATCAAAAATCAGTTGCTTCATCTGAAGGACAACTTTACTCAGAAACTTAAAGAGCAGGGAATGACTCTTGAGATGCTGGGGATGAATGATGAAACTTTTTTCACCACTTATCGTGATATGGCAACCCAGCAGGTTAAAGGGGAACTTATTCTGGACGCAATAGCGACTCAAGAGGAGATTGTTGTTGAAGATTCCGCTGTTGAGGAAAAAATGCAAGCCTTTGCAGATCAAAGCAATGTCCCCCTGGAGCAAGTGCAGAAGTATTTTGAGAATGCCCAGGCTATGGCAGGATTAAAGGGGCAAATTCTCCAGGAAAAAACATCCAGGTTTTTGCTTGAAAGTGCGACTATTGCCGAAGTGGAGCCGCAGCAACCAGAGCAAGCGGTTGCCGATGACAGTGAAAAAGAGGAGTCTTGATATGAGTCTAGTGCCTATGGTTGTTGAAGATAGTGGCCGAGGTGAACGGGCTTATGATATTTATTCCCGTTTATTAAAAGACCGGATTATCTTCCTTGGGGGCGAGATTGAGGACCATATGGCCAATCTGATAATAGCCCAGTTATTGTTTCTTGAATCGGAAGATCCGGATCGGGATATTCACCTTTACATTAATTCGCCCGGAGGAGTTGTGACCGCCGGGATGGCAATTTATGATACAATGCAGTATTTAAAAGCTCCGGTGTCTACTATTTGTGTTGGCCAGGCTGCAAGTATGGGTGCGGTTCTCCTGGCTTCAGGTGAAGACGGTAAACGTTTTGCTTTGCCGCATGCACGGATAATGATTCATCAGCCTTTGGGTGGTTTTCAGGGGCAGGCAACGGATATAAGTATCCACGCTAAAGAGATTTTACGGATGCGCGAATCTTTGAATGGAATTCTGGCGCACCACTCAGGACAAAAAATAGAGAAGGTCTCTGCTGATACCGAACGGGATTTTTTCATGGATAGCGAAACAGCACGTAGCTATGGTATTATTGATTCTATTGTTGAAAGAAAACTTAATATTGTATAGCACGGAGGTGTAGCACGTGAGTCCAAAGGATGAAAGCAGTCAGTTAACTTGCTCTTTTTGTGGCAAATCTCAGGATGAAGTCAAAAAGTTAATTGCAGGACCAACTGTTTATATTTGTGATGAATGTATTGAACTTTGTAATGATATTATTGATGAAGAATCAAAGCTTGACCAAGCTCCTGGTCCTAAATTCAAGCAGCTTCCCAAGCCTTCAGAAATCAAAGACATCCTTGATGAATATGTCGTAGGTCAAGAGAGGGCAAAAAAAGTTTTATCTGTTGCCGTTTATAACCACTATAAGCGCATTGAAGCCACCGAGCATCCCGATGGCATAGAAATTCAGAAGAGCAATATTCTGTTGTTAGGCCCAACAGGGAGTGGCAAAACTCTATTGGCCCAAACTTTGGCAAAGGTTCTTGATGTTCCATTTACTATTGCCGACGCAACGAATCTGACTGAAGCCGGCTATGTTGGAGAAGATGTTGAGAATATTATTCTCAGTTTGTTGCAAGCTGCAGATTATGATCTTGAAAAAGCCCAAAAAGGGATTATCTATATTGATGAAGTTGACAAAATAGCGAGAAAATCAGAGTCACCTTCAATTACACGTGATGTCTCCGGTGAAGGGGTGCAGCAGGCACTTTTAAAAATTATTGAAGGGACGACAGCGAGTGTTCCACCCAAGGGTGGGAGAAAACATCCGCAACAGGAATTTTTAAAAGTTGACACAACAAATATATTGTTTATTTGCGGTGGCGCCTTTTCCGGCTTGGAAAAAATCGTGAGTAAGCGGATCAGTGCAAAAACGATGGGCTTCGGTGCAGAGGTTAAGTCTGTTAAAGAGGAGGAACTTGGCCCGTTGCTGAGTAAAGTTCAACCTGCAGATCTCCTGAAATTTGGTTTGATCCCGGAATTTGTCGGCCGCATCCCGGTTATTGCAACGCTGAGCGAATTAGATGAAGAGGCTCTTATCCAAATTCTTCGTGAGCCTAAAAATGCGCTGATAAAACAATATCAACGTCTGTTTGAGATGGAAGATGTCCATCTGAAGTTTACGGATAGCGCCTTGATCGCAATTGCCAAAGAAGCGCTGGAACGTAAAACCGGGGCACGTGGGTTACGATCAATCCTTGAGAATTCAATGCTGGATGTCATGTATGATATTCCTTCTCAGGATCGAGTGAAAGAAGTCGTTTTAAATGAAGATGTTATTACTGAGGGGGCAAAACCCATCGTCCTCTATGACATTGCTGAAAGTGCATAAATAACCATTTTTCTTGAAATCTAAAGGAGCGTTATTTTGTCTTTGGGCAGAGCGCTCCTTTTTCCTTTGCAGGTTCTTGATTTATGTCAGACTCTATTGAAATATCCAAAAAAGTATCAGCACGATTTCTTCCAATCCTGCCCCTCCGGGATATTGTCATCTTCCCTTATATGGTTGCTCCCTTGTTCGTCGGGAGATCTCAGTCTATTGGTGCTCTCGAAAGTGCATCAGAGGGTGATAAGTTGATTTTTCTGGTGAGCCAGAAAGATCCAAAGGTGGATACGCCGGAAGAAGATGACTTGCATCAGATAGGTACGGTTGGAAAAGTCGTCCAATTGCTGAAACTTCCTGATGGCACCGTTAAGGTTCTTGTCGAGGGAGCCTGGCGTGCCAAAATGCTTTCTTTTGAACAAAGGGATGATTTTCTCCAGGCACATGTAGAGCCTCTGGATGAATCGATAGCAGACACTTCAGAAGTTGAAGCTGTTCTCAGGGCAATCAAGTCCAGTTTTGAGACCTATGTTGGTTTGAGTAAAAAAGTACCGGTTGAGGTGAGTTCGACTCTCTCCGGCATTGATGACCCTTCAAGATTGGCTGATACAGTTGCGGGACATCTTCAGGTTCCTATGGCTGATAAGCAGGAAATGCTTGAATATGTTGATCCTTCCCAACGGTTAGAGCATATCTTGGTCCTTCTTGAACAAGAAATTGAAATATTGCAGGTTGAGGGAAGAATTCGCAGTCGCGTCAAGAGTCAGATGGAACGCAGCCAGAAAGAGTATTACCTGAATGAACAGATGAGGGCTATCCAGAAGGAATTAGGTGGACAGGATGAGTTCAAGCAGGAAGCGCTTCACTTTGAAGAGCAGATAAAAAAGAAAAAGATGTCAAAGGAGGCGACTGAAAAGGCTTACGCAGAGTTGCGAAAGTTGAAAATGATGTCACCTATGTCAGCAGAAGCAACTGTGGTGCGGAATTATATCGAATGGTTATTGTCGTTGCCCTGGCAGAAAGGGACCAATGACCGACACGATATTTCAAAGGCAGAAGAAATCCTCGAAGCAGACCACTATGGTTTGCAAAAAGTTAAAGAGCGCGTTCTTGAATATCTGGCTGTTCAAGCCCTGGTAAAAAAAATCAAAGGACCCATCTTGTGTCTTGTCGGTCCTCCTGGAGTTGGTAAGACCTCACTGGGGCAGTCCATTGCCAAGGCATTACAAAGAAAATTTGTCCGTATTTCCCTCGGTGGTGTGCGGGATGAAGCTGAAATTCGTGGTCATAGACGAACCTATATCGGGGCGATGCCCGGTAAGATTATTCAGGGTTTACGTAAATCCGGGGTAAAGAACCCCGTTTTTATGCTGGATGAAATCGATAAAATGAGTACGGATTTCCGTGGTGACCCATCTTCTGCGCTTCTTGAAGTTCTTGACCCTGAACAGAATAATAGCTTTGCTGACCATTTTCTGGATGTAGATTATGATCTGTCGCAGGTTCTCTTTATTGCGACGGCAAACAATCTTCAGGCAATTCCCAGGCCACTGCATGATCGATTGGAAGTCATCAGGATTGAAGGCTATTCAGAAGAAGAGAAATTACATATTGCACGTCGCTACCTGGTGGCAAAGCAGGTTGAAGCTCACGGTCTTGCGAACAGGCAGATTCTCTTTTCAGATCGTGCGATTTATGAAATTATCCGGCGCTATACGCGTGAAGCGGGGGTTCGAGGCCTGGATCGTAATATTGCAGCTGTTATGCGGAAGCTTGCAAGAAAAGCTATTTCTGCAGGGAAAGACAAAAATTTCAAGGTTGGGGAGAAACAGATTCAGAAATTTCTTGGCGTACAGCAATATCAGTATGGTGTACGAGAAGAGAAAGATCAGATTGGTCTTGCTACGGGCTTGGCATGGACGGAGACCGGAGGAGAATTATTAACGATTGAAGTGACTGTGTTGCCGGGCAAGGGAAAACTGACAATTACCGGTCAGTTGGGAGATGTGATGCAGGAGTCAGCTCAGGCTGCGATGAGCTATATCCGTTCTCGCTGGAAGGAGTTCCAGCTTGACGAAGATTTCTATTCTCAACTCGACGTTCATATTCATGTGCCAGAAGGTGCTGTGCCTAAGGATGGGCCGTCAGCGGGGATAACCATCGCAACAGCTTTAGCTTCAGCTTTGACGGGTCGTCCTGTTCGAAAAGATCTGGCTATGACCGGTGAGATGACTTTGCGTGGCAGAGTGTTGGCAATCGGCGGATTAAAGGAAAAACTTCTGGCTGCCCGGCGAGGTGGAATTACGCGAGTTCTGATTCCAATGGATAACAAAAAACATTTAGCTGAACTGTCACCGTTATTGATGAAGTCGATGGATATTGACACGGTTGCACACGTTGATGAGGTTCTTGAATTTGCTCTTGTTCCGACTGCAGAAATTAGGCCGAACGGCTGAAAACTTTAAACACATTTTTATTGTCTCAAAGCCCGAAAAATGGGGAAAAACAACTTGACAGTTTTTTCGTAAACCTGATATATCTTAACGCGTTTTCGCGTAGCTGAATTTACTTAAAACATTATGAGGAGGTATCCTGTGACTAAAGCAGATCTGGTCAATGCAATGGCAGAAAAGGCGGGGCTAAGCAAAACTGATGCAGAAGGTGCTCTGAAGGCTTTTACTGAGGCTGTAACCGATGCTTTGAAAGCTGGTGAAAAAGTTGCTATGGTAGGCTTTGGCACTTTTAGTGTGGGGGATCGTGCTGCTCGTACCGGCCAGAACCCGCAAACTGGAGAAAAAATCCAGATTGCTGCTGCTAAAGTACCAAAATTTAAAGCAGGTAAAGCACTGAAAGATGCTGTAAACTAATTTATAAGCATAATTTTTTTAATATAGAGATCGGAAGTAGGAAGTTAAGGGCTATTTATAGCAAACCCAACTTAGCCTCATGTTGACTTCCTATTTCTATCTGTACCACCGTAATAAAGTTTAGGGGATGTAGCTCAGTTGGTTAGAGTGCCTGCCTGTCACGCAGGATGTCGCGAGTTCAAGTCTCGTCATTCCCGCCATATTTTTGAAAGCCCAGGGCGAATAGCTCAGCTGGGAGAGCGCCTGCCTTACAAGCAGGATGTCGGGGGTTCGAGCCCCTCTTCGCCCACCAATTAAGTTTGTGCTTCGCTATAATAAGTAGCGTTCGCTGACACAGTAGTAAAGTTAGGGGATGTAGCTCAGTTGGTTAGAGTGCCTGCCTGTCACGCAGGATGTCGCGAGTTCAAGTCTCGTCATTCCCGCCATTTTAAAAAGGTTTCTGCATTTTTTGTAGAAACCTTTTTTATTTGCTTCGAGACTGTTTTGCCGGCAAATCTAGGCTTTGGTTTTATGCTGAATCATTATTTTAGCAAGGTCCTGGAATGCTTGAGTGGGCGAGGGGGGTGAAACTAGGGCTGAGATGGCGGCAATTCCTGTGGCCCCTGCTTCAAGAACTTCGTGCGCATTGTCTTTCTTGACTCCCCCAAGGGCGTATATGGGGAGAGACGATTTTATACAAATATCCTGCAAAGATTGTACACCGGCAGGTTTACCGTAAGCGGCCTTTGAGGGAGTAAAATAGATGGGGCCATAAGTGACAAAATCGGCCCCTTGTCGGCTGCAAAGTTCAATTTCAGAATGTGTATGAGTGGAGGCTCCAATAAGAAATTTGGGCCCTAGAACTTGACGCACGATCTCTATTGGCAGGGAGTGGCAACCAAGATGAACACCATCAGCATTGATTGCTTGCGCTAAGTCAACTCTGTCATTGATCAGCAGAAGGCTATGGTAGCTGAAGGTCAGATCGCGGAGTTCTTGCGCCAGGGGGAAAAGTTCTGCGGCTGAAAGATCCTTCTCTCGCAGCTGAATCATCCGTACTCCCGCTTGCAATAGTTCTTCAATCGTTTCGAGGAGATCTCTTTTTCTATAAGTTTGATGTCGATCTGTAATTAAATAGATGGATGGTAAAGATCGGCACATCAGTTTGCTTTACTCAGAAAAGCCCCATCCCAGTCTTTCCAGACCGGATCGTAACCTCTTGACTTCAAATAATCTTCTACTTCACTTGGGGAGCGTCCATCGCTGATGGTGAATTGTTCTCCGTCATGGCTGTCTTCACTGTAACCGCCTGGGGAGGTGCTGGATCCCGCACTCATCTGAGTGATCCCAAGGGGTAATAAATTATTGCGTAGCTCTGCTTTTTCACGGGTTGAAAGGATGAGGCCGGCATCAGGAAGTAAGAGACGTAATGCACAAATGAATTGGGTGAGTTGACGATCATCGACGATACTGTTCGGTTGAAAGCCTCCTTCAGCAGGGCAAAGCCGGGGAAAAGAGAGGGTCACCTGCGAGCGCCAAAATTTGCGTGCTAAATATAAGCCATGTAAACCACTGAAAAAAACATCACTCAGGCTATCTCCCAAACCCAGCAGGGAGCCGATTCCGATCTTTCGCATCCCTGCTGTTCCGGCTCTTTCCGGCGCAGCAAGCCTGTAACTGTAATTACTTTTGGGACCATAAGGGTGGAGTTGCCGGTAAAGGTCAGGATCGTAGGTTTCCTGGTATACGGTTAATCCGTCAACCCCGGCATCAACCATGCGTTGATACCCTCCAGTGTCCATTGGGAAGACCTCAATCGATATGGATCCGCAGTACTTTTTAATGATTTGAACAGCGTTTTCAAGGTAATCGATCCCGGCGATTTTAGGAGCTTCTCCAGTCAGGAGCAGCATATGGCGAAACCCATGGCTGCGCAGGACCTTGGCTTCCTGTTCAATCTCTTCCATGGTCAGGGTCTTGCGTGTCAGGTGGTTGTCAGCGCTAAAACCGCAATATTTACAACCATTGAAGCACTCGTTGGAGAGGTAGATGGGAGCGTAAAGAAGGATCGTACGGCCGAACCTTTGCTGGGTCACCCGGTGCGCTTTCATAGCCATCTGTTCTAATTGCACATCTGTGATGTTGGGTGAGAGCAAACGGGAAAAATCGTCAATATTCAAGCGTTGTTGCTGTAGGGCAAGGTCAATTTGTGCTGGTGTCGTTGTGGCTATTTTCTCGTGTATCTGTTCCTGTGGGTAGCAGGCCAGCTGTTGTTGGAAATTCATGGCTCATTCCTTAGAAAACCAGTTAACGGGCTGGAAGCTTCAGCTTTTACTCTTTGGGTACCAAGGCCCGCCAGATAGGCCTCTCGACCTGCTTCAACCCCTTTACGGAAGGCTTGAGCCATTGCATCCGGGTTTGGGGTGTCGGCAAGAGCAGTATTGACAAGCACTGCATCAGCACCCATTTCCATGGCTTCTGCCGCATGAGAGGGGGCTCCCAATCCGGCATCAACGATCACAGGTATATTCGACTGTTCAATTATGATCGCAATGAGATCACGGGTTCGAATCCCACGATTTGTCCCAATTGGCGCTCCTAAGGGCATAACTGTCGCAGTCCCTATTTCTTCCAGTCTCTTTGCTAAGACAGGATCAGCTGGCATATAGGGAAGAACGACAAAGCCCTCTTTGACCAGAATCTCTGCAGCTTTAAAGGTTTCGATCGGGTCAGGGAGGAGATAGTAAGGGTCTGGAGTCACTTCAAGTTTGACCCAGGGAAGACAACCGGCAGCCCGAGCCAGGCGTGCCAAACGGACAGCTTCTTCGGCGTCACGTGCTCCGCTGGTATTAGGGAGCAGCAGGTAGCGGTCAGTATCAATATGCGACAAGATTGAGTCATCAGGATTGTCGATATCAACGCGACGGAGTGCTACGGTGACAATTTCGCTGCCCGAATTTTCCATTGCAGAAACCATGCTCTGGTTTGAAGAAAATTTTCCGGTCCCTACTAATAGACGGGAATTAAATGGGCGTCCGGCAATAATTAATGGGTCCATGTTGAATATATCCTGGAGTTAAAGGGTCGTTTAGCCACCACCAACAAATTGGATAAGCTCGATTGTATCTCCATGCCTGAGCTCTGTTGTGTCGTGCAAATCAGGAGAAAGAATTGAATAATTTAGCTCAATGACGACCTGTTCCGGCGGAATCCCTGCCAGTTGCAGCAGTTGCTGGATCGTCATTTTATCTTGATACTCTTTTTTCTTGCCGTTAATTGAAAGTTCCATGTTGATATTATTCCGGTTCCTCATTCAGAAGCAGGCGCAGCACCGCATTTGCTTGATGGCTTGCAGCGATACCAACGCGGGGAGCCATGAGCCCACAACCGGGTTCTGCCGCAGTGACCCCATCGCCACAAATATAAAAATGATCCGTAATTTTTGTAGTACAGATACTGTTGGATGACCCATAACCGGCAATTCCAGATGCAGCAACAAGGGTTTTATGTGGAAAAACTTGGAGGAACTGGTTCGTCAGCATTGCTTTTTGATCTGCGCTATCAAATGCCTCGACCAGAATGTCGATGTCAGAAAAAATTTCTGTGAGGTTTTCCGGCGTCACTTTCTGATGAAAACAGTTTATTTGTGTGCCGGGATTGGCTCTTTTTAAATTATCTCGCAGGGCAATGACTTTTGGTTGTCCGATCTGGTCAACAAAATACTGTTGCCGGTTCAAGTTTGATGGTTCGACGACATCAAAATCGGCAATGTTTAACTGCCCCACACCCACTCTTGCCAAGCTCAATGCTACAAGGGATCCGAGTCCTCCAACTCCCGCGATGCCAACACGACCGTCCTTAACCTTCATGTGGACGCCGGGAGTGTGACGTGCCATCATCAAACATTCCAGTTCAGCGGCAGAAGGTTGGACTCCCCGGGTTATCATAACGACGTGATCCCCTTCGTGAAGTTCTACATCGGAGCTGGTGAGGTGCCCGTTAACGATCAGGATATCGGCTTCAATATTTTTTTTTGCACGTAGTGAATATAGCCGACTGCCGGATGCTATTTTTTCAGGGATTTCATTGAGATATATCAACATCACATTTGCTTTAAAAACAAAAAAACCGCCAAAAGGCGGCTACCGATAGGTATTATCGGTTTTAAATGCCGCTTCCCTACGCCGGTACCAGCCGGATCAGGTTCCAAGGGTTGTTCCAGACAATATGGAACTCTCAGTAACTAAGACGCCCCTAGCGTGTTATTCAATCTATTGCAAAAATAACAATCTGCTGACAAGAAAGTCAAGTTGGGAATCTTCATCTTATCATTTGATCTTTTTCTCCTCATTGCATAGGATGCGTTCCAAAGAATGTTTAACCTTAAAAGGAACTTATTATGTCAATTTCAACACGATATAGACAAATTTTAGAACAGATAGATCAAGAGTCTGATCGCCTTTACGAAATCTTGCCGGAGAGTACTGCAAGCGCTTTGCGATTAGTTGATATCGCCGCCGAAGGGTTGCAGGACTGGGTTGATTCTGTCGGTGAGATTCCGCAATTTCAGCTCGAGGAGAAACTCTCTCCTGTGTTATTAAAAGCTCACGCTGATCTTGATCGGGCCAGGGTATTGCTGGAAAAAAGTGACCATCAACATGCCGGTGAGATGATTTGGGAACTAGAACAGGGGCTCTATCGACTTTTGAATGATTTGTGATTTTGTTCTCTTTCGATCACGATTTTGTAAATATATTTAGTTTATTTTTTAAACGTTGAAAAGGATTGGTATGGGTAAAAAACAGGAAATACAGCTAGAGATTCAAATGAATGATGATGTTGCTAACGGGCAGTATATCAATATGGCTGTCGTGAATCACAACGATAGTGAATTTGTTATTGATTGTATTTATATTCAGCCTCAAGCACCCAAGGCAAGGGTCCAATCCAGATTAATAACATCTCCACGACATGCCAAACGACTGATGGTCATGTTGCAAAACAACATTGATAAATATGAGAAGAAACACGGAGTTATTGATCTGGCTGCGGTGCATGGCGAGAATGCCGGTGATCATCCCATGCATTAGGCGTTTGAAACGACGTCTTTCTATTTCTTTGCCAAACGATCATGCGCTTTCGTCAGCATCTCTACAGTTGTTTCCCAGTTGACGCATTTATCAGTGACCGATACGCCATATTTTAATTGGTCGAGATCTTCCGGGATGCTCTGATTTCCTGCGTTGATGTTGCTTTCAATCATAACTCCAGTAATGAGTCCTGGATCTGCGATCAGTTGATCCACTATATTATCCAGAACCTCACCTTGTCGATCGTGGTCTTTGTAAGAGTTGGCGTGACTGCAATCAACCATAATTGCTGATGGCAGATCTTTTTTGCTTAAAAGCTTAGCAGCCCTTTTGACGTCTTCAGGGTAATAGTTAGGCGCACTATCTCCTCCGCGCAGAACCAGATGAATATCCGGATTACCAGCCGTGTGGACGATTGATGAACGTCCGTCGCTATTAATGCCGAGGAAGCTATGCTCTCGACACGCTGCTGACATTGCATCCAGTGCTATTTTCAGGCCGCCATCTGTCCCATTTTTAAACCCGACAGGGAAAGATAGTCCGCTGGCCATTTCACGGTGTGTTTGTGATTCTGTTGTCCGTGCACCAATCGCACCCCAGCTGATCATGTCAGATAAATACTGTGGTGTGATTGGGTCGAGCATTTCACTCGCAATGGGAAGGCGCATCTCGGTGATTGCACAGTAGAGTTGACGCGCAACACCTAAACCTTTGGAAATTTTGTGGCTTCCGTTCATATCCGGGTCATTGATCAGCCCTTTCCAGCCAACTGTCGTGCGTGGTTTTTCAAAGTAGACCCGCATGATAATGAATAATTGATCCTGCAACTCCTCAGAAAGTTTAACCAGACGTCGGGCGTATTCAAGCGCAGCTATTGGGTCGTGGATAGAGCAGGGACCAACAACCGTCAGAAGCCGTTTGTCTTCGCCCCTTAAAATAGATTTGATGGTGTTGCGCGTGTTGTTGACAAAGGCGGCCCCGGAAAGAGGCAGTGGAAAGACCTGCTTGAGATCCAGCGGAGCAATAATTGGTGAAACTTCAAGAACATTGAGATTATTGGTTTGAACCATTATTTTTTACCTCATTCAAGGGATTTTAATGTGTTTTATGATCAATTCAGAGCAATCTATCTGGTTTTGTTCTTTAAGTCAAAATGATCTGCTGAAGTTCACGAAAGGTAATTGTTTGACACCATTATTGCCATTCTGTATAAATACCAAGAATTACAGTGATTTTTATAGGAATGAAAGGTATGCCGATATGAATGTTTTGATTGTCGCTTTTGCCAGAATTATTGATCTGGCTTTTAATATTTATACGTTTATTGTGATTGCCAGGGCATTGATCTCATGGGTTAATCCTGATCCCTATAATCCTATTGTCCGTTTTCTTCACAATGCTACTGATCCGGCTTTATACCGTTTGCGAAGGCTCATCCCTTTTTTACAGCTTGGGTCTTTCGATCTTTCCCCCATAGCGCTTTTGATTCTTCTTTCTGTTGTCCAGCAGGTTTTGGTTTCTTTCTTGTACCAGCTGGCTCAGTAGCAAGGCGATAATAGAGGGTTTGACTATGCGAATTACACCTATTGAGATTCAGCAGCATCAATTTAAAACCCGATTGTTTGGTTATGACACGACTGCTGTCGATAGCTTTCTTGAAATGCTGGCTGATGAGCTGGAGCGGTTACATAAACAAAATAATGAACTGAAAGAATCTTTGGCCAGAACCCGAATTTCTCTTGAGCAGATGCGTGAACGGGAAAAAGCCTTGCAGGAAACTCTCATGACCGCTCATCAGGTGACCGAAGAGTTGAAAACAAATGCTCGGAAAGAAGCAGAAATTATAATTGCCGAAGCTCATCTGGAAGGTGAACAAGCCATTCGGACTGCCAATGATCGTCGTGTTCAGCTGTTGAATGAAATTCAGGAGATAAAACGACAGAAGATTTCATTTGAATCAGGATTACGGGCTCTTATCGAAAATCATTTGAAACTTATGGATTTGGACATGCTGCAAATTGAAGAAGATGATTATCAGGCCCGATTGCTCCAGCCGTTGCTCAACGATGAAGACATTGATGACCCTCTCAATTTTCCTTAATGCTCTCCAGGAGATCAAAAACTTTTCTTGACAGAGATTCCTTGTGCAAATTAAAATCGTTGGCTGTTTACTATCGTCGCGATGGAGGTCGTAGTTATGCCGCTGTATGAATATCAATGTGAAGAATGTGGACTGAATTTTGAAGTTCGGCAAAAATTTACTGATGACCCAGTCAAGGTGTGTGGTCGTTGTGGTGGATTGGTTAAAAAACAGATATCCCAAACTGCTTTTGCTCTTAAAGGGGGAGGCTGGTATGACCAGGGATATTCTCAGGGGAAGAGTTGTCAGTCTGGTGTGACGAATGGAGGCAGCGATTCCTGTGCGGCATGTCCTAAGGCCGTAAATAGTTGAGCTGTTTAGTTTGTGTTTAAGGGCCCTCGTCAGAGAAAATCTGGCGGGGGTTTTTTCGTTTTTGGCAGGGATGAAACCTGGTTTACAAACAGGGTATGCTTACGTATAGTCCATATTTTATAGATTTCAATTCTTTTCATTGGAGGTTTTCTTGTGGCAGATATTATTGATGGAAAAGCAATAGCAGCCGAAATGAGGCAGAACATTGCTGCAGATGCAAAGGCATTAATTGGTCAAGGTGTGACTCCTGGTCTGGCGGTTGTCCTTGTTGGAGAAGACCCTGCAAGTCGTGTTTATGTGTCAATGAAAGAGAAAGCCTGTGCTGCTGCGGGTATTTATTCTGTTGAACATAAGTTGCCGGCTGAAACCAGTGAGGCGGACTTACTGAAATTAATTGCTGCTTTAAATGATGATAATCAGATTGATGGTATTCTGGTGCAGTTGCCATTGCCTGAACACATTGATGAGTCAAAAGTCCTTGAAGCCATCTCTCCTGGTAAGGATGTAGACGGTTTTCATCCCTATAATGTCGGTCGATTAATGACTGGTCATCCCGTATTTCAACCTTGTACTCCCTTTGGTGTGATGAAAATGCTCGAATATACCGGAGTGGATCTCAAGGGGAAAGAAGTTGTTGTTGTCGGCCGTTCCAATATCGTAGGGAAACCGGTGGCGTTGATGTGTTTAGCTGAACATGCAACAGTAACAATATGTCATTCCAGAACAATTGATCTCCCTCAAAAAGTTGCCGCTGCTGATGTTGTTATCGCCGCAGTCGGGCGTCCTGAGATGATCAAAGGCGCTTGGATTAAAAAAGGGGCGGTTGTTATTGATGTCGGAGTTAATCGTGTCGGTGAAAAAAAATTAGTTGGAGATGTCGATTTTGTAGCCGCCTGTGAGAATGCAGCGGCGATCACACCTGTTCCCGGCGGCGTCGGCCCGATGACGATTACAATGTTGCTGTACAATACCATTGTCAGTGCCAAGCGCCGGGCTGCCCGGTAAGATTAATATGTTTTTCAATATTCTTGTTGTACAGGTCGGCCAAGATTTGCTACAACGCTTGAAGGATCTTGATTCTTTTCGACTGGTGTTTTGTTATCAATATCAGCCCCTCTAAACATCAGTTGCTAGACTAACTTCGTAAGGAGCCTGCAAATGAAAGCAACACCCTTAAATCAGATTCACCGGCAGTTAGGTGCACGTATGGTTGATTTCGGTGGTTGGGATATGCCGGTACAATATGCCGGTGTTATCGCTGAGCACCTGGCGGTTAGATCTGCTGCAGGTCTTTTTGATGTTTCTCATATGGGAGAAATAGAAGTTTCCGGTCCCCAAGCTTTTGATTTTTTGCAGTACACAATGACCAATGATGTGTCAATTTTAGTGGATGGACAGGTTCAGTATACAGCTATGTGCTATGAGACCGGCGGTGTTGTTGATGACCTGACCTTGTATCGGTTTGCAGCTGATCACTACCTTTTGTGCGTCAACGCTTCCAACAGTGATAAGGACTTTGCCTGGTTGCAGGATGTGCAAAAAAAATCAGGCTTTAATGATTTAAGCCTGGTTAACCGGAGTTCTGAGTATGCACAGTTGGCATTACAGGGGCCGGTTGCTGCCGAAATTTTATCAACATTGACAGCAGTCAATCTTGAAGAGATAAAATTTTATCACTTTGCTGAAGGTGAAGTCGCCGGCATCAGCACAGTTGTTTCACGTACAGGATATACTGGAGAGGATGGATTTGAACTGTATTGTCCCGCAACCGATGGAGTTCAGCTCTGGCAGGAATTAATGGATGCTGGTCAATCTTCGGGTTTGCAACCTATTGGTCTTGGTGCCCGCGATACTCTCCGGCTGGAAAAAGCCTATGCCCTTTACGGCCATGAAATTACGGCAGAGATAATGCCTCTTGAAGCGCGGTTGGCCTGGATTACTAAATTGAAAAAAGGGAACTTTGTCGGTCGGGATGCCATGATCAAGGCAAAAGAGGATGGTTTGCTCAGAAAGCAGATTGCTTTGACATTAACGGCGTCCGGGGTTCCACGCGAAGGATACCCTGTTTTCTGTAATGACGAGGAGGTTGGTTTTGTGACCAGCGGCACCATGTCCCCAAGTTTGAAAAAAGGAATCGCCTTGGCTTTGGTTTCTGCTGCAGTTGCAGATAGTGATCAGCCCTTGAAAATCGGTATTCGCAAAAAACAAATTTTAGCTGAACGAACTGTTCTGCCTTTTGTCAAATAACACACGCCCATTGGGCATTCTGCGTCAGGAGGATATGATGGATTTTCCAGAGGAACTGAAATACACCGAAGAACATGAGTGGGTATTGGTTGAGGATGATATTGCCACTGTTGGAATCACCGATTTTGCTCAGGATCAGCTTGGCGATGTCGTTTTTGTGGAACTCCCTGAAGTTGGTGACAGTGTCGAGGCTGGGGAAACGTTTGGAGTTGTTGAGTCAGTTAAAGCTGTTTCAGATGTGTATGCTCCGGTAAGTGGCGAGGTGGTTGAGATCAACGAAGATCTTCCCGATGAGCCGGAAACATTGAATAATTCTCCCTATGATGCCGGTTGGATGGTTAAAATCAAGTTATCTGATCCCTCTGCGATAGATGAGTTGATGGATGTTGCAACATATCAGGAGTTCGTAGAAAAAGACTGATGTAATAATACTTTTTAAACAGGCTGTTAGCTGTTTAAAGTTAAGCTAATAGTTGAAAGGAAAGTTATGCGTTATCTGCCTCATACTGATGTAGATGTGCAGCAGATGCTTGAACGGATTGGCGTTTCCAGCATCGACGAGCTGTTCTCCGGAGTTCCGGATATTTGCCGATTGAAAAATTCTCTTGCCGTTTCCAGCGCAAAATCTGAGTCTGAATTATTGATGTTCTTAAAAGCGTTGGCCGATAAGAATACCAAGACTTCTGACTGGGATTCTTTTCTTGGTGGCGGGGCATATAATCATTTTATTCCTGCAGTCGTTGACCAGCTTGTCAGCCGCAGTGAATTCTATACGGCTTATACTCCCTATCAGCCGGAAATCAGCCAGGGAACGTTACAGGCAATTTTTGAATATCAGACCTTGATTTGTCAATTAACCGGGATGGATGTCGCTAATGCTTCAATGTATGACGGAGCATCTGCTTGTGCTGAAGCCGCTTTACTGACTATTCGCGCCGGAAAAAAACGTAATAAGGTTCTGTTGTCCCGGGGATTACCGCCGCAGTATCGGGAAACTGTAGCAACATACTGTCGTTATCTTGATGTTGATCTGATAGATGTGCCGCTCCAGGATGGTGTCACAAATCAGCTTGAGTTGAGTGCATTACTTGATGAGCATGTTGCCGCAGTGATTGTTGGCTATCCCAATTATTTTGGCCAGATAGAAGACCTGACGGCTATTGCTGAACTAACCCATGCCGCCGGGGCACGTCTGGTAGCTGCTGTTTCTGAGCCATTAGCTCTTGCACTGTTTAAGTCTCCCGGAGATTTAGGCGCTGATGTCGTTGTTGGTGAAGGACAAAGTTTTGGTATTCCGCTTTCCTATGGTGGACCCGGAATCGGTTTCTTTGCCGTCCGCAAAAAAGATATGCGGGTTTTGCCGGGACGTCTAGTCGGAGAAACGGTTGATCAGGACGGTAAGCGTGGTTTTGTCCTTACTCTGGCAACGCGTGAGCAACATATCCGCCGGGAAAAAGCCACGTCAAACATCTGCTCTAACCAGGGTATGTGTGTGCTCATGGTCAGTATTTATCTGGCTTTACACGGTAAGCAGGGGTTGCGAAAACTTGCGGAAATCAACTATGCAAAAGCAGCTTATGCCAGAGATAAAATCAGTCAGTTGGAAGGATTTACAATTCCCTTTTCAGGAGCATCTTTTAACGAGTTTGTCGTGACCTGTTCAGAGCCTGTTGCAGTATTGAAGAAGCGTCTGGAGAAACAGGAAATTTTGGCCGGGATCGCCCTGGGTCGAGATTATTCCGATTTGGAAAATGGACTACTGATTTGTGTCACTGAACAGAACAGCCGGGAACAGATTGACCGGTTGGTGCTGGCATTGGCGGGAGGTGAGGCATGATGAGCACAGAAGGTCGCGGCCTGGTCTTGGAGGAGAATTTGCTCTTTGAACAATCTCAGCCTGGTCGGGTTGGTTATAGTCTTGCTGCTCCGGATGTCCCAATGGTTGCTCCTGACGCTGAACTGACACGCAGCGAAATTCAGGGTTTTCCTGAACTTTCAGAGGTTGATGTGATTCGTCACTATACGCGTCTATCTACCTGGAACTACGGAGTTGATAGCGGTTTTTACCCACTTGGCAGCTGCACGATGAAGTACAATCCAAAAGTCAATGAGGTGGCCGCACGTTTGCCGGGCTTTACGGATCTGCACCCGCAGACACCCGAAGCTCTGAATCAGGGAGCCCTGGAGCTCATGTATAATCTGCAGCGCGACTTGGGGGAGATATCGGGCTTTCCTGCGATGACTCTGCAGCCTGCCGCAGGAGCTCAAGGTGAGTTTGCCGGGATGTTGATGATTCGTGCCTGGCATGAGGCCAACGGTCATAAGCGTCATAAGGTTATCATTCCAGACACCGCCCATGGAACGAATCCCGCGTCATCGGCACTGGCCGGATATGAAGTCGTTACCGTTGCATCAGATGGAATTCTGACAAAAGAAGCTGTCGCTGAAGTCATGGATGATGATGTTGCGGCGTTAATGGTGACCAATCCTAATACTCTGGGGCTTTTTGAGGCGGATATCCGTGGAATTTGTGACCTTGTGCACGAACGGGGTGGTTTGGTTTACAGTGATGGTGCCAATCTTAATGCTCTGATGGGTATCAGTCGCCCCGGTGATATCGGTATCGATGTCATGCACTTCAATCTGCATAAAACTTTTTCCACTCCTCATGGCGGCGGGGGGCCGGGGTCCGGTCCTGTTGGTGTGGTTGAGAAATTAAAACCGTTTCTCCCTGTTCCTGTTGTCAGTAAAGATGCTGATGGTTATAAGCTTGAATATGATTGTCCGCAATCTATTGGACGGTTGAAATCCTTCTATGGACATTTTGGTATTTTGGTCCGTGCTTACAGCTACATCTTATCGATGGGGGGAGAGGGCTTAAAGCGTGCTACCGAATTGGCGGTTTTAAATGCCAATTATATCCGTGCTCGTCTCGAGGGAACCTATCTTCTGCCCAACAAGCAGCGTTCTCTGCATGAAGTTGTTTTTTCAGAAGACGGATTGAGTAATGATTGTCATACTCTCGATGTTGCCAAAAGGTTGATTGATTACGGTTATCATCCTCCAACGATTTATTTTCCGCTGGTTGTTCATGGGGCGTTGATGATTGAACCGACAGAGACCGAAAGTAAACAGATGATAGATGAGTTCTGTGATGCTTTGTTGGCAATTGCTGAGGAAGCCAAGGAGAATCCCGAATTGCTTAAACAAGCCCCGGTAAGGGCAAAGGTCAAGCGACTGGATGAAGCAACGGCAGCGCGGAAGCCAAAGCTGCGTTGGGAGTCTGAATAGATTCAGTTCTTTAAATGCCCGGTATATCCGGGCATTTTTGGTTTTTAGTAACCACGACCGTAAATAATCTTACCGCTGAGACGGTAACTGAAATAAGCTTTGATCTTGAGTTGGTCGTGAGGATAATGCTTTGTCAGTGGTCCGAATGGCGCCGCCCGGTAGATGGCCTGAATAGCTTCAAAATCAAGCAAGTCTGAACCACTGCTTCGTATCAGGTCAACATCAAGAAGTTCGCCTTGGGGGTTGACGATAATCATCAATTGCAGCGTCCCTTCAATACCTTTTGTGGCCGCTTCAATCGGATAATTCCAGACCAGTTCGACCTTGTCATGGAAGCGGCGGAAGAAAGACACCAGTAGATTGTTCTGCAGGTTTAACCAGACCTCGTCACCACTTTCCACATCCCTGCGCTCTTTGACCCGATTACGGTCTCCTGCACTGCCTCTGGCAATCTCACTTAGAATACCGGCATCAGGGAATAGCTGCTGGGGGGTGAGTTGTTTCTTCTCCGGTTGCTCCGGCTGGGTTGGGATCTCCGGTCCGGTTTCCTGTCTTTTTCCTGGAGTGGAAAGTTCCTCTTGTATCTGGGGTTTTTGCTGCTCAACTTTTTGTTGTTGTCTCTGAACAGGCTTGTTGGGGGCTATCTGTTTTTGTTTTGTTGGTGGAACAGGTCTGAGCATTTGCGTTGTCTGGTCACGGACATCATCTCCCTTGGGAGCCTGTTCCTGCTCCACTTTTTGATTTCGATCCGCTTTGCGGAAAGATTCCACTGGTTCCTGTGGTGGCGGTTTGACCGGAAGAGGATCTATCTCAAATTCGCGTGGTTTCTCTGATTGAGGTGTTGTTGCTTTTTTCGGGGGATCAACCAGCTGAACAATAGTCGGACGCTGTTGCAGGGGTTGTCGTTTCTCCTCTTGCTGCAGTAGCGGGAAAATCAGAATCACGAATACGTGTAGCAACAGGGAAAACAGGAGACAAAGGAAAAGTAGCCTTGAATGCTTTCTGGAAGATCTGGATTTGGATGTGTGGAGAACATTCATAGTTTACTGAGTATAACCAGAGTCCATAGTGACGACTAGCTTGATTGGACGAATAACTGAAAAAGGATTGACCCTTGGTTTTGCCATTAGGTAGTATCCATAAAAAATATTTAAATCATATTTGAGGCATTATATTAACATATATAAGGGAGGAAAAGATGCATCTAGTCGATCAGATAAAAGCAAAGGCTCGTGCCAATCTACAGACAGTAGTTCTGCCCGAGGGATATGATGACCGCATGGTTGAAGCTGCAGCTAAAATTGTTGTTGCCGAGCTTGCAAATGTCATTTTGCTGGGGAACCCTGACGTTTTAAAGGCGAAAGCATCTGAACTGGGTGTGTCTTTGGCTGGTGTTGATATTGTTGAGCCGGCAACTGATGTCAGACTTGATGCCTATGCTGAAGAGTTGGTGGGATTACGGCAGAAGAAAGGTCTGAGATATGATGAAGCTGTTGCATTGTTGACGGCTGATGACAATCTTTTTTTTGCGGCAATGATGGTTCGTCAGGGTGATGCCGGTGGAGCTGTTGCAGGAGCATATAATACCACGGGCAATGTTTTGCGAGCCGCGTTACAGGTGATTGGGACGGCACCGGGAATGAACACAGTGTCTTCCGTTTTTCTGATGGTGACGAATAATCCGGAGTTTGGTGAGAATGGTATCCTTTGTTTTGCCGATTGTGCCGTTAATCCCAATCCGGATGCTCAGGCTCTGGCAGAAATTGCTGTGAGTACTGCAGCCAGCTGTAAGAGCTTTCTTGGTGTCGATGCTCGCGTGGCAATGCTCAGTTTTTCAACGAAAGGAAGTGCTGATCATGGTGATTGTGATAAGGTTCGGGAAGCTCTTACAATTGCAAGGATTTGGCTCCGGATTTAGCGATTGATGGTGAACTGCAGGCTGATGCCGCTCTGATGCCCAAAGTGGGGGCGAAAAAAGCACCGGATTCCAATGTCGCCGGGAAAGCGAACACGTTGATTTTTCCTGATCTGGATGCTGGAAATATTGGTTATAAATTAGTTGAGCGCCTTGCTGGTGCTGAAGCTGTCGGGCCAATTATTCAAGGGCTGGTCAAGCCTGTGAATGATCTGTCGCGAGGGTGTTCCATTGATGATATCATCAATGTTGCAGCAATTACTGCAGTTCAGGCCCAGGGCTGAAGCTGAGGTTAAGGACATTCTGAACAGCGATATTGTTACCACCCCATGCGGGATGAAAGCTTCCATCGACTATTTTATGTTGCTTTGCTTTGTGAAACGCCCAAGATCTGGTAGTGAACTTCTATGATACAGCTATACAATGTTACAAAAAAGTATGGGGGTGAGTCTGCAGCGGTAAAGAACATGACACTACAGATTGGCAAAGGTGAATTTGTCTATATCACGGGAGCCTCCGGAGCGGGAAAGACAACTCTGCTGCGGATGCTTTATGCTGCAGAAAAACCGACGAAAGGCCAGATTCTGGTCGACAGACAAAATATCTCTCGGATTCGCAGTCGACAAATTCCTTTTTTGCGGCGGAAGGTCGGGGTGGTTTTTCAGGATTTTAAACTATTACAAAGCAGAACAGTCTATGAAAACGTTGCCTTTGCCTTGGAAGCTCAAGGCAAAAAACGCTATGAGGTGAGTAAAAAAGTTTATCAGGCTTTGAAAGAGGTTGGTCTTGAGCATCGATTGCAAAGGAAACCCCTGGAGCTTTCCGGGGGTGAGCAACAACGTATTGCCATCGCCAGAGCTCTGGTTGTAGACCCATTGATACTGCTTGCCGATGAACCGAGTGGTAATCTGGATCAAGATGTAACTTTTGAGATTATGGCCCTGTTCCAACAGGCAAATGCGCGTGGAACAACGGTTCTTTTGGCAACCCATGACCACAGTTTAAATCAACGCTTTCCGCGTCGGGTCCTGACTTTGGATCAGGGAAAGCTGATAGGTGATCAGCAGCCGCTTCAAGGTTAAATAATCCATCCGTTGTTTGCGAATAAATTTGCTAGGAAATCAAGTCGGTTGAACTGGAGGCTCCAGCTGTGCTGGATAAAATTCGTTATTTTATAATGCGTGCCCTGCGCAATATGCGTCAGTGGCCTCTTTTGTGTGCAGCGTCCATTTTGACAATGGCCGTTGCTCTGGCTACGGTGGCAACTTTTGTTCTGGTTGTTGTCAATACTGAGCAACTGGCTTTGCGCTGGACGAAAGAAATACAGGTTATTGCTTATTTACAGAAGGCTCCGGATCAGCAGAGCCTTGCCCAAACAATAAAAAAATTGAAAACAATCCCTGAGGTTGAAACAGTTAAATACGTCTCTCAAGCAGATGCAATACAGAGGTTCAAAACGCATTTAGGAGAAGATGCCAGTTTACTGGAAGGTGTCAGTGCTGATTTGCTGCCGGCTTCTTTTGAATTGGGTTTGTATGCTAAACATAGGAATCAACAAGGGATTGCCACCGTCATTGAGCAGCTGGAAAATTATCTGGACGTTGATGACTTACGTTACGGGCAACAATGGTTGGAGAAGTTTAACAAGTTTGTCCGGGCCCTCCGATTTATCGGTATTATTCTTGGTGGATTTCTCCTGTTTGCAGCTTTGTTTATTGTTTCAAACACCATTAAATTAACTCTTTACGCCAGGCGGGATGAACTTGAAATCATGGCTCTCGTTGGGGCAACAATGCGCTTTATTCAAATTCCCTTTATGCTTGAGGGCGCTATTCAGGGGCTGTTGGGAGGTGTCCTCTCGTTGCTATTTCTGGCTCTTTCTTTTGCTTTTATCCTGACTCCCAGTTTGAATTCTTTCTGGTTGACTCCGACTGGTTTTGATCTGCAATTTCTCACCATGAATCAGCAAATGATTCTGGTATTCTCCGGGGTTGTCCTTGGCGTCCTTGGCAGCTTGTCGTCTTTACGACGGTTTGTCCGTTTTTAATGCTATGATTCGTTTCTCGTCTCTTGCCATTTGCTGCTTGCTGCTTGTTTTATGTTTTTCCCTGTGCCAGGCAGATCTCATCAATAATCGTTCTCAGCTGGAAAAAGTCGAGGCGAGAATTGATCGTGTTGAAAAGGCTCTGAAAGAGAAAAAACAATCAGAACTTTCCATCAGCAGAGAACTGGTGCTGATCAATGAAACCCTGGAACAGGTGAAAAAACGGATTCAATTATTGAAAACGAATGTTAACAAGTTGGACAATGAAATTCTGCTGCAAAGTAAGCTGGTTAAAAAGAATGAAGTCGGAATAAAAAGGGTGTCCCTGCAACTGGAGAAAAGATTGGTTGCTTTATATAAAGAAGGGGACACAGGCGCACTCAAAATTCTTTTTTCAGCAGAGTCTCCAACGGAAATGGTTCAGCAATATCAATATTTTACAAAAGTGCTACAGTACGACAAGGAATTGTTGGCCGAGTATCGGGAAACAACGAGGGTACATAAGCAGAGTTTAGCTGAATTGGAAGCACTTCGTTTACAAAAAAAGGATCTTCTTGAAAGTGAGCAGCGGCAGCAACTTGTCGCCGCAAAGGGACAAAAGTTACAATCCCGATTATTAAAAAAAGCGCGGGTTGATAAACGGAAGCTCTCTTCCGAGTTGACACAATTGAAAGAGGATGCAGTCAGGTTAAAGGCTTTAGTTTCCAAACTCCAGGATAAAGAGAAAGCTACAGCAACTTCAGGAGCGGGAAACTTTGCAGTAGGCCGGGGAAAATTGAGCTGGCCTGTTAATGGCCGTGTTGTGATTGGCTTTGGTCAACAGAAAGATGATAAGCTCGGTACCTATTATGAAAGTAATGGAATTGAAATAGCGACAGATATCGGCAGTCCGATACGTGCTGTGGCTGCCGGCAAGATAGTTTTTGCTGATTATTTTAAAGGTTACGGAAACCTGTTTATTCTCAGTCATCCGGGTGGATATCATACCCTTTATGCTCAAGCTGATCGTATGCAGAAAAAACTGGGAGCTGAAGTTTCCGCAGGTGATTTACTTGGCTATAGTGGATTAGGTGGGCGTGACAGTATTTATTTTGAAATACGTTCCAAAGGTTCTCCTGTTAATCCTTTGTCGTGGTTGCAGTCGCGTTAAGTGTGAGAGGTTCTATGCCTAAAGTCAAAAAAATCATTCAAAATCTTATCCTCATTCTACTTTTTTGCTGTAGTGTAGCGGTCTTCAGCCACGACGCTTTCGCAAACGAAACAGAAGACTATAAAAAACTTGAAATTTTTACGGATGTCCTCTCATTGATTCGTAGCAGTTACGTCGAAGACGTCGATATGGAAAAGCTTGTTTATGGCGCGGTACGAGGTATGTTGAGTACTCTGGATCCGCACAGCAGTTTTTTGACCCCTGAGATGTATCAGGATATGCAAGCGGATACTCATGGTGAATTTGGTGGATTAGGGATAGAAATCACAGTTAAAAATGGTGATCTGATTATTGTTTCCCCTATCGAGGATTCTCCTGCTTACGCAGCTGGAGTCCAGTCAGGGGATCAGATTATTAAAATCAACGGCAAACCAACCCGTGACATTGAAATTATGGAAGCCGTACGGATGATGCGTGGTCCCAAGGGGGAGGCCATTACTATCAGTGTTCAACGCCCTGGCGTTTCCGATCTCCTGGATTTTACAATTATTCGAGACATCATCCAGGTGCAGAGCGTCAAAGGCCGTGTTCTTCAGGGGCGTTATGGTTACGTTCGGGTGTCTCAATTCCAGGATCGTACCGGAAGCGATCTGAAACAACAGTTGCTTCGTTTTCGCCAGAAAAATGATACACCGTTACACGGGGTTATTCTTGATTTACGTAACAATCCCGGTGGTCTTCTGGATCAGGCCGTGGCTGTTGCCGATCTCTTCTTAAGTGACGGGCTGATCGTGTATACTGAAGGTCGGGAATCGGAAGCGCAAATGAAATTTTCTGCACAGCAAGCTGAAACGGAACCTGATTATCCGCTTGTTGTCTTAATCAATGGTGGTAGTGCCAGCGCTGCTGAGATTGTTGCCGGTGCGCTACAGGATCATAGTCGGGCTATTATCATTGGCGAACAGAGTTTCGGCAAAGGTTCTGTGCAAACAATTATCCCTCTGGATGACCATTCAGGGTTGAGACTGACAACAGCGCGATATTTTACCCCTTCGGGGAGATCCATTCAGGCGCTGGGAATTACGCCGGATATTGTTGTCTCACAGCTGAAAATTCAACCTTTAAATGAATCGGGAAATTCTTTGCGGGAAGCCGACCTGGAAAACCATTTTCAGCCTCTCTCAGAAGAACCTGGAGAGAAGACACAAAAAACAGACGATTCAGTTCCGGAAGCAATGATCGATAATCAGTTACAACGTGGAATCGATTTGCTTAAAGGGATTCATATTATTAAAAATAGCAACTAAGTTGCTTCTAGAAAGATTGACTGCTGGATGGCTACAAAACAAAAGAAACCGGGTCTCAAGAAGACCCGCAAACGAACTAAAAAGAAGCAATTAAGTCAGAATATGAGAATCCTTCTTGCCGCCGCTTTTCTGCTGGGCTTTGTTGCTCTTTGTCTTGTGGCTCTGGTCAATTTGCGGTCAATTTTTTTGCCGGATATTTCTCCTTCTGCTGAAACTTTTATCTATGAAGAACCCTCTGATGTTATTCATGATTTAAAGGTTTATAGCTATGCCGATATTCAGGAACTTATTGAAAACCAGCTCATAAACGGACCTGATTCAATGGGCTGGCGGAGGCTGCCTGATCGACAGAACGTTCATGTCAGGGAAATCTTTGGCGATTTTCCCTCTTCCACTTTTCTATCTGAACTTGCAAGCCATATTGAGCAGGCCGATAGTCAGGCACAACTGAAGGCCAGTCGAAAAGATGGGATTATTCATCTTTACTGGCAGAATGTTCTCAGATTAGAGCTCAAATATCAGGTCCCAAGTGTACTGGAGAGTAAACAAGGCCGAATAGCTGTCATTATGGATGATATGGGCGGGTCTCTCTCCACCATTCGTGATTTGTTGCGTCTGCGTGTTGTCATTACCCCGTCAATTCTTCCAGGGAAAAGCAGGGCTATGGCGGCAACAGCATTGCTGCAGGAGGAAGGGCGTGAATATATGATTCATATCCCTATGCAGCCACGCAGTTATCCAAAAACAAATCCAGGCGATAATGCTTTGCTTCTGGGACAGTCCGAGAATGAAACCCGACGGTTAGTCCAGTCTTATATGGCAGGTGTTCCCGGTGCTGTTGGCGGCAATAATCATATGGGGTCACGTTACACGGAAGAGTCGGATCCGATGCGAATTGTTCTGGATGAACTGAAGCGTCACGATCTTTTCTTTATTGACAGTCGGACTATTGGTAACTCTGTTGCTTTCTCTGAGGCTCGAAAAATGGGTTTGAAGACGGCAACGCGTAATATTTTTCTGGATAACAGGGACGACGTTACTTATATCCGGCAACAAATTCGCAAAATGGTCAGTCTTGCCGGCACCAACCGGGAGATTATTGCGATTTGTCACCCCCATAAAGAAACATTGGAGGCTTTCCGTCTGGAACAAGATTGGTTGCAACAACAACCCGTCGAATTTTTGTCCGCCTCGGAGCTCGTACATGTCTATTGATTGTTGCGATTATGTATTTTTATCCAGCTGCTGGTCAATCTGAACCCGGTTAAAGATCGTTTTCCATTCAAGATAATTTTGCTGTTCAAGAATACTCAAGGGATTGCTGGCCGATTGTCTGATCAGGAGTTGTTGATAATCACTCTTTTTACCATTTGCTGCCAGATCAAACAGCGATAAAAGATTTCTTTTGTCCTGGCGATATGGCCGTTCCTGATTTTTTAATATAACGCTTCGCCCGGAAATTCTATCCCCTTGCTGATCAAGGCGAAAGACATCGATTTGAGCTTGTTCTGCGTCGATTTGATTTTTTTGTAGGAGCAGGAACGTCCTATGAGTCGTGCTTCCTAATATTTCCTGTAAAAGTCTTTGTTGTTTTTTTCCTTTGAGTTCCGGGTAGCAATCCTGAAGTAATAAAGTAAATAAACAGTCTTCCTCAATAAATCCGCTGAAACGACCCGTTTCATTTTCCAGAAAATAGGTTGGCGGCCAAATGTCATTTTTTAAGATGGGAGCATCACAAAAGAGACAGTTAGGTTGTAGATTTCCGATCCGGGCATTATATTCTTTAAGAAACCATTCTTCTTGATCATAAAGGTTGTCGGCTATCTCATTTATTCTCACTGGACCATGTTCCAGATAGTCCAGATAAACTTGCCTTGCCAGGTGGGTCAGCTGAAGATGAACTTCAGTATTTCGTCCATGGGTTATGACAGGATAGACTTTTCCTGCTGGATTTGTCGCCAAAGATTCTACTTTAGGGCTTTTTGCAATAAACCCTTCAAAACAACGGTAGCCTCGATTGATTGCATATGCTTTCAGCAACTGATATGAATTGCGGAATGGACCGTCAAAATGAATTCGTGTGTCTATCAGGCAGGGAAGCAGCTTTAATACGGACTTGGAACGTTTATTTTCGGCAAGAAATCCTGCGAGGTTGCGACAGTTCTCAAGAGATGGAGTGTCTTTGATCGGGACAATAATGCGATCTGCTGCGTACAGTGCGTTACGGGTATAGATATCCAGAATCGGGCTTGTATCAATGATGATAATCCCTTGTAAGGATGAGCGACTGATTACTTGGGCGAGTTGTTCTATGTTCTTGACATGTTGCTGATATGCAAACAAATCCCGGCTGGATTGAATAAAATCAACACCATATTGTCCGTCAACGAGAAGCTCGGCCGGATTCACTCCGCTAAAAAGATGTCCAACATGATGTGGATTTGTTGTTTTGTTGAGCTGGAACATTTGATCAACCGTAAAATGGTTGTCGAAGCTGAAGAGAGTAACAGGAAGATCTTCAGATAAGCCTTTAAGATAAATGGCTAAATTTGTTGCCAGAGTGGTTTTTCCGACCCCACCTTTTTCGCTGGCAATGGCGATAACATATGAGCGTGCCATGAGTCCCTCAACTGTGAATATTGAAAAAAATTAACTATTTATAGGGGATTCGCATAAACCTGTCAATCTTGTTTGCTGGTCACCGGAGTTCCGATCAACAGCAGGCAAGTAAAATTAAGGATGCATAGAGAATGGAAAAAAATACCGCAGTTTCAGTGACCACTTTAATCCATTTACTCCAAGATCTCGTTGAAGATAATTTTGTCGATGTCCTTGTCCAGGGTGAGTTGAGCAATGTTTCTCAGCCTGCATCAGGGCACTGTTATTTCACTCTGAAAGACACAAAAACCCAAATCCGATGTGCCATGTTTCGAAGTCATGCCAGGGTGTTGAACTTTAAACCGGTTGATGGATTGGCCGTTATTTGCCGTGGTCGAGTTTCAATATATCCACAACGGGGTGATTTGCAATTGATTGTCGAAGGCATTGAACCCGTAGGGATTGGCAGCTTGCAACTAGCTTTTGACCAGCTGAAGCAAAAACTGGAAGCTGAGGGGTTGTTTGATGTGAAGCGTAAACAAGCAATCCCCGCTTTTCCGCAAACAATTGCTGTTGTCACCTCAGCATCTGGGGCAGCTATTCAAGATATCCTGAATGTATTGCGGCGACGTTCAGCAGGGGTCCAGATTCTGCTGCGTTCAGTTCGGGTTCAGGGAGATGGAGCAGGGGCAGAGATAGCATCAGCTATTATCGAACTGAACAAGGAGCCGGAGATTGATGTTCTTATTGTTGGCCGTGGGGGAGGATCGCGTGAAGATCTTTGGGCTTTTAACGAAGAAATAGTCGCCAGGGCGATCGTGGCATCGAAAATCCCAGTTATTTCGGCGGTGGGACATGAAATCGATGTTTCTATCTCTGATTTAGTCGCTGATCTGCGAGCTCCAACTCCCAGTGCCGCGGCGGAATTGGTGGTTCAAAATCGGCTGGAACTGGAACGTCATCTGGACCAATTGACGCTCAGGCTTGCTGCGCAGATGCGTGCTCGCTTGTCATTATTCAAAAGTCATTTACAAGGCCTTGAAAAGAGGTTGAAGGGACCAGTAGAGCAGCTGAAGATGCAAGGGATGCAATTGCAGCAGTCTGCTTTGCGATTAGAGCAGGCCATTTATGCAGTGATCGAACAAAGAAACCTGCAATTAGCCGTTCTGGTTGGACGGCTGGAATCACTATCGCCTCTTGCTGTCTTGTCGCGTGGCTATTCCATTGTCAAGCTCCTGCACACGAGTCGCATTGTTCATAGCGCTAAAGGCCTGAAAGACGGGGATCTTCTGGAAATCCAGCTGGCTGAGGACAAAATTGTTGCTACCGTCACTGAAAAATAACGGAAAAGGTTGTGAAAAAGAGCATAACCTCTTGACGGAGGGTCAGGGTGCTGTTGATAATCAAGAGTCTATATCAATTCTGAGGTGAATGAGAATTATGGCCAATAAAAACAGTTTTGAAGCGTCACTGCAAAAATTGGAAGATGCAGTTGAGAAGCTCGAATCAGGAGATCTCTCCTTGGATCAGGCTTTAAAGGTTTTTTCTGACGGGGTTAAACACACTGAAACTTGCCGCAACTCTTTAAAAAAAGTTGAGTTGCAAGTGCAACAATTGTTGCAGTCCAGTGATGGATCTTTACAGAGGGAGCCATTTGAGAATGAGTGATGATTGGCAGTTGCAGCCTTATTTGCAGGAGAAAATGCAGCTGATTGATGCTGCTCTGGATCGTTATTTGCCCCGGCCGGATCGTCTTCCGGAGGTTTTACACCAAGCGATGCGCTATTCTGTCTTTGCTGGTGGAAAACGGATTCGTCCAGTTCTGATGCTTGCGGCTTGTGAAGCTGTCGGTGGGGATATCAAAACCGTATTACCGGCAGCTTGTGCGCTTGAAATGGTCCACAGTTATTCATTGATCCATGATGATCTTCCGGCAATGGATGACGATGATTTCAGGCGCGGGAGTCCAACCAATCACAAGGTTTATGGTGAAGCGACTGCAATCTTGGCTGGTGATGGATTATTGACGGAGGCATTTATTCTCCTTTCTAATCCTGATATCTGGAAAGGTGTATCGGTTGATTGCTCCCGTGAAGTGATCCATATCCTGGCAAAAGGTGCGGGCTCTCGTGGTATGGTGGGTGGGCAGGTGGTTGATATGGAGGCTGAACAGAAACCGATTGATTTGCCAACCCTTGAATTTATTCACACGCATAAAACCGGTGCTTTGATCTTGGCTGCTGTTGAGATTGGTGCTTTGCTAGGTGGGGCATCCGACAAACAGCGTGCAGCTCTGTGTCGCTATGCGGAAGCGGCTGGTCTAGCATTTCAGATTGCCGATGATATTCTTGATATCGTTGCGGATCAGTCACAGCTGGGGAAAGATGTCGGCAGTGACCAGAAACGTGGTAAAGCAACTTATCCCGCTTTACTTGGTCTCTCTGAAGCACGTTGTCGTGCCAATGACCTGAAGCGCATTGCCTTTTCTTCGTTGGACGTATTTACCGATTCCGCCTGTCGCCCGTTGCGTGAGATTGCTGATTATATCGTTAATCGTTCTTGCTGATGCTTTCCCATCTATTTATGAATACTTGATGTTAGGAAAATAAATGGAAACACTGCTTTCACAAATAACATCTCCTGCAGATCTGAAAAAACTCGAAAAAAATCAGCTTCCTCAGGTTGCAGCAGAGTTACGCAAACAAATTGTTGCGACTGTGGCCAAAAATGGAGGCCATTTAGGGAGTTCTCTCGGTGTTGTCGAGCTGACAATTGCCCTGCATCGCGTTTTCGATTCCCCCGATGATCATATTATCTGGGACGTGGGTCACCAAGCTTATGCGCATAAGTTACTGACCGGTCGTCAGGAACAATTCAACTCCCTGCGTCAGTTCAATGGTTTGAGTGGATTTCCAAAGCGGGAAGAAAGTGATTATGACTGCTTTGGTGTTGGTCATTCCAGTACTTCAATCTCTGCAGCATTGGGAATGGCTGCAGGACGGGATATCAGCGGAGGCGATGACAAGGTGGTTGCCGTTATTGGAGATGGCTCATTGACTGCAGGAATGGCTTTTGAAGGGCTAAATCATGCGGGCCACTTAAAGCAAAAATTGGTTGTTATTTTAAATGACAACGAAATGTCTATTTCCCCAAATGTCGGTGCTCTTTCCTCATTTCTTAGCCGGAAAATGACCTCTGATACTTTTATTCGGTTTAAGAAAGAAACGGAACATCTCCTCAGTTATGTGCCGGGAATTGGACGTGACCTCGTTAATTTAGCGAAACGTGCCGAAGAATCTCTAAAGAGTTTTATGACTCCGGGGATGCTTTTTGAAGGGTTTGGGTTTGATTATTTCGGACCGATTGATGGCCACAATATTGAAGAATTGACGGCAACTTTACGCAATGTTGCCCAAATTAATGGCCCGGTTTTATTGCATGTCCTGACTAAAAAGGGCAAAGGTTATGAGCCGGCAGAAGCCAACCCCCCCAAGTTTCATGGAATTGGTCCCTTTGATCCTGAGACGGGTGAGGTCAGTAGCAGTCAATCCGGGGTTGCTGTGACTTATACGAAAGTTTTTGGTGATACATTGATTGATCTTGCCAGGGAAGATCAGCGCATTGTTGCAATTACGGCTGCAATGGCCGAGGGGACTGGTCTGAAAAAATTCTCTGAAATTTTTCCAGAGCGATTTTTCGATGTCGGTATCGCTGAACAGCATGCTGTAACATTTGCTGCTGGATTGGCCTGTCGTGGTTTGCGTCCGGTTGTCGCCATCTATTCAACTTTTATGCAGCGCGCTTATGATCAGGTGATCCATGATGTCTGTCTGCAAAATCTCCCGGTAACGTTCGCGTTAGATCGCTGTGGTCTGGTAGGTGCCGATGGTCCAACCCACCATGGAACATTTGATTTATCCTTTTTACGTCACATTCCCAATTTGCTGATTGCGGCTCCCAGAAACGAGGTGGAACTCCAGCGTATTATGAAAACCGCCAGTATGGTGGACGGGCCTTTTGCCTACCGTTATCCACGGGGAAGCGGGGTTGGTTTGCCTTTGAGTGAGGAGATTGAAGCTCTGGACATCGGTCGTGGAGAACTGTTGTGTGATGGTTCTGACGGTCTGATTATTGCTGTGGGCGATATGGTTAATGAAGCACTTGTCGCAGCGCGTGATTTATCTGCAGAAGGGTTCCACCTTGCTGTTATCGACGCCAGGTTTATTAAGCCCTTGGATGAAAATCTGATTCTGTCTCAGGTTGAAAAAGTTCCATTTGTTATGACTGCCGAGGAAAATTCCCTTCAGGGGGGCTTCGGGGCATCTATTCTTGAACTGATCAGTGATGCCGGACTGACAGTTCCTGTCGAACGAATTGGTATTCCCGACCATTTTGTTGGTCAGGGAACGCAGACTGAATTACGGACTCAGCTTGGACTTAATGCTGATGGAATGGTCAGAAGAGTTTTGCAGAGATCACAGTTTCAGAAACCTAAAGCAACCACAGCGTAGGCTGGTGCTGTTTGAGTTGATTTGAATTTTTAAAAGGCGGATTTAATGCTTGAGCTTGTTCTCATAGGTTCTGTTGCCGGTCTGGTGATGGGAACTGTCGGTGTTGGCGGAGGTGCGCTGATTATATTCTCCCTTTCTGTCTTTGCACATTTTCCTCAGAAGGTAGCGCAGGGAACGACCTTGTTTATTGTTGCAGCACCAATCAGTTTGTTAGCTGCTTTACGTTATTACCGCCAGGGATATGTTGATGTCAAAGCAGGCTTGGTCGTCATGGTCTGTTTTTTAATTTTCAGTTTGATCGGCGCCCAGTTTGCAACACAATTACCAAATGAATTGTTGAGAACCCTGGTTGGGATTATTCTGCTGTTGATGGGGTTGAAATTAATATTGTTCAGTTGAAGTTGTTTTATTTTGTGTGAGGGATCGGGGTTATGCAGAAAATAAGAGTTTGTATCGGATCGAATGATGGAGAAACCATTGCACAAACCCATATGGGAGATACGAAGTTTTTTTATCTCTATGACCTTGTTTTGTCTCAGGGATATGCCTTTGTTGAAAAGCGTAGTAATGTCGCCAGGGATATGGAACATGACGGCGCTGACAAAATGAAAGCAATTATCGCCTTAGTTGCAGATGTCGATGTTTTTGTTGCGCGGAAGAAAAGTCCAAATTTTATCAAAATTGCCAAGCAAACACGATACCAACCGGTTGTTGTCACGAATGACGATATTCAGGACGTTCTCGCTCTGCTGCAAGGTGATTTTGTGCAACTTAATTCTTACGTTGAACGCAGGAGACGTGGGGAGTTTTTTGAATTTATCCCGGTTATCAGCTGATGATCTATTCAAGAAGCTATATTTTTTTATTTACGGCCGGACTAACAGGCATGATCCCTTGAACAGCGTTGCGGCCTGCAAGTAGTTTTAGGAGCTGTTATCTTTTCTCCAGATTTTTGGGCATTCCAATTTTTTCTCGAAACTGACCCGTTTTTCCTTTTCTTTTCCATAGTGTCTGTTATCTCCCACGAAAAATGATCCTCTCTTTGTCTTCAGGAGTTTTTCTCCAAAGCGGTTATTCTGTTAAAATCGTAATTGAGGACAGTAAAATGATAAGAGAACGTTTTTTTTCGTGTCGATATAAACATAACGTGACATTTTCGTTAAATTATTCTATATGAAGCCGAAAAGAACCTAAGGAGACATCAGTTATGGCGCGTAAAGTGTTTATAGCAGCAACTGGAATGAACAGCGGTAAGACAACAACAAGTCTTTCATTGATGCATATGGCGAAAAAAAAATATGAAAGGGTTGGTTTTATCAAGCCTATTGGGCCAAAGCCTGTTCAGTTTGAGGGATTGATTGCTGATAAAGATGCCGTTGTTATGGCGCGATACTTTGGTCTTGTTAACGATTTGCATTTAATGTCGCCATTTGTTCTCCAGCAAGGAGACACTAAGCGGATTATGGATGGAATCATTAAAAAAAGCGATATTGCCCAGAAAATGCTGGATGCGATAGCAGAATTGGACGCGAAAAATGATTTTTTAATTATCGAAGGAGCGGGACACACGGGTGTTGGTACCCTTCTGGGTTGCAATAATGCCAGAATTGCCAGGGAAACCAATGCAACGGTACTTATGGTGACAGGGGGAGGATTGGGAAACGTAGTCGATTCTGCGCAGACTAATCTCGCTTTGTTTCAGAAAGAGGGTGCGAAGGTCAGCGCAATCCTTGTCAATAAAATTATTGCTGAAAAACGTGATCAGACTTTGCGCTATTTGCAAAAAGCTTTTGTGGATGAAGATATTCAGGTTATTGGTGGCTTCAATTATCATCCGATCCTTGCAAATCCAACATTGCGCCGTATTGCGACAGTTCTTGACACTAAAATAAGAGCGACTGAAGAGCAGGAACAGAGAATTGTTCACAAAGTTCAGATTGGCGCTGCTTCAGCACAGCGAGTGGTGGAACTGCTGGAACCATCAACATTGATCATTGTCAATAGAAGCCGGGATGAACTCCTGGTGACGTTATCCAACCTTTATCAGTTAGAAGAATATCGTCACAAAATTGCCGGGATCATTATTCCTGGAGTCGGTGAGATCAGCCATATTACACAAAAAATTATTAACAGTAGTGGCATCCCCTATATCAGAGCCGAACTTACTTCGTCACACGTTTTTGAAATTATAAGAGATGATGTTTCTAAATTAACGGCAGAAGACACACATAAAATCAGACTCATTACCGATTTGGCGGAAAAGCGATTTGATTTTGAGGCGATTGATGCTTTATTGGATTAAATTGAATGCCATTATGATTTAAACTTTTGGAGAGTAATCATGCTGATTCGTGTTCGCTATAAAGATGGTCGTATCGATCTCGTTCCCTCTAAAAAACTTGATGAATTGATTGTGATGAGCGAGATTGAGCAATTTGAACGATCAAGCGGCTGGGTGAAAGTAGGAGCCGATCCCATAAGAAGCACGTTGCGTGGTCACTATTCAGGTTTTGAGCGCAGGCGTTAGTTTTTAATGAACCGGTAGATGTGCTATAAAGTAACCTGATATGGTTTTGTATAAAGTGTTGTCAAGTGTTATCCTTGAAAATGCTAAAGGAGATTGCTGATGAGAGAAGTTACCGTTATATACCAGGATGGAATGATGGACATGGTCTCACCTTCAGTGTTGCAGGAACTCATTGATAACGATGATATAGTTAAGTTTCAACGCTCCAGTGGTTGGGTCTATCCTGAAATTGACCCTGTGCGTAATTTGGTCTCTTCTGACTATCAGGGAGTGGAACGTCGATTTGCATAGACAGGACTTGATTTACTGATAATTAACAGGCGAGGCTCAACTCTTTAAAGTTGAGCCTTTTTTATTGTGGAAGCAGGTTTGTCAGCTTTTGGCGATAGCTGTTCAGGAGCTTTAGAACCCTTGTTCTTTGTTCTTGCCCGAGTCGCAGCAATATCTTCTGCCCCGCAGAGCGTTTTTCCAGATCAGGATCAGCATAAGTAAAAAGAACCGCTGGTTGCGCCAGTTGAATCGGATCTGGAGGATTGGGGGTTTCGATCAGATGATCAATGACATAGACGAGTCGGTCATTAAAGTAGGCATTTGTATAGCCGAGTTGCTCATAGGCTGTTTGAAATAATGGGTAAAAAAAGGTATAAATTTTAATAGCCTGGTCAGTATCGATAGATTCCAATAAGAGGAGAATAGGTTCGTAACGTTTGTAATTTCTACTACTTGTCTGTGGCTCTTCCTGAGTTCCTGATACCAGGAATTTTCCTCCTGGAGCCTTGATCGGTAACAGTGTCCTGGGTAACTTTTTCTCGGGTAAATTGTCGATAGTTGCAACAAACTTTTGAATAAAATTATCTCTGTAGAAGAGGATATTAAGAGACTCTTTGCTGAATAGACTGCTAAGAGCCGTTTCTATGCTCTGGTCGCTTTCCTGAACCAAAGGTAATGATTCTGGAAGGAGCGGCTCTGTGGTCTTCACGGTTGGAGTATTTTCTTGTTGTTTCGAAGGTTTTAATTCTGCAGTTGGTTCAACAACAGGGTAGTGGACAATGGGATTTTTAGTTGGTTCGGGAGGCAGTTTTTGTTTTACTTCCTGGACTACCTGTTCTTCAGCCGGATAGTTTTGAAAATACATGCTTAGACCCAAGGCCCCAAGGACTAATACTAAAATCAAGATAATGAGATTAGTTCTATTCATTGATCCATTCTCCTGTATGCTATTCTCACTCATTATGACGAGTTTTTTTTATCATTTCCAGTCGTTATTTGATTTATCAATGAAATTAATCTGTTAACAGAAATATTATGCAATTAATCCGTACGGAAATTAATAAAATAAATTTTAAAGATGAGGCTACACATCGTTTGTTTCATGGCCGAGGCCATTGTTTTCCGGGGTATGAAGATTTATTGATAGATTGGTTCAAGCCTGTCGTATTGATTACTTTATATCGTAAGCGTGACGAAGTTTGGCTGGCACAGCTGGTAGAATTATTACGTTCACTCATTGTTAAGGCTGAAGTCATCCTGTTACAGGAGAGGAATCTTAAAAATTGTCCAAGCCGGATATTGTTCGGGGAGCTACCGAAAGAGGTCAATGCTGTTGAAGCTGGTCTTAAATATCGATTACGCCTGAATGGATCGCAGAATATTGGATTTTTTCCCGATATGATTCAGGGTCGGAGACTTGTGAAGACTATAGCTGCCGACAAAAAAGTTCTTAACCTGTTTTCTTACAGTTGTAGCTTTTCTGTCGCAGCAATTTCGGCAGGAGCAAAGCATGTTGTGAATCTGGATATGAACCGCGGAGCATTGGAGCTGGGCAGGATTAACCATCAAATTAATCATCTGGATTTGCGTAAAGTCAGTTTTTTGCCCTTGGAGCTTTTTCGTAGTTTTAGCCGGTTGCGAAAGTTATCACCCTTTGAAGTTATTATTTGTGATCCTCCCGCAGATCAAGGGCGTAATTTTCAACCACAGCGGGATTGGCCTAAACTGATCCGTAAATTGCCGTTATTGATTCAATCAGGTGGGGATGTTTTACTCTGCATAAGTAGTCCTCATATTTTCCCCGAATATCTTCAACAACTCATGCTTCAGTTTTTCCCGCAAGCAAAATTGGCAGGTATTATCTATTCTGGTGATGAGTTTCCTGAGCTCAATAAAAGTAAAGGCCTGAATGTTCTGCATTATCAAATTAAATAATCCGGGGAGATAAAAAGCACTTTAAAACTGAACTCGTTTAAAATTGATTATCTTTTCTCAGGGTACGAAATATGAACAATTTGACTATTGCTTTTTTCTCTGTCAGGCTATACTGAAAGTGTGATTTTTCGGATGTATTGAAAGGAGGCTGTCAGATGCCGGTTGTTATTGTTCGTGCAATTGAAGGGATCAGTGCTGAAAAGAAAGAAGAGTTGATGGATAGAATTACTGTTGTCATGAAAGAAGTTCTCGGGAAAAACCCTGAGGCGACTCATGTTATTATTGAGGAGGTGGCAGCTGAAAACTGGGGGATTCGTGGGAAGACTGTGGCGGCGATCCGCTCAGGGAAATAGATGAGAAAGAATTTATAACAAAAAAACGGTCGTCTTATTGGACGACCGTTTTTTTGTCATGAACTCTTTATAGTGAATTAACCACAGATAATTGCATCACCAAAAATTGCGCCAACAATACGGACAGCTTCAGGAGAGGTTACTTGGTAATAGACTTCAACACCTTCTCGTCGTCCAGTAATAATGTTTTTATTTTTCAAAAGTGCAAGATGCTGAGAAACCGTTGCTTGTGGGAGAGACAGACATTCCCAGATTTTTTTAACATTGCAGGATTGAGACATTAATCCGGCAACAATTTTCAGTCTGATTGGGTGACCAAGAACTTTCAGGATTTCTGATTCACGATCAAAATCCATATCAGCGTCAAATGGTAGTGTGTCATGTACTGTGGCCATATTGGACTCCTAAATTATATTTTGAATATATGAATATTAATGGCAAGAAGCTTTTTCGTCAAGAAATGAATGATCGATGTTGGCTAATCTTGTAAAAAATAGTCACATGTGAGGAGAATCGGAGTTTTAAAATGAAAAATATGGCAAAGATTCTGTTTCTTTTCCTCATGCTGTCTATCCCGTCGATGTCTTCATATTCCGCTGAAGTCTCTACAACACCTCATCCTATTGAATCTCTGGTTGGGGAGCTATTCACCTATGAGATATCCTTTCTGTGGTTCGATCATCTTGCCGAAGGGTCAATTCAACTCACTCGGGGTGAACAGCCCGGGACTTATTTGGTCGTCATGCAAGCAAAGACGTTGGGTGCAGCAGCTTTTTTTACCCGACATCGGATTGAAAAATATCAGACTCTGATGAGGGTTGGTCCTTCGGGGTTTTTACAACCTCTATGGCATAGCTCTCATACGATTCGTGGACAAGATGACTCACGTAGCGAAAAAATCACTAAAAACACATTCGATTATGCTTCAGGACGGGTGAGATACCAAAAAATAAAGAATGATAAAGCATATAAAGATGAGTGGTATGCGATGGAGAAAGACAAGCCTCTTTTTGATATTTTAAGCGCTTTGTATAACTTGCGTCTTGGTTTTTACGGTCAACCGGGGGAAGAGGTGATTCATATTCCTACTTTCCATCGCAAAGGAACACAGGATATTGTTGTTGAGCCTTTATTGGAGTTGTCTTCTCGAGACCGGAAATATTTTGCAGAAGATTCTTTTAAAAGCCGAGTTTTGGTTGATCCTTCTGTTTTTGGTACTAAAGGGCGAGATATTCTGGTTTCTTTTGATGCCAAGATGAGGCCGGATAAGGGAATCATTAAAGATGTTATTGGTTTGGGAGATGTTCGGGGAAATCTACGTACCGCTGTGAACTGAAGGGAGAATATTGTGTCGGCAGAAGACAAAATTTTTGTGATAGGACACAGAAATCCGGATACGGATTCAATTTGTAGTGCGATTGCTTATGCGGAGCTTCGTCAGCAGCAAGGACTTGCTGGTGTCAAGGCTGCCAGAGCCGGGACTATCAATCACCAAACTCAATTTATATTGGATTTCCTGAATGTTGCAGTTCCTGAATTGCTGGCAGATGTCCATCCTAGAATCAGGGATGTTGTCACTGAAAAAGCGGTCACAATTCACCAATCTGAGCCGATGTCAAAAGCAATTGAGCTCTATCACCAGAACTTGATCCGGACTCTTCCCGTTGTTGATGATGCTGGTCGTGCAGTAGGTCTGTTACCATTAGAACAGGCAACGGAGTTTTTTCTGGTTCCTGCGGAGCCTGAAAAACTGCGACGTATCAATGCCTCACTGAGTTCTATACAGCGCTGTCTCGGGGCAACAGCGCAACATTTATTTGAACCTGAGCAAGTCGAGGAGCTGGATCTCCATGTTGGTGCCCGACGCGAAGCCAGTTTCAGCCTTTGGGTTGATAAGATTGTTCCGCAAAAAACGATACTTGTTACAGGAGACCGTCCCGGAATCCAGCGTCTTGCTGTTGAGGCTGGTGTCCGTTTATTGATTATCTCTGGAAATGTTCCTGTTGATGAAAGGCTGCTGGAAACGGCACGCAAGAATAATGTATCAATACTTGTCAGTCACTTGGATACAGCAAACTGTGTCTGGCTGACACGGATGGCAACTCCTGTCGGGATTTTGGCTGATTCTGATTTTATGGTTGTTAAACCCAACGATTTGCTTGAAGATTTACGTCTCAAATTGACACACGGAAAACAACCGGCAGCAATTGTTTGTTCCGCAGATGGATTGGTTGCAGGGATTGCTACAAAAAGTCACTTGATTAAAAATTCACCTGTGAAATTGATTTTAGTTGACCATAATGAGTTGTCTCAAGCGGTTCCCGGTGCAGATAAAGTTGAAATTCTTGAAGTTATTGATCATCATCGATTGGGTAACTTCCATACTGATTTACCCATACGGTTTATAAATCAACCTTTGGGGAGTACTTGTTCCCTCGTTTCAACTCTCTACCAGCAAGCCGGAATCGAACCTGAAAAGAAAATAGCTGGTTTGCTTCTTGCCGGACTTCTTTCAGATACTGTCATTTTGAAGTCGCCTACAACCACCGATGTTGATCGCAATTTGGTGTCTTGGTTGGAAAAATATTCTGGTCTGGATCATCAAGTCTTTGGCTCTAAACTATTTGCCGCAGGAAGTCCGATGGCCAGTGGTGCTCCAGCCCGAAAGTTGATTTTTACCGATTTTAAAGAGTATAGCGCCGGAGATGCGACCCTTGGGTTAGGTCAAGTTGAAGTCGTTAATTTTCATTCTTTTCATCAGCGTCAGGACGAACTGATGCAGGAATTACAGAAAATAAGAGAGGAAAAGGGTTATGAGCTTGCTGCGCTTCTGGTGACAGATATTGTCATGGAAACAAGCCTGTTATTGACGGCTGGTCCAAGCGAACTTCCTTATATTATTGGTTATCCGCAGGAAGGAGAGAATATTTATCGTCTGAAAGGGGTGCTTTCTCGTAAAAAACAACTGGTTCCTCATTTGCTGAAAGTATTTAAAGGGGCATGAATCTGCAATGTTTTTTCCAGCTCCGATGGATCTGTTGTCGGTGGCAAACAACAGGTTTCGGTACATAGCCAGGCCGTGGTTTTATTGTCGATCGTGGTTTTTCCTGCGACGAAGGGGACGGAATTTGCGTGTTTTTGAGGGTTGGCCGTTATAATTGTAAGGAGCTGGTGTCTGAGTGGTGTTAGTTTTTTAAGCCAGGTTTCAGCTAATTTTTTCTCTGCTTCCGGCAGAACAATGACAAGAGTCAGCTGTTGACTCATCAGCAGATCAAGGGCCTGGAGTAAACCGGCAAAAGATGTCGGGTGCTGATCTGCGTGGGCCAATGTTGAGCGGAATAACGCGAAAGCCCGTTTTTCCAGATGACTCTTCCCTGTTAATCTTGCCAGTCTGATTAAATTGTGGGCTGTGACTGAACTTGCAGCAGGAATAGCGCCGTCATGTTTTGTCCGGCCCAGTCCCTGTCCATTCGCAAAAGGCTCGGAAGAATCGAAATACCCTCCCTTTCCATCACTGAAGAGTTGTTCACATTGCTCTGTTAATGCGAGTGCCTGTTTTAAGTGATCAGGATTGAAATTTGCTAAAAACAATTCAATCAATCCATAAATATAGAAGGAGTAATCTTCATGGAATGCGTTGATGAGTGTTTCATTATCACGATAGCGTCTTTTTAATTGACCATTTTCCATCAGTTTATCATGGATGAAAAAAGCTGCTTTTTCAGCAGCGAGGAGATAATCAGAATTTTGGAAAAGGAGCCCGGCACGGGCCAGGGGCGCAATCATTAATCCATTCCATCCGGTTAAAATTTTGTCGTCAAGATGAGGATGCAGCCGTTGGCTCCGGGTCTTTAGCAACTGCTCTTTTATCTTCTGTACCCGCTGCGGGAATTGTGGAACGCAAGAGCTTCGATAAAGAATGTTTTTATCCTCAAAGTTTCCTTCAACAGTCATGTTGTAATAATTAGAAAATAAAAGGTTTTCTTCTGCTGTCAGGATGTTATCGAGCTCTTTTGAAGACCAGAGATAGTATGTTCCTTCTGCTCCTTCAGAGTCAGCATCTTCGCCGCAATAAAATCCTCCTTCAGGATGTCGTAATTCTCTCAGGGTGTAATTGAGAACGCTTTCTGCTGCTTGTTTGAAGTACGGGTTGTTGGTTGCCTGCCACGCTTCGATGTAAGCGGTGGAAATCAGCGCCTGATCATAAAGCATTTTTTCAAAATGTGGCACCAACCAAAACTCATCAACTGAGTAGCGGTGTATTCCTCCACCGAGTTGATCAGTTATGCCGCCTTGATCGATGCTCTCTAATGTCCGGAGGGCCATGTGCTGTAAACTCGAATCATTGAGGCGTTGGGCCAAACGTAACAGTAAGGATTGATTGTGGGGTTGTGGGAATTTAGGGGCACGACCGAATCCACCATGCTGGTGGTCATAGAGAGTTTTAAAATTTTGAGCTGCCGAGTGCAGCAGGGTTTCTTCAACCTCGACAAATTCATGGCGCCGTTCCAGTTTTAAAATTTCAGCTGTTAGTTCTTTGCCGTTAGCAATCAGATTTGCAGGCTGTTGCTGCCAAAGCTCAATAATCTTATCAACAAGTTCAATGAACCCCATCTGCTGCCCATTGGATTGTCTGGGTGCGTAGGTGAGGGCATAAAAAGGAAGTGTATCAGGAGTGAGAAAAAGATTGAGAGGCCACCCTCCATGACCATTGAGAAGTTGGCAGGCATGCATAAAGACCGTATCAATATCCGGTCGTTCCTCTCTGTCGACCTTAATACAGACATAGTTCTGGTTTAATTTTTCCGCAACCAGTTTGTCTTCAAACGTTTCGTGGGCCATCACATGACACCAGTGACAGGTTGAATAACCGATAGAAACAAAGATAAGTTTCTGTTCTTGTTGTGCTTTATTGAGAGCCTCATCGCACCATGGAAACCAGTCAACTGGATTGTCAACATGTTGCAAGAGGTATGGACTTTTTTCATTGAGTAAATGATTCATATGAGTCCCTGATTTCGTCAGTTTTAAAACTATTACTCGTATGGATATCTTTAATAGGATTATTATCGGGGCTATACCTGAATGGTGCAAGAGGGGGGGGCAAAAAAAGCCCCGCGTCAGGAGGGAGAACACGGGGCAAAAGTTTTTCTAGAGAGAGTATTCTTATTTGTCTTTATTATAAGATAAATAAAATTAATGTCAACTAAAAAAATAAATTAATTTTAACTCCATGAATATGCCTGTATATAAAAAATGGCGTTGTCCTGAAATCAGGAAAACGCCATTTCTTAAAATGAACTTTATTCACTATTTATTATTTTATATGGCATTCTTTACACTTAGCAGGGCCTTTTTTCATTTCTTTGTGGCAGTCCTTACACAAGTTGTGGAATGCATCTTTTGATTTGGGAGCATTTTTATCAATCCCATGACAACTTTTGCATTGAGCGTAATCCCCAGTGTGATGGCAGGTAGCACAATCGGCTCTTCCCTGGTGTTCCACATGGTTAAATGTAACAGTTCCCATTTTGGGAGTGTATTGAACCTCATTGGGGCCTTTGGTTTCTGCTATTGCCGCAGTTGTCAGAATGGATGCGAAGATTGTGGCAGTGAGTAAGGTTAACAACTTTTTCATGGGCTTCCTCCTTTTGAGTGGGTTTGTTTCTGTGAACAAGAATTTCATACTTACGCTATAAATTCATTCGACATCGATTGGAATATCGGAGGATGTCTACCTACAAAATAATAATATCAGTGATTTAGGTGTTTCATTTTGATTTAAATCTCTGCTCTTTTTAAGTACATTCAATACGTTGTTTACAGCGTTACAGCCTCTCTGATAAACTTCCGCAGGCATGATGGTCCTTCTGATTGGATGTGGTATGGATGTTTTTGATGCGCCGTCTGTTGCTATAGATGGCAACGCAATTCGCAAAATCAGAGAAGAAAAACGTTTGACCCAACTTTACGTTGCAAAGGTTGTTGGTGTGACAACGGATACGGTTTCGCGTTGGGAAAATAACCGTTATCCAACAATTATGCGAGACAACGCTCTCGGACTTGCAGAAGCTCTGGAAGTTGATATTTCTGAAATTTTGCAGCATGGTGATCATGAAGCTTCTGAAGTCAATGATCCGCTGCCTGAAAGTAAAAAAAAATATTGGATCTATTTTTTATTGCTTGCATGTTTTGTTTCTGTCGCGCTGGTTTTTTTATTCATTCAATCCGGGCCATCACCTGTTTCAGATTTACAGGCAAAGCGGATATTACCTTCTTTTGCAGCTCCGGGCAGCCGGGTTTTGATTCAGGTTGAACTCTCTTCAAAAATGCCGTTAAAAGGGATGATTCTTAAAGAAAAATTTCCTGATGGATGGCATATGTCAGAGGCTGAGCCACCTGTTTCTCATGTTGATCCTGAGACTGGGGTCGCTAAATGGATTTTTAGAAAACCTCCGTTGACTTCCAAGGTTTTTTACGTACTCAGGGTGCCTGATACTGTTCTTCCCGATGCAGATACAACGATTGAAGGTGAATTGATCGCCAATCCTGAGGGGCAACGTTCTGCTGCTATCGTTCAGCCAACAGGACGAATGCAAATCAAACCCGTGCACTGGGCTGACAAAAATGGTGATCTCGTTATTGATGATGTTGAAATTCTTGAGGTTTCTGATTTAACGGAAGAGGCCAAGTCACTGGATTTGAATTGGGATTTACTTGAAAGTATCTGGGAAATTGGCTCTTACCAATGGGATAACGAGAAACAACAATTTGCTGCGGTACGGTTACCGCAAGGGTCATGACGCACAGGATAGTGTTTGACATTAGATGGGGTAGTTTCTAGTATTGACTCCCTTTGGATCAGTTAAGAAGGCAAATGTCTGTCGCCTTACATTTTAGGAAGTATTCACATTATGGAAACGGTTATAGCATTACTGAAAGATGACATGCTGGCAGTTGAAAGCCAATTTAAAAAGAACCTGGCATCGGATGTTCAACTGGTGAGTCAAGTTGGTGATTATGTTCTTTCAAGTGGGGGGAAGAGAATTCGCCCCATGTTGTTGCTTCTTTGTGCTCGTTTATGTGGTTATCAAGGCGATAAACACATTGATCTGGCCGGGGTTGTAGAATTTATTCATACAGCAACATTGTTGCATGATGATGTTGTTGATAGTGCTAATTTGCGTCGTGGAAACCGGTCTGCTAATTCGGTTTGGGGTAATCAGGCTTCTGTTCTGGTCGGCGACTTTTTGTTTGCTAAGTCCTTTTCAATCATGGTCGGCTCAGAAAGCTTTAAAATTTTACAGATTCTCTCCGATACGACGACCCAACTGGCTGAAGGGGAAATTCTACAACTGATCAATACATGTGATCTTGAGGTTGATGAACCTCGCTATTTACAGGTGGTTCGTGACAAAACCGCTATTTTGATTGCTGCAGCCTGCCAGGTTGCCGGTGTTCTTGCCGGAGTTGATGAAAAACAGGAAATCGCATTGCGTGAGTTTGGTTTGGAAATCGGAACGGCTTTTCAGCTTATGGATGATGCATTGGACTATGTTGCTGATGAAGAAGATTTCGGTAAAGAAAAAGGACACGACCTCTTCGAGGGAAAGATGACCTTGCCTTTGATTCACGCATATTCCAAATCTTCAGATCATGAACGCAGTGAAATCTCCAGAATTATTGATGCTGATGAACTGGCTGAAAATGACCTTGCTTATATTTGTGATTTAATTGATGAGAAAGGTGGTATCAGCTACACCCACACCCGGGCTATTGAACGTATTGAAACGGCAAAGCAGCAATTGGCTATTTTTCCTGATAGTGAGGCACGTCAGGCTCTTTTTATTCTTGCTGACTATGTTGTTTCGCGGAATAAATAAGACTTTCTATTCTTGAAAAACTCTGATCAAACATTTCTCCCTTCTATGCTCGTCACCGACTTTCGTCTATAGTTGGCTTTATGGTGCGAATCAACTTACATAAAAAAGTCCTTGGTGCTTTTTTGCTGCTTTCTTTGGTTCCTCTGGGGATTCTGCTGTTTAATTCTCAACACAGTCTCCGGTTAGTTGAGGATTTGCTCAGTCAAAGTACCACTAGAGCCCTGGATACTCAGGCTGCCAAAGCTCTTGAAAGCAGGGCGCAAATGGTTGCCAAACAAGTATCGTCATTTTTGCAGGAAGTCGGAGGCGACCTCCTGGACCTGTCATTATTGCCTGCAACCGAAGAATCTTACCTGAATTTTAGCCGAAACCATCAGCGAGAACTCTGGTATCGCCGGGGTACGAATGAAAATCCAGTAGAAATTCTGGAGAATGCACTGTTATACAGTGAATTAGCCTATGTCGATGCGAACGGACATGAATTAATCCGTATCGTTGCGGGACAACCCTCTTCTGAATATCGAAATATTTCAGACCCGACTCAAACAACGTATAAAACGGAAACTTATTTCCACCAGGCAACGCAATTAAAAGCAGGGCAACTCTGGGTATCGCGTTTGAATGGCTGGTACGTCAGTCGTAATGAGCAACTTCAGGGAGCCGATACTCCCTTAGATGCGGTGCAGGGAGCTTTATATCGTGGTGTGATCAGATTTGCTACTCCTGTCTGGAAACATGATGAACTGCAGGGGGTGGTGGTCTTATCTCTTGATCATCGACATCTCATGGAATTCACTCAACATATCTCACCGTTTGAGGATGGGGATATTGTTTTTCCTTCATATTCAAGTGGTAATTATGCGTTTATGTTTGATGATCAGGGGTGGATGATTTCACATCCTAAATATTGGGATATTCGGGGTTATGACCAGAACGGAAAACTTGTCCCTGCATATAGTGCAACAACTTCCAAAGAGGATGTTTTATCGGGACGGATTCCATTTAATTTGTTGGCTGCCGGTTTTGTGCACCCCAATTATCCTCGAGTTGCAGAAGCCGTTCTTATGGGGAAATCCGGTGTTGTTGAAACGATTAATGTGGGTGGTTCAAATAAAATAATGGCTTATGCTCCCATTTTCTATGGCGAAGGAGAGTATCGGAAACATCATATTTTTGGGGGTATTACGATAGGTGCCGAGATTGACAGATTTCATCAGCCTGCAGTTGCAACGTCTCATTTGATTCAAAAGGAAATCAGTAATTATTTAAAGGAGTCCTGGCTGGTTCTTTCTCTGACGATCATGTTTGTTATTGCAACAGCATATTTTTTAGCAAGCAGTATCGTCAATCCGGTCAGGTTGTTAACAGAAGGGACCCGGCGAATGATTCGGGGAAACCTTTCAGTCAAAGTTAAAGTGAAATCCAATGATGAAGTCGGAGTTCTGGCAGATTCATTTAATACGATGGTGGAAGAGTTGAATCATAGACGCCAACGCTTGTTGCAAACACTGCAAGCGCTAAGGCAATCACGAAAGGAAATTATTCGTGAAAGAAACTTTAAAAATACCGTATTTGAGAATATTGAAACAGGGGTTCTGACTTTCGATATAAACAATATTGTGACTTCAGCAAATGGATCTGCTTGTCAAATACTGGATATTGAACGGCCGGGGAAAAACTGCAGTTGGAAAAAACTTCTTGCAGCATGGCCGGAACTGCATGATGTCCTGGCGCAGTGGTTTGCATTGAGTCAGTCCGGAATGAGTAAAGCCTTTCGTGAGTATGTCCCACTGGAAAGGAAAGGGCGAACTTTGACTTATCGGATGGCCATGTTTCCATTAAGTTTCCGGCAACAGGGTGGCTGGTTATTGACTATTGAAGATCTAACTGAGCGTGTCAATATGAGACAGCAGATGGCGAGAATGGATCGTTTGGCTTCGCTGGGGAGAATGTCTGCGGGGATTGCACATGAAGTGCGTAATCCTTTGACGGGAGTCAGTCTTCTGCTGGATGAACTTCATGATCGCTTACTTGGCAAGGCTTCAGATCAGCAGCTTATTCAGAGAGCTTTGGGTGAAATTGAGAGGCTGGAATCACTGGTGAATGAAATGCTCCATTTTTCCGCTCTCCCGGCTCCCAAGTTATGTTCCGTCAAGATTGCAGATGTCGTTCAGGGTTCTCTTTTTCTGGTCCGGAAGCAATGTCAGCGGCAAAATCTGAAGCTGATAGAACACGTTGATGACAACCTGCCGGAAATTCTGATGGATGCTGACCGGTTGAAGCAGGTCATGTTGAATCTTCTGAACAACAGTTTGGAAGCTATGCCTGATGGAGGGGAATTGAAAATTACCGCTGCCAGACAAAATGACCAAATTTTGATTTGTGTTGCTGATACCGGAGTTGGAATTGCCCCAGATCAGCTTCCTTTGATCTTTGAGCCATTTTTTACCAGTAAGGGGCATGGAACAGGTCTGGGTTTGGCAATAAGTTATAATATCATTTCCGATCGTGGTGGCGAAATAAAGATCGAAAGCACACTGGGGCAGGGGACAACAGTGTTGGTTTCTCTGCCTGTGGATCCGGTTGGATAGTCGCGGTCTCGCTGAAAAATATAAGTAGCAGGAGCAGGAATTATGGAAAAAATTCTTATTGTTGACGACGAAGCCTTTATCCGGGAAAACCTGGAACGGATCATTTCAGAAGACGGTTACAGGCCCATTTCAACTGAATCTCCGGATGAGGCTATCCGTATCGTCGCTGAAGAAGATATAAGTTTGGTGCTGCTGGATTTGAACCTCGGCAGCAGTAGTGGTTTGGATGTGTTACGGGCAATGCGTGATGTTGATCCGGAAATTTTAGTCATTATTATCACCGGTTACGGTACGGTCGAAAGCGCTGTTGAGGCACTAAAAATTGGTGCCTATGATTACATAAAAAAACCGTTTAAAGCTGACGCGATCCATTTAATTGTCAAGCTGGCTCTGGAAACGCAAAATTTACGTCGCAAGGTTAAACGCCTCTCCCGTGATGCAGACGGTATCAATATGGTCGGGAACAGTCCGGCATTGATGCACATTTTTCAACAAATCAGAGAGGTCGCTAAGCATGAAACTGCCACCGTTTTGATCACCGGAGACAGTGGCACCGGAAAGGAGTTGGTCGCTCAGGCCATTCATAACTTATCTCCTCGCAGTGAGCAGCCTTTCGTCGAAATTAATTGCGGTTCGTTGCCTTTTAATCTGTTGGAAACTGAATTGTTTGGTCATGAACGAGGGGCTTTTACCGATGCTAAAAATCGTAAGGTCGGGTTGTTTGAAGAAGCTGATGGCGGGTCTATTTTTCTTGATGAAATAGGAGAAATGGATATCAGTCTTCAGGTCAAGTTACTTCGAGTTCTTGAAGACCGTAAATTGCGCAGACTCGGGGGAAACCGCAATATAGATATCAATGTCAGAATTATTGCTGCGACAAATGCGGACTTGAAAGGAGCTTTGGAACGTAAAGAATTTCGCGAGGATCTCTATTATCGTCTCAATGTCTTTCCTATTCATATTCCACCCCTGCGTGAACGGCGGGAAGATATACCCATCTTACTGGAGTATTTTTTACAACGCTTCAGTAAAGAATTTAATAAATCAATGCGGGGTTTCAGCCGTGAAGCCATTGATCTCGTAAAGCGTTATCACTGGCCTGGTAATGTGCGGGAATTACTCAATGTTGTTGAGCGGATTTGCATTATGTACAATGTTGAACAGATAACACCTGAACAGCTGCCCCGGGAGATCTGGGGCGAATCTCCTCAGAGTGAAATGCCGTTCAAATATGAAATTCCGCCGCAAGGGATCGTTCTTGATGAAGTTGTCGGTCAGATTGAAAAAGAACTGATCGGGCAGGCTTTCAGAATCACCGGGGGGAACGTCGCTAAAACTGCACGGATACTGAATGTGCCCCGAGGAACACTGCGCTATAAATTGGAGAAGTATTGTTTTACCAGCGAATAATGGTTCATTTATCCGTTTTTATTGGTTGTTGGTGTTTTTAAGTTACAGTGTGAACAGGCAGAGCAACAACCAGAACATCCGTTTCCTGCGGTTTTAAATGTTTTGTATATATTTTGCGCAACGTAACAGGCTGCCGTTGCAACAATGAGTAATGTCACTGCGTAATCCAGAGAAAACATTGTTATCTCCTCTCAGAGGTCAGACCTCTTCTAAGGGGTGAGTCAACTCGCTGAGAAACGAATCAAGTAAAGAGTTTCGTCCCTATCTGGTAAATAGAAACGGCCATCCCAAATCCCAGCACCGTGTTAAAAACAGTCGCAAAAATTGCCCAACGCCAGGATGATTCTTTGGCCATAGCAACAACAGTGACCACACAGGGGGCATAGAGTAAAACAAAAACGATCATTGCCAGGGCTGTATATTTGTTCCAGCCGGGGTCGGCCGCTATTCGACTGGAAAGAGTCTCAGCCGCTTCCGGATCAACATCTCCAAGGGAGTATGCTGTCCCGAATGTCGATACGATCACTTCTTTTGCTGCAAATCCACCAACAAGAGCAATATTTGTTCTCCAATCAAAGCCGGCCCATTGGCTGATCGGTTCGAGAGCGGTCCCTAGTCGTCCTGCAAGCGAATATTGGAGTGCAGCTTGCCCTTCTCGGTTGCTGATTGCAGTCAGAGCCTGTTGTTGTTCCGTATCGTTATGGAGAGTATTGAGGGCAGTCTTCCGCTCCATCTCAAATTGACTGACCTGATCTTGAGATAAAACAGGGAACGTCATTGCTGCCCAGAGCAAGATTGATACTGCCAGAATCACTGTTCCTGCTTTTTTTATATATTGCCACGTCCGCTCCCAGGTGTGGATATAGATGCCGCGAAATGTCGGCAACCGGTAAGGGGGGAGCTCCATGATAAACGGGGTCGATTTTCCCTTAATGACCGTAGAGCGAACGAATTTGGCCACGAGCAAAGCCATAACCCACGCAAGCAGAGTGATTGAAAACATCATTAGAGGTTGATGTTCTGAGAAAAAGGCAGCAACCAGCAACATGAATACCGGTAATTTTGCCCCACAGGGCATAAAGGGTGCGGTCAATAATGTCGCCAACTTCTCTTTTGGACTGCGTAGGGTTCGGGTCGCCATAACACCAGGAACAGCACAACCCCCGGCAATTCCCCCGGAAATAATGAACGGCATCGCTGAATAACCATGAAGGCCGAAAATACGCAAGATCCGGTCTAACATGTAAGCGACTCGTGCCATATAGCCCGAATCTTCAAGAAAAGAAATCATCAGAAACATGATCGCAATGAGTGGTACAAAACCCATGACCCCACCGACACCATCGATAATTCCGGAGACCACAAGAGATTGTAGGAAACCTTCTGGAATCAGTAAGGTTGCCGTCCGGGAAATCCAGGCGAAAATGTTTTCCAGCCAACCCATAGGGATTGCACCCACAGTAAAGGTGATTTGAAACATGGCATAAAGAATTGCGACCATCAGTATCGGGCCGAAGTAGCGGTTGACCAGAAAACGGTCCAGCTTGGTGGTCAGTTGAATCCGCTCTTGCTGGGGCTTGACCTGAATGACGATGTTCTGCTTGAGAATAGAATTTATCAAGCCATAACGGTAATCGGCAATGATTGCTTCAGGTGGAATCTTCAGGGTTTTTAAGCTGTGCTCTTTGGTCTGCGCTGCAATTTCTACGAGTGTTTGATTGACCTCAGAGGTCTGTTCTCCCAGTGATATAATTTCACTATCATTTTCAAGATATTTCAGAGCGACCCAGCGTGCCGGATAACGGTCGGTCATGAAATTATGATTTTGAATGATTTCTTCCATCTCATCCAGAGCAAGATCGATATCGGGACCATAGGAGATATCTAAGGGAGCCCAAGTCTTATTTTTGTGTTGAGCATGTTTTATTGCTGCTTCTATAAGTTCTTTTTTGCCCTGACCAGAGCGTGCGACCGTTTCAACGACAGGACAGTTGAGAAGTTCAGAAAGCTTGTTGCGATCAATTCGAATTCCCTGTTTTTTGGCATCATCCATCATGTTCAAAGCTAAAACGACTGGAATCCCAAGCTCGAAGAATTGAATGGCCAGATACAAATGGCGCTCAAGCATTGTCGCATCAACAATGTCAACAACGATATCCGGTTTTTCATCAATGAGGAAATTTCTTGCGACCAGTTCTTCCTGGGAATAAGCAGAAAGAGAATAAGTTCCTGGTAGATCAATCAATTTGACATGGGTATCTTTAAGATTGATGGTCCCTTCTTTTCTTTCAACGGTTATCCCGGGGTAGTTACCAACGTGTTGACGCGACCCAGTAATCGCGTTGAATAACGTTGTCTTTCCTGAATTGGGATTACCGGCCAGGGCAATAATGGTTTTTGGTCTGGTATCAAGTTTCCAGAAGGCTTCTGCTGTTGCCATTTCAGGACTCCAACCCTTCAACGGTAATAAAGTCAGCCTCACTATTCCGCAATGTCAGAGTGTAGTTTTTCAAGCGGATTGAAACAGGGTCTTTCAGCGGTGCACGGCCCAGAATTTCAATTTCAGTGCCGGGAGACAAGCCCATATCTCTTAGCCGACGTCCTATCTCTCCTGCTGCATTGACCGTGATTATTCTTGCCTTTTCGCCTGAGGCAAGGTGGCGTAGAGATTTTAGCATGGAAGTATATCCTTTAAGGTGTTTGCGACATCCAGAATGACAGGTTTAGATGAACTTGATAACTATTATCAAGATAAGAGGATGGGGCTTTACTTGTCAAGAGGGAAAAAATAACAATTCTGGTAGAATGGAATGGCTCGGTTTTTACGTTGGATGATGTTCTCGGATTGTTCCGCATGGGGGGTCATTTAATGTATGAGTGTGTTTTTTATCTCAACTGTCGGGGGCGATAGAGCATGGTTTCAGACTTTTGTAGGTTCTAGCTGTATCGCCTGATTGATGATGTGTTACCCCCCCTCAAGAAGGGGAAGTAACATCAAAGTGTCTCCGTCAACGAGAACTGTTTCTGAATTTGCGTGGGTGCCGTTGACAAGGATAATACCCAGGAGTTGAACAGGAATTTGTAGTTTATCGATAATATCTTGAGCTGTACTACCATCGGGGTATGCAAACGTCTCTTTTTTGAAACGATCAATGCGAAACACCCCGTGTAAACTGATCGTGATATGCATAGCCGGTCCTTAAAAAAGACAATTAATCTAACAGTTCAACAATTTTATCGGCAATGCCGGTATAGGTGGATGGTTCCATGCTGAGTAACCGTTGCTTGTCTTCTGGTTTGAGATCCAGACTTTGTACGAAATTCTGAATGGTCTCACGGTTAATTGTCTGCCCACGAGTCAGCTCTTTTAACTTTTCGTAAGGTTTTTCAATCCCTGCTTTTCGCATCACCGTCTGGATGGGTTCAGCAAGAATTTCCCAAGCGTTATCAAGATCTGTCGCCAGGTTGAGTTGATTTAACTGCAGTTTACCCAGTCCCTTAATCGTTGATTTGTAGGCAATCATGCTATAGCCGAAACCAACCCCCATATTGCGTAATACAGTTGAATCCGTCAGATCACGTTGCAAGCGCGAAATGGGGAGTTTTGTTGACAGGTGATGGAAAACAGCATTTGCAAGTCCACAGTTTCCTTCAGAATTTTCAAAATCAATCGGATTAACTTTGTGTGGCATGGTTGATGAACCGACTTCCCCCTTAATCGTTTTCTGACCGAAATATCCCATTGAGATATAGGTCCAGATGTCACGATTGAAATCGAGAAGAATAGTATTCCAGCGGGAGAGAGAGTCAAATAATTCCGCCATATAATCATGGGGTTCGATTTGGGTCGTAAACAGGTTTTGTTTTAATCCCAGTTTTTCCTCAATGACAAGTTTTGTTAATTTAATCCAATCGATAGCCGGATAAGCTGAGATGTGTGCGTTAAAATTTCCTACAGCTCCGTTAAGCTTGCCAAGCAGGTCAATGGCCGCAATTTTTTCACTTTGTTTTTGTAAGCGGTGGGAAAATACTGCCATTTCTTTACCGATAGTCGTAGGTGATGCAGTTTGTCCATGGGTACGGGCAAGCATTGGAACCGTTTTGAATTCTCTGGCAAGGCGACTGATGTTATCGATGATCTGCTGTTGTTGGGGAATTAATGTGGCGAGACCATCTTTAAGCATCAATGCATGAGACAGATTGTTGATGTCTTCAGATGTGCAGGCAAAATGAATAAATTCAGTCACATCATGCAAAGATGTGTCGCTTATCTGCTCTTTTAAGTAATATTCAACGGCTTTGACGTCATGATTGGTGACAGCTTCTATCTGTTTGATTTTTTCAGCTTCAGAGGGGCTGAAATCAGCGATTATGTTATGTAACTTTTGCTCCTCGGCGCCTGTCAGTGCTCGACATTCAGCAATCTCTGGTTCTGCGCACAAGGCGAGCAGCCACATAACCTCAACCTTGACCCGGTTTTTGAGAAGAGCATATTCCGAAAAACACTCACTTAATTCGCTGACTTTTGAAGCGTAGCGACCGTCTATAGGGCTGATTGCAGTAATCATGGATGACTCCTTTAAAATTATTGGAAGGGGCACTATAACTGCGGTGGATTGTCCCTGCAAGTTCTTTATTTGTGCTTTTTTGCCCCCATTTTTTATTACCTGAACACGATCATCTTCAGGTAGAATTACCGCCATTGTACTTTCAGGAAGGATAGAAACTCTTATGAATGTTGATAACAAAACAATATCGTTAGTCTTAGGGAGCGGCGGGGCTCGTGGTTTAGCGCATATCGGTGTCATTCAGGTGTTGGAAGAGCGGGGTTATCTTATCCGCTCCATTTCCGGATCATCCATGGGGGCACTCATTGGCGGGATTTATGCGGCCGGGGAATTGGACACTTACTCAGAGTGGGTTTGTGCGCTGGATCGAATTGATGTTCTCCGATTACTTGATTTTTCATTTAGTGGTGCCGCGCTCTTTAAAGGAGACAAAATCATCAACACCTTACGCGAACTTATCGGTGACCGGAATATCGAAGATTTACCTATTTCGTTTACAGCAGTTGCGACGGATCTTGAAGAAAGCAAGGAGGTGTGGTTATCCAGTGGGTCACTTTTTAGTGCCATCAGGGCATCGATTTCTTTTCCAACGATATTCTCTGCATTTCCATATAAGGGCAAAACCCTTGTTGACGGCGGCTTGTTAAATCCCATTCCAATTGCCCCCACTCTAAGAGATCAAACGGGTTTGACGATTGCAGTTGGTTTGTGTGGGAAACCCAGACATCTCCTGGATGCCCCTGTACCAACTCAGCATGCTGAAGGGAAGCAGAATAAGTATCAACAAAAAATTATTGATTTTATCGATGGACTCCAACGCAAGAATGGCAATAAAGAGCCCGATACCGGCATGTTTGATATCATTTCTAAAAGTTTGGATGCTATGCAATCAACTATTTCCAGCTTTAAACTGGCGGCTTATTCGCCCGATATTGTGATTGAAATACCCAAAAATGTCTGCACCATTTACGAGTTTGAGCGCGCTGAAGAATTGATAGAAATTGGTCGCCAGGAAGCGACTGCAAGGTTGAACGAGTTTGATGATTCGATTTAATCCCCGTATTCTTCTGTCAGGCCAGCAGTTGATTTGCAAGTCTTGGCAGCATGGGATTGATGGGGCGAATCCCGGAAGAGGTGACGCCGGCAAGATCAGTGAGGATGATATCAGAGCCCTGTAGCCCAACCATCATTCCGCCATGTCCTTTGATCAGACTTTCAACAGCTGCCTGTCCAAAACGTGCGCCAAGAATACGATCGAAAACCGAAGGAGAACCACCGCGTTGATAATGACCCAGCACAATAATTCTTGTTTCAAATCCAATGCGATGTTTTATCTGATCGGCAATATCTTCTGCCTTTCCTGCACCCTCTGCTACCATGATAATTGAATTGGTTCGTCCTTCTTGAAAACGCTGACGTAAATCCGTACAGATGTGGTCAAGATTGTACGGTTCTTCAGGGATTAAACTGTATTCTGCTCCCGCGGCAATGGCTGAAGCAACAGCTAGAAACCCGCAACTTCGCCCCATGGTTTCGACAACAAAAGTTCGATCATGGGATGACGCTGTGTCTTTTAGATTGTCAACAGCATGAACGATGTTGTTAAGAGCGGTATCAACCCCAAGGGAATAATCGGTAAAAGGAATGTCATTATCGATTGATGCCGGGATGCCAATGACTTGTATCCCTTGTTGATGAATAGCGTAGCCACCCTTGAGTGAGCCATCGCCACCAATCACGATAAGTCCTTCAACTCCCATGCCTTTCAGGTTTTCACTGGCTAATTTTAATCCGGCTTCAGTTCGCATTTCCTTACAACGTGCACTTTGTAAAAAAGTTCCCCCACGTTGGAGAATATTACTCACTGATCTCGTCGTCATGTGGTCATAAAGTCGATCAATCAGCCCCTGAAAGCCTTTCTGGATGCCAATCACTTCTAATCCTGAAGCTAAGCCGGCGCGAACAACAGCACGTAGCGTCGCATTCATTCCGGAACAATCCCCTCCACTGGTTAAAACTGCTATCCGTTTCATATATATTAACCTTTGTTGGAAAAATTTTTAAGCGTGGGTAGCATCTCGACAAGACAATGCGATATTATATATGTAATTTTAAAATTAATCATTCTAGTAAGAGGAATCAACAATGTATCGTTTTTTTATAACAGGTTTGTTTGTCTTTTTGTTTATTGGTCCCGAAATAGTCTTTGCACAAACGCTAGCTGATAAAGTTCAGGAATACAAGCTGGATAATGGTGCAACAGTTCTTTTGGTGGAACGACACACCTCGCCAACCGTTGCTGCTTACATCAGCTTTCGTGTTGGTGGTGCCAATGAAACCAGCCAGGAGCGTGGAGTGGCCCACCTTCTTGAGCATATGTTGTTCAAGGGCACAAAAACTCTGGGAACTAAAAATTATGCTGCTGAAAAAAAACTTCTACAAAAGATAAAAAACACAGGACAGAGAATTGATGCGCTGAAGTTCAGAACGGAGACTGATTCGGAGCAATTGCAACAATTGCAGGAGGAGCTGACCGCACTGCAAGCTGAACATCGGAAACTTGTTGTTAAAAATGAATTTTCGAGGATTTACGGAGAAAATGGCGGAGTAGGTTATAATGCCTTTACCGGAAAAGATTCAACCACGTATCTGATTAATTTGCCTGCAAACAAGCTTGAACTTTGGGCGGCAATTGAATCCGATCGTCTCCAAAATGCAGTTTTCCGAGAGTTTTATACGGAGCGGGATGTCGTTCATGAAGAAAGGCGTCGTTCTTATGAAAGTAGCCCAAGGGGGATGATGTATGAAACTCTTTTGGCTGCTGCTTACGAGGTGCATCCCTACCGCAACCCTATAATTGGTTGGAATTCAGATATTGAAACACTTGACCCGGATCAGATTCGGGAATTTTTTGATAAATATTATACCCCTGTTAATATGGTGATTACTCTGGTTGGGGATTTTCAGAGCGAGACTACTCTCCAGATGATTGAGCGTTATTTTGGTCGGTTGAAACCGGGAGTTCCTGTTCCGCCTGTTGTTGACAGGGAGCCCGAACAGAAAGGAGAGCGTCGGGTTGCTATTAATTTTGATGCTGAGCAACAATTGATGATTGCCTACCACAAACCGACTATGCCTCAGCGCGAAGATTATGTTTTTGACCTCTTAATGCAGGTTCTGTCAGAAGGAAGAACTTCGAGACTTTATAAATCCCTGGTTGTCGACAAGCAATTAGTGACAGACGTCAATGTTTTTGGGGCTCCCGGATCCCGGTATGATAATTTGATGGTTTTGAGCTTGACTCCAAGGAACGGCAGATCGCCAAAAGAGGTGGAAGCTGCCGTTTATACGGAATTGGAACGTTTGAAATCAGAACCTCTCAGCTCCAGGGATCTCGATATCGCCCGCAAGCAGATCATGACTTCAATTCTTCGCGGACTGAGAGGGAATAGCGGTCTTGCCAGAATGTTATCTTCCTATCAAACTCTTGGTGATTGGCGTTACCTGGTCGACTATGAGGATCATCTGAGTTCAATTACCCCCAAAGACATCATGGATGTCGCAAAACGTTATTTGCAGGCTGATAATAGGACCGTGGTGACCTTAATGCGTGAGGGGCAGAGTTAATGCGCTATGTATTTTATTTACTTGTCGGCTTTTTTCTTTTCGGGTGTAGCCAGAACTTTCTGAACTCACAGGTGCGTCCTGATCAACTCAGTTTTCCACCCCTTGAATTCAGCTTCCCGGAAGTAACACAGCAACAACTGAATAACGGGATGAAACTTTATTTGAAAGAGGATCACGAACTGCCTCTGGTAGAATTAACGTTGCTGGTTGAGGGTGGCAGTATTTACGACCCACAAGATAAGGCGGGTCTGTCCCAGTTTTTTGCTACGGCACTTTCAACTGGAGGAAGCGAGACCTTGTCTCCTGTGGAACTTGAAACGGAGCTTGAAGAAATGGCTGCAGTTTTAACCGTTTCCAGCTCTTCTTATGCTTATGAAGTTAATCTTTCCCTGCATCGCAGAGATCTGGAGCGTGGGATTGAGATTCTGACTGATTTGTTACGCCGACCTGGCTTTGATGCAGAACGGATGGAACTGGTTCGAAGTCAAATGCTGGAAAGTATTCATCGCAGGAATGATGATCCGGGCGCAATTGCTGGTCGCATTCTCGCTGAAGATGTTTATCAAAATCATCCCTTTGGTGCTTATCCAACAGCTGAAGCCGTTGCCGGTTTCAGCCGAGAGGATTTGCGGGAAATACATAGCCGTTTTTTCCAGCCCCAGAATTTCTGGTTTGCTGTTTCAGGCGATGTGAAACAAGAAAAATTGCTCGTTTTGCTCGAACAGCAGTTCGGGAACTGGCAATCGAGTGAACCTTTTCTTCGTGAAATGCCATCAATCCCACCAGCTCCCTCCGGGGAGATATCTTTGATTGACAAGGATATACCCCAGACGACGATTTTGATGGGGCACCCGGGAATTAATAAAGATAATCCGGACCTGTATGCATTGCAGGTTGCAAACTATATTTTAGGTGGCGGTGGCTTCAATTCAAGAATGATGCGCGAGGTTCGTTCCAATCGAGGTTTGGCCTATTCGGTCTATTCTTATTTTCAGGTCGGCCGCCAGCTTCCCGAACTGTTCATTGCCGGCAGTGAAACTAAAAGTGAGTCAACGGTTGAAGTTGTCAGTTTGATGCAACAGCTTATCAGGCAAATTCGGGATGAACCTGTGACCACCGTAGAGCTTGATTTGGCAAAAAAGAGTCTGATTAATTCCTTTGTTTTTGCTTTTTCCGACAGTCACTCTGTTGTCAGTCGCAAGGTGCGGCTTGAATACTATGATTACCCGGAGAACTATCTGGAAGATTACAGGCGGAAGATTGCAGCTGTGACTGTTGCTGATGTGCAAAGGGTCGCGCAACAGTATCTGCATCCGGATAAATTACAAATTATTCTGGTTGGTGACAGCAAGGCATATGCTGAATCGGTCAGAACTTTGGGATTGCCGGTTAAAAAAGTTGATTTGACGTTGGAGTAAATCACTGGAAGGTCCGAATCTATGGCGGATGCTGAAGCACCACAACTGCAATTTCGCGGGAAAATAAAAAAACTGCTCTGGGAACAGAATCCCGCGGATTTATCTTTGTTGCAAAGGATCTTGCTCCGCCAGATTCAAACCGTAGCTCTGGTTGTCAGAGATTTTGGTGTCAACCAATGCCTCCTTCGGGCTTCAGCTTTAACCTATTATACGATGCTTTCGTTGGTTCCTCTGCTGGCTTTGACTTTTGCTCTTTTGAAAGCCTTTGGTGTCCAGAATTTACTCCAGCCTTTGATTATTGAGAAATTGAATGTCGGTGATGGCCGCGTTGCTGACATCATTTTAGGCTATATCAATAATACCCAGGTGACGCAACTGGGAGCCGTAGGGCTGGTCTTTCTGATTGTTGCCGTTGTTTCATTGCTGACCAATGTTGAAAAATCATTCAACCATGTCTGGGGAGTTAAAAATGTTCGCCCTTTATTGCGGCGGTTTTCTGACTATCTGTCAGTCATCTTAGCGGGTCCGGTTCTTATTATCAGTGCTATCTCCATGACATCAACATTAGCCAGCAACCGTCTGGTCCAAAAATTGATTGATATGGAGATGATCGGCAATCTGATTTTACTGTTATTTAAGGTGACACCATTTCTCTTTATGTGGCTTGCATTTACTGGTCTTTATGTCTTTATGTCGAACATTAAGGTAGAATGGCGTGCAGCTTTTGTGGGGGGGGTCGTTGGGGGGACGTTATGGCAGATTGCCCAAGTTGGATATGTCCATTTCCAGGTCGGAGTCGGTCGCTATAATGCGATCTACGGAACGATGGCAGCACTTCCGATCTTCATGGTCTGGCTCTATCTTTCCTGGGTGATTGTGCTGTTTGGTCTTGGTGTTTGTTATGCGAAACAAAATCTGCGCGCCAGTGGCAGGGATCTGCGCGGCTCGGAGGTGAGTCGCAACAGTTACGAGCAAGTTGCACTGGCATTGCTTGTTACCCTGGCCGATCGTTTTTCGAAAGGGGAGCCGGCCTTAAGCAATGAACAGCTGGCCAAGTACCTCTTTATTCCTCCTCGGCTTTGTCACAGTATTCTCAATTTATTGTTGAAAATTGGGTTTGTCTCTGAACTTCGTACTCTTGCCGGTCGTTGTCAATATCAGCTTGGACGTTCAGCTGAAAACCTGAGTCTGGCCGAAATTCTTAAAAAAATGGGTGATTTTGGTGAAGAGCCTCTCCATCTCCATCCTCATCCGCAGACATTGATTGCTCTGGAAACTTATCATCGGGTGGAAGTTCTGATCGGTGAAAATTTGAACGGGACAACGTTAAAGGACCTGGTCGTCCGTTGTCAGGACATCAATAAGAAGCCGCTGACAGAGAAATGAACTGTTATCAGTTAACGAATTGTTTTAATGTAATCTTACCATCTTGCATCTCTGCATAGGAAAACTGGGTTATCCAGTCACCCAACGCGATAATTCTGACACCCTGATGTTCTTTCTCCAGTGGAAAATGAAAGTGTCCACAAACAACAATATCGCTGTCACTCGTCTCCGAAAATGGTATTAAGTATGTTGATGGGTTTTGATGGTTTCTTTCCGGATTGTTTTTAGAGCTCTTATTGCTGAGCCAGAGTGCAAATGACCAAACGATATCCGGATGAATGATTTTTGCCAGGAACTTAATCGGCCAACTGCGCCAGAATGATCTCAGGCGTTGATAGTTACGATCCTGCTTGATCAGATCTCCATGGCTGATCAGAATGTTTTTCCCATCCCAGCTGATCTTTTGTTGGTCAGGTATGACTGTACAATTAAGAGTTTTGGTGAAGTATGGGCCAAGATTGAAATCGTGGTTGCCTTCTACAAAGAAAAGTTTTGTTCCTGACGTTGATAACTGGCGGAGTTTTTCCAGGAGAGGTATATAGGCTGTAAATGCCAGGTGTTTATAACCTAACCAAAACTCAAAAATATCGCCAAGCAGGAAAAGAGCATCAAGGTCCTTTTGTTGATTTAAAAAATCAAGGAGCCTCAGGTAGTTGTTATCCTGTGGATGGCGCAAGTGGGCATCTGATAAAAATATTGCTTTCATGTTCGCGACTATAAAAGAGCTGATTGACTGTTGTCAATTTACAAACAAGGAGATAGCTATGAAATACCCAATGATTCACATTTGTTACCGTGTTATGGATTTGCAAGCTTCGGAGAAATTCTATCATGAGGCTTTCGGGTTTGAAGTATCACGCAAGAAAGATTATCCCGAAGGACGTTTTACTTTAAGCTATATGACCTCCGCAGATCTTCCTTTTGAACTGGAACTGACCTACAACTATGATCAGCAGCAGCCTTATGAAATGGGCAATGGCTATTCGCATCTTGCAGTATCTACAACGGATTTGGAGGCTTCACACAAGCGGCATACCGAGATGGGGCTTAAGGTGACGCCATTGAAAGGGCTTGTGGCCGGAAATCCACGGTTTTATTTTGTCACCGATCCTGATGGTTTTCTGGTTGAAGTTGTCCGTAGTTCTTGAAATAGCAGGAGAAGAGAAAATGTCTATTGAAGATTTATTGGAAAAAGGCTTGCAAGCTTTTGATCAGGGGGACTTTAAAGCAGCGGAAATATTATATCAGCAGGCTCTGGAGGGAGAAAAAACAGCAGAAGTCTGGTTGTTACTGGCTGAAGCTCAGATTGAAAACGGCTCCTATGGGAAGGCGCATAAAAGTCTGTCTGCGGGATTGCTTTTGGAAGCTGATAACGTTGATCTCCTTTATTCTCTAGGGGATCTATATCTTGAAGAAGAAAATTATGATCTGGCGGTAGAGACCTATAAGAAAATTATAGAACTTGATCCGCAAGAAGCTGATGCCTGGGTTTGTAAAGCGGTGGCACAGATGAATAACGATAATTTAAGCGCTGCAGGAAAAACCTGTCGACATGCTCTCGAAATCGATCCGGGATTGGCTTTTGGGCATAATGCCCTGGGAGATATTTATGTTGCTCAGGGCAAGGTTGAGGCAGGAATGAATTGTTTTCATCAGGCATTAAAGCTTGATGCAACAGATCCGCAGCCTTATCTCAGTCTCGCTGAGCTGTATTATGATGCCGACGATCTGAAGTCAGCTGAAGAATATTGTCAGAAAGGCCTGGCATTGGATGCTGGCTTGGCACCCGGGTATCTGACCCTTGGCTATATCTGTCTGGATCAGGATCGCACTCAGGAAGCGGTTGATAATTTCCAACAGTTTCTACGTTTGGAAACCAGTGCTGCGGCCAAGCATATCCGCGATGAAGTCGCAGCAGTTATCGAGGGCCTCAAATAACCCGACTAAATGAATTTTGTACCCATAAATGGATGCTGAATGGAGTTAAAGTCCGAAATTAGAAATTTTTCCTACGTCATTGCCGGAGCGTTAGCTCTGGCAATGGGGATCGTGTTGTTTCTCGCTCCCAATAGAGTTGCCACAGGTGGAACCCCCGGGATGGCAATTCTTTTAAACTATTTGATCAGTCTTCCCATCGGAAGCCTGATGTTGCTGATTAATATCCCGCTATTAATCATCAGCACAAAAATACTCGGCAGATTATTTGCTCTTCGCTCAGTTGTTGCTATTTTTATAACATCGATCTTTACCGATTTGTTCGCCGAAGTTTTTCACTTGCAAGCATTGAGTCAAAATATTTTGCTGGCGACTTTATACGGTGGTATCGCTGTTGGGGCTGGCGTTGGTCTGATATTGCGTGGCCATGCTTCGGCGGGTGGCACGACTATTATTGCGCGCCTGATTGCTGCTCGAAGCCAATATAAACCAGGGCAGATTGTTTTTATCTTTGACATTTTGATCGTCGTGGCATCAGGGTTTGTTTTTGTCGATATTGAACGGGCTCTTTGGAGTATGATCAGTATTTATACAACCGGCAAATGTATCGATATCATCCTTACCGGCACACCGTCGGAGAAAATTGTTCATATTACAACGAATAAAATTGCGCTTCTCAGTCAGGAAATTATAAAGCATCTCGGGCAACAGGGGACTATTCTTACCGGGACCGGTCTCTACGAAAATGAAAAGAAAACCATGATATTTGTAACGGTTGAAGCGCGGCAGATTACGGTGCTGCGTGATATTATCCGCAATAATGATGCAGAAGCATTCATGGTGGTTATGGATGCAGCTGAAATGCTCGGGAGAGGGCATGGAGGATAAATTTTAAGCATATGGGGATTGCTGCAGACATCATTATTATTATTGTCGCTGCACTGTTGGGCGGTCTGATAGCTCAACAAATGCGGCAACCTCTTTTGCTTGGTTATATCCTCGTCGGAGTTGTAATCGGTCCTTTCTCCGGAGGTATTGTTTCCGACCCGCACGAAGTTGAAAAACTCGCAGAAATCGGTGTCGCCCTGTTGTTATTTGCTCTGGGGTTAGAATTTTCACTTCAAGATTTAAAGCCAGTCAAATACGTGGCTTTGATCGGTGGTCCAATCCAGATCCTATTAACAATAGGTTACGGCTATCTTATCGGCCTCGGGTTGGGATGGGAGAGTGCTCCTTCTCTTTGGCTGGGAGGTCTTATTTCCCTCTCCAGCACGATGGTCATTCTGAAAACGTTGATGGCCCAGGGGATGATAGGGACCTTATCGAGCCGGGTGATGATAGGTATCCTGATTGTTCAGGATCTTGCCGTCGTTTTGTTATTAATCCTTCTGCCACAACTATCCAATCCCGCAGCAGGTATGCCTGTTATTGCCATTGCTCTGGTTAAATCAATCCTTTTTCTTGCTTTTATGCTTTTGCTCGGAACTCGTTTGTTGCCACGATTGTTGTCGATAATTGCCCATTGGAACTCACGCGAATTATTCCTCTTGACGATTATAGCGATCGGTTTAGGCATTGGCTATGCGACGTATCTTCTCAATCTGTCATTCGCGTTTGGTGCGTTTGTCGCCGGCATGGTCCTCAGTGAATCTGATTATGGACATCAGGCACTGAGTGACATTATTCCCTTACGCGATTTATTCGGGCTTCTTTTCTTTACCTCCGTCGGGATGCTTTTAGATCCATTATTTTTATTCGCAAATTGGGTGGGAGTCCTGCAGCTGGTTTTATTGGTTGCTGTTGGTAAAAGCTTAATCATGGCCGGTATTGTTCGCAGCTTTGGTTACGGCAATGTTATCCCTCTTGCCGTCGGATTAGGGATGTTTCAGATTGGTGAATTCTCTTTCGTTTTGGGTCGTGTCGGCTTGGAGGGTAATTTTCTGAATCTGGAACAATATTCATATGTGCTGTCAGCGACGATTATTAGTATGCTGATTACGCCGTTTGCTTCGGCTTTGACCGCCCCTCTTTATGGTCTGAAAAAACGCTATTCAAAAAAAGAACTTCTGGAAACGATCAATATCCCTGATGGGGGATTGCATGGTCATATTGTTATTGCTGGTGGGGGACGGGTTGGACAGCATGTTGCTTACCTTTTAGCGAAGCTTGAAGTTCCGTTTGTTGTTATTGATCTGGGGCATCGTGTTATTGATGATTGTAAAGAGCGCGGATATTCGGCAATTTATGGAGATGCTGCTCAACCCGTTGTCCTTGAAGCAGCGAATTTGTCCGATGCAAAGCAGCTGTTGATTACGATTCCCCATATTACGACGACAGAAACAATTGTCCATTTTGTCAGGAAACATCATCCTGGGCTGAATATTGTTGTCCGGTCAGTGGGTGCCGCTCAAATGAAAGCTCTTTATGATCATGGTGTTTACATGGTTATTCGACCGGAGCTGGAAGGGGGACTCGAGATCGCGCGACAGGTTTTACTGAATTTGAAGATACCTGTTCCCATTATCCAAAAATTTACCGACGATGCGCGTCAGGATCACTATCAACAACTTTATGAGGATCAGGCGGGTTTGAATAATATCAGACTGTTGCAAAAAGCACGGGATTCGCTCGAATTGAACTGGCAGGAACTCACCGCTGAAAGCTGGTTGGTTGGGCGCAGTTTACGTCAACTTGATATCCGAAAAACAACGGGCGCTTCTGTCGTGGGCGTTTTGCGCGAAGGAAAGTTTATTCCCAACCCCTCTGCCGATCTTGTTTTTAAGGCAGAAGATATGATTGCATCAATTGGGAGCCCACAGTCATGTCATTGGCCGCAACAAGAAGAAAATCACTAAAAAAGAAAGGCCGCCTGAAATCAGGCGGCCTTTCTTTTGAACATGTATTTTGGAATGCTTTGCTTATTTACCGGCAGCAGCACGTTTTGCTGCTTTAAGTGGGTTGACTCGTACATCGTCAACTTTCAGGTCGATTTTCTTGTGTGTTGCAAAATTACACAGACCGTTAGCCCACTTTGCTGCAGGGTCAGGGTAAGAACTGCAAACATCACCAATGCTACCTTTGGTTACCCGTTCGCATCCTTGACATTCTTCAACGATGACCTGGCAGCTGCCACTTGGTGCGGAGCAACCAGCTTTTTTCCAAAAACTACATTCGGTACCTGCGAGAACCGTTTGGCACTGCATATCGTTTCCTCCTATATATTGTTCCTGTGATTCAGGTTAAGAACACATACTAATAACGAATTTATTTTCTGGAGTCAACGTTTTTTTGTGCCTGTTTTTCAGGTGATAAAACTATTTTTATTCAATCTATAGGTGACAATGGCGATCAGAATAATAATGCCAATAACGTACATTGGAATGGTGAAACTCCCGGTTAAATCAAAGAAAAAACCAGCAAATAGTGGTGCTACAGCTCCGGGAATATTTGCAGAAAACATCCATCCATAGATGGAGCCAACTTTATCTGCACCCCAGATTCCGGCCACTGATCCGGCATATATAACCAATACTCCTCCATAGTTAAATCCCGCTATGAGGGAAAAAATTTGTAGCCCGGTGGATGATGTCAGAATAAACGGTGAAGCGAACAGCAAAATAGCTTGAGAGAGGAGATTCAGCTGAATAACGGTTGAACTATTGAAGCGGTCAAAGATGCTGCCCCACAGGACTCTGCCGGCAGCGTTAGCCAGAGCAAAAAAGGAGACAGCACTGACTCCGCTCATTAATGTCGCGTCTGAGTAAAGTTCCTTGATATTTGCATTAACAGCAAATCCAGCTGCCAGGCCGGTAAACATGGAAAAATAGAGGATGAGAAACCGGTTGTCGGTAATAACTTCACGGACTTTTAATTTGAGTGTCTCCGCTTTTGCAAAACCGGGAGGATTCTGCATGAAGAAACCGGAGAAAACGATGAGGACAGTAAATGCAAAACCGAAATATCCAAATAGCGTGAAAGGTGTCATGTTGAGTTTCAACAAGTATCCAGCTACGGTACTAATTAGAGCAGCTCCCCCGCCAAAACCAGCAACGGCAATTCCCGTCACCAGTCCTTTATTGTTGGGAAACCATTTTATGCAGGTGGATATCGGAACGATATACGCAATTCCTGCACCAATACCTGCAATGATGCCGTTTCCCAGAATGGTGTAAGTGAAGTTATCAATCCCGAATGAAGAAATTAACCAGCCACTGCCAAACAGAAGGCCACCGCAAATAGCCGCGATCCTTGGTCCATATTTGTCAACCAGTGTTCCGGAAAAAATCATTGTCAGAGGAAAAACAAAATAAAAGATCGAGAATGGAATCTGCGCTTGAGTTTGAGAAATGCCGACGATAGTTTTGATATGTTGAACATAAACAGACCAGGAGTAGGTTGCTCCCAGGCACAGTTGCATCAGCAGGGCCGATAAAATAATCATGATCCGCATATGTTTCTCCATGAATGAAGGATTGACGATCTTTCAAACTAGAAACATTTTTAAATATTGTCAATGATCTAAGTTTGTTAATATTAAATGATTGTACGGGTAAAGTAGAGAGGTTAATCTGGAAATGAAAAAAGAAAAGGATACGGCTTTGGTGAACTCGAAGGAATGGGAAGGCATCTGCGAGCGCTGCGGTCGTTGTTGTTATGAAAAATATGAATATCGGGGCAAAATTTTTTATTCTGATACCCCCTGTAAATATCTTGATACGAAAACACATCTGTGCCGGATTTACCACCAGCGTTTTAAACTTAATCCGGAGTGTGTTTGCCTGTCACCAGAACTGGTGAAGACAGGGATACTGCCGGAAGATTGTCCCTATGTGAAAAATTCTGAATAATCAGTTTTCGTCGGCATTGCAACCTTGATGTCTCATCGATATGGTAATATATTGACAGAGTTATTCATCAATAAAAGGAGAGCTTTATGTCTCACATAAAATTTGGAACATCAGGCTGGCGTGGTATTTTTTGTGAAGAGTTTACTCTGGATAATGTCCGGGTTGTTGTTCAGGCCATCGCAGATCATCTGCATGCAGAAGGTTTGGCTGACAAGGGCGTTGTTGTTGGCTGCGATGCACGGTTTATGGGAGGAGATTTTTCCCGTGAGACCTCGCGTATATTGGCTGGAGCGGGGATAAAAAGTTATTTTTGTCAACGTGATACTCCAACACCGGTCATTTCTCATGAGTTGTTGAGAAGGAGGGCGGCCGGTGCGATTAATTTTACCGCAAGTCATAATCCTTATAATTATAACGGTATTAAATTTTCACCCGTTTCGGGGGGACCTGCATTGCCGGCGACAACCAATGATATCGAAACCCGTGCTAATGCGATGCTCGGAGAGATTGTCTTCAATAGTCTGGATTTACAAACTGCCGCTGAAAAAGGGTTGTTTGAAGAGATTGATCCCCGTGAAGAATATTTTAAAACGCTGCAAAGCTTGATTGATTTTAACGCGATAGCAGAGGCGGGAATGACCATTGCGGTCAACCCATTGTATGGATCAGGGCGTGGCTACCTTGACCGAATTTTAGAAGAAGCGGGTGTGATGGTTATCAAAGTCAATGACCATCTTGACCCCTATTTTGGTGGAAAACCCCCAGAGCCGGCTGAGGAATACATTCAGGATTTCATTGGCCTGATTCAAGGTGATGATTCCATTGTCCTCGGTTTGGCGACCGATGGTGACGCTGACCGATTTGGTATTATCGATCGTGATGGTTCTTATATTGAACCCAACTACATTCTCGCTCTCTTGTTTGACTATATGATTCGTCGCAAAGGTTTACGGGGTGATGCCGCACGAAGTGTCGCAACGTCACATTTGATCGATGCTGTGGCGGCACATCATGGTGTAAAAATTCTTGAAACGCCAGTTGGCTTCAAGTTTATCGGTGAATATATCAGTGAAGATAAAATTCTGATTGGTGGTGAAGAGAGCGCAGGGTTGAGTATCAAGGGTCATGTCCCCGAAAAAGATGGCATCCTGGCTTGTCTTCTTGTTGCTGAAATGGTGGCTGTCGAAAAAAAATCGTTGCGGGAACTGCTAACGGATCTCTACTCCAGAGTCGGTGAGATTTATACGAAGCGAATCAATATTCGTTTATCTCCGCACCTTGAAGCGGCTCTGCCTGCAAAATTTGAAAATCCACCTGAAAAAATCGGCGAAATGAAGATTGTGGAAATTATCCGGATTGATGGAAATAAATACTTGCTGGATGATGGCTCCTGGTTGTTGTTCCGTAAATCTGGAACCGAGCCGGTTGTCAGGTTGTATGCAGAAACAAAAAGCTTTGAATCTCTGGATAAACTTATTGAACTTGGGCGTGAATTCATTCTCGGGTAATTTGTCAAAAAAACATATCGCTATGGACTTGCTGGTTTTTTGCTCTGCGTCCCCGTGTTTTTTCGTGGGGGCGCAGTTTTTTGTTCAAAATAGGATTTCATAGACCTAATTCTTGTCGTTAAGGCTTCAGTAATATGAGACCCAGTTTGGTGCTGAAGTTGTTTATTCCAGTATTCAGACCGATAACAAAATCTTGAAAATTATCCTCTATCGTCTGCTGATCTGTAAAATGTCCCTGTGACGTTTGTCCATTTCCTTGACTGATTCTCCAGCGAATGTCGGTGTGAGTATATTCTCCTAATTTTCCTGAGAATTGATTAAACAGCAATTCTACTTTTATGGCATTTGCTGTTGCACTTTCCCAGGGGCCAACTGAAATGCTGCTGTTTGGTGCCATCATCGCCAGATTTTCACGGATGACCCTTGCCAGATTTTCTCGAAGCGGTTCTGCCCAGCGTTCGGTATCATAAAACAGAATGCCATTGTCATCATTGTTTGTGACGATTTGTGGTTGGTCGAGGTACTCAGGAAAATTAATAAGTTCAAGATGAATATCTTCATGAAAGTTTGGATGAATCTCCGGTATTTTATTTGTTTTTTTCAGGAGGTAGTAATTCATTGGCTGAGGAGTCCCACCGATCTGAATGCAGGAACTACAAAGAAAGAGTAAGACGAAAATCAGGTAGCGCATTATTTTGTTCCTCCATCAATCCTGCCACGTAAGAGCATCTGTGGATCACGGTCAAGCTCTGTTGTCATGTAGCGCAAAGTCCGCGCAGTACGATTGACTTCCTCAAGGGTTGTCCCCAGTTGTTTCAATAGTTGTGAGTCATTTTTGCTGAGACCTTTGATCTGTTGCATCGCTTCCGATGTTTTGACCGAAGCTTCATTAACCGCCAGAAGAGCAAGAGTAAACTGTTTCGCAATTGGGGCAACCTTGTCATCAATATGGGCAATTGTCGTTTGCGCTCGTTGCAGGGTCTGGTCTATTTTGTGATCAACATTGACAATGGTTTTCTGGCTTTGTGCCAGAGTTTCCTGCAGCGAAGTTGCGATGGGGAGCAACTGCTCGTTCATGTTTTGTAACAGCTGGTTTAATTGAGTGGTGGTGTCGTCAAATTTGGACAATGCATTGTGGAGACTTGGAGAGTTAATGAGCTTTTCAAATCCTTCGGCAGAACTGATTAATTTGTCAGCGAGTTCTTTGAGGGGAATATCCGCAAAAGTTTTGGTTAATTCTTCAAGACTGGAGGTGATAGCAGGAATTTCCGGATACTCGTTAGGATATCCGGTAAGGATAAGTGGCGTTTCCGGAAGCATATCAAGGTTGACATACAATTGACCCGTAACCAGACTATCAAGCTGCATTTGTGCACGTAACCCTTTATCAACCAGAGAAATCATGGGGTCATCGCCTTTCACGGTTGTTTTAATTGAATCCAGAACACCTTTGTTCGATCCTTCTGCTTTAAACCTGGATGGTTCAATTTCAATAACGATCGGAATGTAAAACTTAAATTCTTCGGGCTGCACTCTGACGTTTATTTCTCTGATCTGACCAATTTTAACTCCGCGAAAACGAACCGGAGAACCAACATTGAGACCTTTAACTGAACTGTCAAAATAAATAACATAGCTTCGGGTTTCAGATAAGAAACCTCCCGGTCCGAAAAACATCAGTGCCGCAACGGTTAATATAACTGCGCCGACCACAAAACTGCCGATAACCCGTGGATCAATTCTTTTACGTATACTCATAAAAACCTCTAAGTCTTTTTATTTGGTTCATTATTAACAGATTGGGGTGACCGGGTTAAAAACTGAATGACGCGCGAATCTTCAGAGGATTCGAGTAAATGTCCGGGTGCTCCGGTTGCTATGATTGTTTTCTCCGTGGGGTCCAGGAATATTGAATTATCTCCCAGCGTAAAGATGCTTGCGAGTTCATGGCTGACAATGACGACGGTGGCTCCAAGGCTGTCTCGCAACTCTAAAATTAAATCATCTAATAATCTTGAACTGACGGGATCAAGTCCTGCCGAGGGTTCATCAAAGAAAAGAATTTCGGGATCCAGAGCTATAGCTCTGGCAAGCCCCGCTCTTTTTCGCATACCTCCACTGATTTCAGAAGGGTAATAGTCTTTATATCGTGATAGTCCTACCAGAGAAAGTTTGTAGGATATAACGTCCTGAATCTGTTTATTGTTCAGATCTGTATGTTCTGTCAGCAGCAGTTCAATGTTTTCAGCCAGAGTCATGGAACTCCAGAGGGCTCCTCCCTGGAAAAGAACCCCTGATCGGCTGATGATTTTGTTCCGTTCCTGCAACGATGTGTTCCAAAGATTGACACCATTAACCAGAATGTCCCCTTTGCTTGGTTTTAGAAGACCTATAAGGTGCCTCAGAAGGGTACTTTTACCACAACCGCTGCCCCCCATAATGATAAAAATTTCACCCTTTTTTACACTAAAATGAAGGTTTTTCTGGATGACTGAGTCACCGTAGGCCATGGTCAGATTTTTAATTTCCAGATGTGGAGTTAATGCCATGATCAGAATCCTAAAACCTGACAGAGAACCGTGATGATTGCATCTGCTACGATAATGAGGACAATCGATGTGACAACGGCACTGGTCGCAGAAAATCCGACAGCAGAAGCACTTCGACCCGATTGTATTCCACGAAAACAACCAGCCGTTGCAATCAAAACCCCAAAGATTGCTGCTTTAACAATTCCGATCATAAAGTGAGAGAGTCCGACAAACCCCTGAATTTGTTGAAAATACTGAAAGAAAGAAATATCAAACATAGTAGCACTGACAATAGCTCCTCCAATGATGCCCATAAAATCAGCGTAGATGCAGAGTAGGGGCATTGTAATGATGAGCGCAATCAGACGCGGAAGAACAAGGAACTCGATAGGAGATACCGCAATTGTTTTCAAGGCATCGATTTCTTCATTGACCTGCATGGTTCCCAGCAGAGCAGCATAAGCAGCGCCAGTGCGGCCAGCCATGATTATAGCAGTCATCATCGCCCCCATTTCCCGTGCCATGCCCAGACCAACAAGGTTGGCTATGAAAATTTCCGCGCCGAATAAACGCAGTTGAACGGCTCCGACAAACGCGAGTATCATGCCGACTAAAACACTGATCAGGGTGACAATAAGTAAGGCGGAAGGGCCGGCAGCTTCAATTTGAAACAGCAGATCAGAGGTGCGAAAATGAGCTTTGCCCCGGAGAAAGTTGATAAAAGCTATAAAGACATCGCCAATAAATGTCAGCATCTCTGTCCAGCTGCGATGCATTTCGATGGTAACACTGCCGATTTTGGCTAGAATAGGCTGGCCGAGAAAAGCTCGGCGTTCGCTCCGGCGTTCCGGTATTGCGAAAGAGAGTTGCAGGAGTGTCTGGACGCCGGTAGGAAGAGCTTCACGAACGATCTCAATATTGTTCTTTTGACTGCTCTGAATTAAGCCGACGAGGAATGTCATTAACCCTGTATCCCAAGGACCCAGTCGCTCGCAGTTGAAATGGATTCTCTGTGGATGTAATGCCGGAAGCTGTAACAGGAGAGGTTCAATATCAGGAATGCCGCTTTGAAATCGCCAGTCGCCGACAAAATGGAGAGTGAGTCCATTATCATCAGTGATGAGCTGGTATTTTTCAGAATTATTGGCTTTCATGATAAATTTATGTCCCCACATGAGAGTTTAAAAAAGTAACATGACGACTTTCATAAAATCTACTTATTGATTGTGGGTGGGGTGAATATTTTTCAGCTCACTTCATTGATTAAGGGATGTTTCCGGCTCAAGAATTGTGACTTGATTGCGCCCGTTCTGTTTAGACATATAGAGCCCTCGATCAGCTGTTTCTATTAACACGTCCTTAGTTGTGGCAATCCCTTTTGGGTTGAGGGTTGTTGCCCCGGCACTGACAGTCACGTAGATTTGTTGCCCATCGACTAAGGTTGCAATTCCTTCAACGCATCGTCTGAGCCTTGCTGCAAAAACTTTGGCTCCTGCTGTACTTGTTTCCGGCAGGATGACGGCAAATTCTTCGCCCCCATAACGGGCTACAATATCACAAGGTCGGACTGCTCCTGAGACGGCTTTGGCAATATTCATCAACACCAGATCCCCGGCGGGATGACCGTGAATGTCGTTGACTTTTTTAAAAAAATCGATATCAAACATAATGAGCGAAACAGATGTTTGATATCTGTTGGCCCGAGCGAGTTCATGGCTTAATGACTCCTGAAAGTACCGATGATTATAGAGACCCGTCAGTCCGTCACGATAGACCAGTTCTTTTAGCCGGGTGTTAGCGTCTTGCAATTCTGCATTTAATTTTTCAGCCTTTTCTTTTGCCTCTTGCATCTCCAGAATTAACTGCTCGTTACTCGTATTCAATTTGGCCAGCTCGGCATTAGCTTCCTGCAATAATGATGAATAGGGTTTTATTTCTCTGGGACTCAGTTCGAATGTTGTGATTATTTTACTACTGTTTGTAGCCACAGCGTCGAGAAGGTCTAGAGCTTGAGCTTCATCAATGTTGAATTTTTCAATTAATGTCAGCTGACATTTTCGTGCTAATTCTGCCGTTTCAGATCCCGTGTAGATCGTTGCTAATTGGTTACTCAGTTGAAGGATTTCAGCTGGGTTGCAACGAGGTTCCGTTCCCTCTTGTGGACCGTGATGGTAAAGAATGGGTTCACAGATGGAATTTGGCAGCAACCAGTTTGTTAATAATGCATAGCCGACTTGTTGGTGGTTGAATCCGTATTTTTTTTTCTCCAATACCGATAAATCTGCATGAGGCAATCGAGCCTCTTTCAATATTGAGTTATATTCATCTCCTTTAGTCATACTGATGACCAGCATACCAATGTCCTGCAGTAGAGCCGTGACAAAGATATCATTATATTGAAGATTGAATGATTTTGACAGGAGTTCTGCCGAAACAGCAGCGGTGACAGCATGTCGCCAGTAACGATCATGATTGAATCCACCGGCATTCGGGTCGTTGAATTCAGCTGCAATAACAAAAGAAAGAGCGATGTTTTTTATCGTGTTGGTTCCAAGTACAGACATGGCCCTGTTGATGTTGGTAATCTCACCATTGCAATTAAAAAGGGCTGAGTTTGCAACCTGTAACATTTTAGCTGTTAGGGCCGGATCAGCTGAGATGATCTCACCCAGGACTGTCAGAGCAGTATCATCTTTCTGCACCGCATTGAGGATTTGTACTGCAATTACAGGGAGAGATGGGAGGTTCAATTCTTTGTCGATCAGTTGTCGCATGTTGTGATAATTTTCATTTGTTTGCATAGTTTTCCACTTTATAATTTACAGGTTGAAGGTGTCCGCTCTGCCGCCAGAATAGTCACCTGATTGCGGCCGTTCTGCTTTGACATGTAGAGGGCGCGATCAGCGGTTTGAATGAGCGTATCCTTGGTGGTTTCCGGTCGTTCCGGATCAAAAGTTGTTCCCCCCAGACTGATTGTGACCATGATCTGTTGATTGTCTTCTTCGGTTATAATGCCTTCAACACAACGCCGTAGCCGCGCTGCAAAAACTTTGACACCGGTCATATCGGTTTCCGGCAAAATGACGACAAATTCTTCGCCTCCATAGCGAGCAACAATGTCACTCGGACGGACAGTTTTTTTAACTTCTTTTGCCACATTTTTTAAAACCTGATCTCCGGCGGGATGACCGAAGGTGTCGTTGACTTTTTTGAAAAAATCAATGTCAAAAAAAATCAGAGAAAAAGAAGAATGATATCTGATGGCTCTTGTCAGTTCGCTGTTGAGGCTATCTTGAAAATATCGATGATTGAATAAACCGGTCAGGGCATCATAATAAGCAAGATCATTGAGACGCAAATTTATATCTTTAAGCTCTTGAGTGAGTCGGTCTGATTTTTCCTTGGCTTCTTTCAGTTCAATGACCAACTGTTCGTATGAAAGGTTCAACTTCCCGAGTTCATCATTCGCTTCTTGTAGCATCTGCGAATAAGGTTTCATGTCACCCGGTTCGATTTCAAAAGTTTTTAAAATTTCGATACTTTTCGCGGCAACATCATCAAGAAGCTTGCGTGTTTCTTCTGCCCCGATAGAAAAATATTCAGCCAGCTCGTCTTGAAGTAAACGGGCTTTCTCAGCGCTATTGGTTTCATGATAAATATTCGACAGCTTATCTGAGAATTGAAGAATGGCGGCAGTTTTACAGTTGTTCTCCGAAGCTGAATCTGGTTTGTGATGATAACCGATTGGCATGGAAATGGATTCAGGCAGACCCCATTTGCGGGTCAAAACAGCTCCAACCTGCTGATGATCAAAGCTGTAATGATGACGCTCAAGGTCTGAAAGAGGGGCCGCAGATAGAGACGCTTCCTGAAGAAGATCACTATAAGCACATTTTTTGTTCATAAAAAGAACCAGCATGCCAATATCTTGAAGCAATGCAGTCACAAAGATGTCATCATCTTTTTGGCCCAACTGTTGCGACAAGAGATCTGCAGCAACGGCAGCAGTGACTGAGCGCCGCCAATAACTGTCAAAATTAAAGTTTGACTGTTTTTCTCCACGAAAGTCGGTGGCAATAACAAATGACAATGCAATGTTTTTAATAACATTGGTTCCCATAACTGACAGTGCACGGTCGATACTGGAGACCTTGTTTTTAAGAGCATAAAAGCTGGAATTGGCAATTTGCAGCATTTTACCGGTGAGTGCAGGGTCTGCGGAAATGATTTTTACCAGATCACAGAGAGCTGCTTCTTCTTTTTGTACTGCATTGAGAATTTGTACCGCAACTGCCGGGGGAGAAGGGAGAGCAATCTCTTTTTCTATCATGAGTTGTATTGGGTCTGAACTCATTGGCACGACTCTCTCAAAGGTCAAGGCTTTGGCTTTGTCAAATTAAAATAAGATAATATTATGAGGAATATATGATTGCAAGGATAATTGTTATTAATTTGTTTAATTTAATGGCAGGGGACAGCCATTTTGGAGAATTTGTCAGGAAAAAAGCCGGACAGAATTGAAAACCTAATATTATTAATTAAATCCCACGCTTTCTCAGCTCTGCCTCTAATAAACTTTTCCGCTTAGGATTTGCACGACAGCTTCCCAGCAACTGTTTAATCATAGGGACATGGATTTTGGGGAGCCACAGTGTGAACCAGATTTCAGGAGTTTTTGAGTTCTTAAGAATGGCCAGTCGAAGGTTTGGGCGCTGATTCCAACGACTATGTCGGGCAACCATCGATATTGTTTCAGCACTGGCAGTCGCTCCCCGTAAAAATTTATAAATTGCAGCTTCCCTCAAGCGCGGACTTGCAAGACAGGTTTCAAACAATTGTGGCTGACCTTCTTTCATCAGTTCCGCAACAATATTTGCTGTGCCGCGTCGTGCCAAGGTCATTTTATTACCGAGAGGTGTCGTTGGAATTCTTTGGATTATCGCAAGTTCTGCTGCCAGTTTTTGATCGGGGCTGACTCCGGGGAGGTAACAAAGATCCACCAATTCAAACAAACGTAACTGTGGCAGAAGACTTCGAACCAGGGTTCCGGACGTTGCAGGATTTTTAACCAATGCCAGAGTTGTCCGATGGCTGAGGGAGTGTTGGTTTCGTTTATAGATTGAATGAATAAGTTCTGGGCTTAAATCACGACGTTTCAACAGGACCAATAAGTGATCTTCATTGATCTGTGGATTTTTCAAGAGGGTGTGAAGAAAATCGCAGTCCGGATCTAATACAAGTTGAAAAAGTTCTTCACTTCCGGCTGTTATCCCTTTTTGGAGTTTTTTGATGGAATCCTGATCATTCATTGAAATTGAATTGCTCATCGCCTCAATCAGGACATCAGAATTTTATTTCTGAGGATTAATAATTTAAAAGACATTTCAGCTTTTGTAACAAGACTTTTTATTTCGGGCAAATGATTTTGCAGATCTTCATACCGCCCCTGGATGTAAAGAATGCTGACCAACCTGTCTTTTACTTTCAAAGGGAACACCAGCGCATCAACCGGTGGAGAAGAATTGAAATAGTTGAGAATTTTTTGATTTTGTAAGGAATCGGTGACCGGTCCCAGATAATAGGAATGACTAGTTGCAACCATATTGAATACAGAGCTTTCCTGCATCTGAATGGTGATCTGTTCAAAATTTTGTGCTGTTCTGTGGCTTCCGGACAGCCACCCCGTTGCCAGGTTTCCACGTACCATCAACAAGGCTGAGTCGGGAAAGTCATTTTTTAGATAGGTGATGATAGCCGCGGCAATGTCCTCGCGTCCTTTCGCATCAGCCAGTTTTTGTCGTAAATTGACCGGGGCTCTTGTTTCTGTAGAGGACATGCCGGCAAAGTAACTTTCATCTGTCGCTTCTTCCCCTTCATATTCTTCGTCGCCCAAGAGTGGCCATGGCTGATTTTCTTCCATATCAGGATGATTTATTTGGCATTGTGTTTTTGTTTCAGGGGGGTGTTTGCTTTTTTGTGCTGCCAGATTCCTCATGTTTATCTGGCCCGCAAGGGTTTCAAAGCGAGGGGAAAGAATCAGTCCATAATGCTTTTTTAACGCCAACATCAGGCGAACTTCAGGAATGGCAAGAGGAATGATGACGTGATCCAGCTGGAAGGACAGATTGTCGATATGCGCTAAATCAGTGATATCCTTCATCGCCACATAAAGTTTTTTACCGTCTTTATGATAGGGAACTATTTTATGTTTAAGGGCAATTTCTTTGGGAATGAGTTTGAGTATGGGGGTGGCAACTTCCATTAATAATTCGGGTTTTATGTAGTGAAGCTTCAGTTCCCGGCTGAGTACCCTCGACAATTGCTCTTCAGTTATCAGAGCAAGCTCAATCAGACTGGTCCCTAATTTCCCTCCATAAATGCATTGATATTCAATGGCTTCATCCAATTGTTGGCGATTCAGCAGTCCTTCGGCTAAAAGGCTGTCGCCGAGGCGGTGTTTTGACGGATTTTGTTTTGTCCGCAGCTCCACTGAATCCACGAGGACCCTCCCATAAATGACTTATCCTGAAATATTAACAAAATTCTGTAAAAATGGGGTAATAGTTTCTTGGTTTGTAACTGGACAGTCGTTTCAACATTAGGCTAATGTAAACCGATTTTTCAGGTAACCTTTTTTAAGTCCATAGGATTAAAAGATGACTTTTTCTGAACAGCCGCTGCTTATTTTTGATGGTGCTTGTGGAACCAGCTTGCAGTTGATGAATATTACTGAAGCTGATTGGTCCGGGTGTGAAGGATGCAATGAGATTCTTAACCTGTCTGCACCGGATCATATTGTGAATTTTCATAAAAGTATGCTTGACGCCGGAGCTATGGTGCTGGAAACGGATACTTTTGGTGCTTCACGGGTTGTTCTGGCTGAGTATGGCTTACAGGATAAAGTTAAAGATATTAATACCTGCGCAGTAGAAAATGCACGGCGGGCGATTTCCGGCAGAGAAAATAAATATGTTGCCGGCTCGGTCGGACCTGGCACTAAACTGCCTTCTCTGGGACATATCGAAGTTGCCGAGCTTGCTGCGGCAACACGGGAGCAGGTTGAAGCTCTGTTGGAGGCTGGTGTTGACTGCCTGATTGTGGAAACCTGTCAGGATCTGTTGCAAACCAAAACGGCTCTGGTTGCAGCATTTGAAGCTTTGGAGCATTTCAGAAAACCTGTTCCAGTGATGGCTTCAGTGACGATTGAGCAGCAGGGAACCATGCTGGTCGGTTCTGATATTGCAGCAGTCGTTGCTACTCTTGAGCCATTCCCGCTGTTTTCTCTTGGCCTTAACTGTGCGACTGGCCCTCAGGATATGATGTCGCATGTTAAATATTTAAGTGAAAACTGGCCTAAGCGTATTTCAGTGATCCCTAATCAGGGGCTTCCGGAAGTGGTGAATGGTCAAACCCACTATCCCTTAAGCCCTGAAGATTATGCGGAGCAGATGTACCAATTTGTTGTGAACCAGGGGGTGAGTATTGTTGGCGGTTGTTGTGGAACCAGCCCTGCCCATATTCAAGCTTTGGTCAAACGACTAGAAGGCGTCAAACCTGTGAAACGGGAGGTGAGCAAATGAAAGCTTCCGTAGCCAGCCTTTATCAGGCTGTTGAACTGCAACAGGAAATTCCTCCCTTATTAATTGGTGAGCGCTGTAATCCCAATGGTTCCAAAGCTTTTAAAGAAGCGTTGTTGGCTGAGGATTGGGATGCCTGCCTTAAAGTTGCTCTGGATCAGGAAGCACGCGGCGCTCAGGTTCTTGATCTTTGTGTTGCCTATGCCGGTCGAGATGAAGCAGCAGATATGTTGCAGCTGGCCAAACTGTTTGCCGGATCCTGCAAAGCTCCGTTGATGTTTGATTCAACCAGCCCGGATACCCTGGAGCAGGTGTTGCCGCTTTATCCTGGTCGAGCCATTATTAATTCGATCAACCTTGAAGATGGCGGAGCCAACCTGGATCGGATTTGTCGTTTGGCAAAAAAATATGGCGCAGCAGTTGTTGCTTTGACAATTAATCTGGAGGGGATGGCGCTCACCTGCGAAAAAAAACTGGCTGTGGCTAAGAACATTTATGCTCTGGCGGTTGATAAGCATGGTTTGAGGCCTCAAGATATCCTTTTTGATCTGCTCACATTCACGGTTGGTTCCGGTGATGAAACCATGCGTGATGCGGCAATTGAGACCCTGAAAGCCATCAAACTGGTCAAGGAAGAACTTCCGGGTGTTGGTTTTACTTTGGGAATCAGTAATATCAGTTTTGGTTTGCGGCCTGCTGCACGTAAAGTTCTGAATTCAATTTTTCTGCATGAAGCTGTAGACGCGGGATTGAATACCGCGATTGTTGATGCCGCTAAGGTCCTCCCCTATGCAAGTATCAGTGAAGAAGACCGTAAAGTTTGTTTTGATCTCTTGTTTAATCGGCATCCGGAAGCCTTGATGGATTTTATTGACCATTTTGAACAGGTGGTCGATCAGGATGAAAATGATGAAAATGAATCGCTTAAATTCGAAGAACTTTTACATCAGAAAATTCTAAAAGGAGACAAGGAGGGGCTGGAAGATTTATTGACGACCTTGCGGGGGCGCTGGCAGCCATTGGATATTATCAATAACCTGCTGGTGCCGGCAATGCGTGAAGTCGGTGAACTGTTTGGTCGTGGAGATCTGTTGTTGCCTTTTGTTCTGCAGTCCGCAGAAGCGATGAAGCAGAGTGTTGCTTTACTCGAACCTTACATGGAAAAACTTGAAGATGAAGGGAAAACATCCATATTGCTGGCGACAGTTGCGGGTGATGTTCATGATATAGGCAAGAATCTGGTTGATATTATTCTCACGAATAATGGTTACAAAGTTCATAATATCGGGATCAAGGTTCCGGCAGAAGAGATTATTTCAAAGGCTAAAGAGCTACAGGTCGATGTGGTCGGGCTGTCTGGACTTTTGGTGAAGTCAGCTCTATTGATGAAAGATAATCTTAATCAGTTTACAGCTGCTGGACTGAAGCAACCGGTATTACTCGGGGGGGCGGCATTAACGACAAAGTTTGTTGCTGTTGATTGTGTCCCTAGCTACCATCAGCAAGTTATTTATTGCGCTGATGCCTTTGCCGGTTTGAAGGCGATTCGCGAATTTGAAGCAGGAAAACTGACATCCACGCAATGGGAAGAGAGCAGCGTCGCTAAAAATCGTCCCAGCCCGCAGCATGAAGTTTTAGATAGATCGTTCAACCCTCCATCCGTTCCTTTTGTCGGTCGTAAGCTGATGGCCGATATTAATGCTGAAACCATATTCAGTTATCTCAACGAAGCAGCTTTATTTAGAGGCCGCTGGGGATACCGCCGGGGGAAAATGTCAAAAGAAGAATATGCCGAGTTGAACGAAAAAACGGTGCTTCCATTGTTTAAACGTTTAAAGGAACAGTCTTTGGCCGAGGGTTGGTTGCAGCCGCAGGTGACCTATGGCTATTTTGATTGTGCCAGTGACGGTGATCAATTGCTCGTTGACAGTGACTCCGGCACCAAGGTTTTCAGTTTCCCACGCCAGGTGAATGCTCCCGGTCTCTGTATCGCAGATTATTTTCGCACCGTCGAAGAAGGTGGAGACAAAGTTGGCTTTTTTGTGGTCACTATTGGCCCTCAATTGGCGTTAAAAACCCAAGACCTGTACGAAGCGGATAGTTATCATGATTATCTGATGTTGCATGGTCTTGGAGTTGAGTTAACGGATGCTCTGGCGGAATACTGGCATGAGCAGATGCGTATTGAAATGGGGATCCAACAGGAGCGTGGCAGTGTTGAAGCTTATGTCGCTCAAGGCTACCAAGGCTCGCGCTACGGGTTTGGTTATCCTTCCTGCCCGGATATGGGAGCACATCAACCCTTGTTTGAGCTGTTGACGCCCGGAGAGATAGGAGTCAGTTTGACCGAATCTTATGAAATGGTTCCGGAAATGACGACCTCGGCGATTGTTGCACATCATCCACAGGCAAAATATTTTGCAGTATAATTCTTTATACTCATAATATTGGAAAGGTTCAGTAATGCGTTATATCTGCACTTGTTGCGGTTACATCTATGACCCGGAAAAAGGCGATCAAATGAATAAGGTATCGCCGGGAGTTGAGTTTGAAGATTTGCCGGAGAGCTGGGTTTGCCCTCTTTGCTATGCCGAACGCGATAAATTTGATCCTTTGGATTAAGATCATAAGGGCGAAATGAATGAGTGCCTACGAAATGCAATCAGTTCCTGTTACCCTTGATAAGATGAAGATGCTCTTCTGGCGTCTCGATTTATCAAAACGGTCCTTCACTAATCTCAACGAGTGCTCTCTGGGGGTTCTTGGCCTGGAAAATTACCGTTTCTTCAAAGATCGTGGTTATCGGGAAAAAATGCTTAACCCTGATGATCGGGACCTTTTTGATCGTGCAATGACCAGTTTTAAAGAGCGCGTACCTGTGCGAGCTGTCTTTCGAATTGACTCAGATAACAGAACTTACTGGTTTAAACTGACAGGATGGCCGGCCAATGATCGACGTTATTACGAAGGGGCCGTCGAAGAGATTACAGAACATATCGGCTGGCTTAAGAATACTTTTGCACATCAGGATAAACGGTTATTAAGTCTTGATAACGAAGATTATCCCGTCGCTCTATTTAAGGGCTCAGATTATAAGTTTGTCAGTGGCAATCATCATTTTCAAAAATTACTCCAGCTTGATTCTTCTTCGGGTAAAAAATACAAGCTTGCAGAGCTTGTTATGGGAGACGTCAAAATTTCACAAGTTTTTGAGAGCTTATTGCTGGATCGTCAATTGACGATTGAGGTTTCACTGAATGCATTCAATCATCCCCAGATAAAGGCTTTGTGCCATTTTTCATATTTTACCCATGAAGGTGAAGGCTATATCCGTTTGGCAGTCCTTGATCTGCTGAATAAAACGTCTCATATCGTTTCAAAAAAGAATAAACAAAAAGAAAATAGAAGGTTGGCAAAGGTATGTCAGGATCTCTCCCATTGCTCATCGATTGATGCGATGCTGGCTTGTATCTATGAGGCCAGAAGCTTGTTCCCCGGGATGGATGCCGTCATGTTTTCAGATATCTATGCTCGAAAAAACAAGGTTATCGTTTATTCAAGGGGGGAGGTGCTGGATCCTATCGAGCCTGGAAGTTCGTATCCGTATGCCGGGACGATCGCGGAAAACATTGAGAAAGAAAATCTTGAGTATTTGATCGTTGATGATACTCAGAGCAGTATTAAAGCCATAGACTGGATGTTATTTGTACCAAAGGGGCTGTTGTCCTATGTGGCTAAAGCTCTTTATGTTCGTGGGGCGATGCGGACAGTTTTGATTCTCTGTTCGCAGAAAAAGAATATTTTTTCAGAAGATCAGATTGATGATGTAACCACCATTGCTAAAGCTTTTCATCAACAGTTAAAACAGATCCGGAAACAGTCTAAATCCTGATTGACTCCATATATACTTTTGCTGAAGACCTGTGAACTGATTCACAGGTCTTTTTTTTGGTTTTGTTTGCATTTTTAAGAAATTTATTGGTGACAATAATTGTCTTAATTGGTTGTACCAATTGATCATAAAAACGTTATCAAGAGTGATAAAAAATGCGAAAAATATAAATAAAAATAAAACACTATTTATAATTGCCTATAAATATAAATTGGTATATACACTTTATAACGATGTTATGTTTATGGAGATAACAATGTCAGTGACTGAAAAGGTTTTAGCTGAGATCGGCAAACTTCAACTTGAGGTTGGTGACCGTCTACCGTCAGAACGCAATCTGGCCGAACGATGTGAGATCAGTCGATCCAGCGTAAGGAGCGCTTTGAAAGAGCTGCAGTCGCAGCGGGTTCTGGATGTTAAGCAGGGGAGTGGTTACTTCCTGGCTTCGGATTTTGCTCTAAAGCAGGCCTTGGGCGGACAGGATGTTGGTTGGTCGCTGCAAAAGGTGCAGCAGGTTTTTGAGGCACGAACTTTGGTCGCGGTCCATGCCATGGGGTTGGGCTCTCAGGCCATGACAGAATCGGCAATGCAGGAGTTGGAGGGCTGTCTTATTGATCTGGGAAAAGCGGTTATCAACGTTGATGTTCAGACTATGGATATTTTGCATAACCGCTTTATAAATATTGTACACGAATGCTGTTCTAATATTGAGTATATCCGCATGCTGAATGAGGTGAAGGTACCATCTCACTTTACTGTTTCTATTTTACGCATGGCAGAGGGTGATGAGAGAAACGCTTATTTTTCTGAGCATGTGAATTTGTTCCAAGCTATTAAAAACAGAGACCATGGGATGGCCAGGGATGTCTGTGCACGAATTTATAATAAGTTATCAGTTCTGTTTGAAAAGTACGCATACACGGTATTTAGCTAAGAAGAATGTCGTAATGCGATTTTTAGCTGTTTCGTAGCAATACGAGTCATGATTCATCAACCTATAGAGAAGGAGGAACAGATGAAACGACGTAGTTTTCTAAAGGCCATGGGTGCTACTGCTGCTGGTGTCGGGGCAGCTGCCACAATCGGTGCTCCAAGTAAAGCATTTGCTCGAGGAAAAGAAGATATCGGTGAATGTAAGAGCTTGAAAATCACCGTTTTGTCAGAAACAAGTTGGTTTGATAATGATCAGTTTAAAAAAGACATTGTCGATAATGGTGGTGCCAGTACCAATCAATATGATGTTCCCTGGGATCCCAATAATGCCGGCGGTTATGCCACACTTCTGGAAATTGAGCAGTTGGACGGTAGCGTGAATAAACTTTTGCTTGATACCGGATGGAGTAACGAGTGGATGGATTATGTTTTTGAGCGCCATGGGGTTGATAAGATGATAGCCAATAAAGAGATTGATACCATGGTTATCAGCCACTGGCACCTCGATCATTATTGGGGGATTGAATCCACTCTAAAACATAATGACAAGATAAAAATATATGGCCCTGAAACCATGTATCCAGAAGATGAGACCCTGCTTTATGGTGGCAAGAATGAGGCGAAGGGTTTGGTTATTAATAAGAATGATGTCCCCTTCAAGGGGGAGTTGGTGAAAACAAATCCCAAAGAGTTTTACAAGTTGTACCCAGGTGTGGCTATCAAGGAGTTTGATGTTCCTATCCTGCTGCGGGTGCGTGGTGAAAATGTCATCTATGTCAACGTGAAAGGTAAGGGGATTGTCACCGTTACCGGTTGTTGTCACCCGGGATTGTTGACACTGTATTCAACCGCCAGACGTCAGATTAAAGGGGGAGAGAATATCTATGGCTGTTACGGTGGACTCCATATTTCCCTGTTCGAAAACTGGGATCCGAAAATGGATGATATTATCAAGGGTGCAAAAGCCTTTAATCCCAAGAAGATGGGTTGTAATCATTGTACGGGTTGGGTTTGGGCTGAAAATGCCGCGAAGGCAGGATTGCCGATAGTTAAAGGAACCGACACCTATAAAACCTACCCGAGACAATCTGCCGTAGCCAAAGATACCAATGTTTTCCTGACCAACGGTGATACGGTCGTATTCTAATTGTTGTTATAGCGCAGCATTGATTAAGGTGCTGCGCTTTATTTATTGACTGTTTTTGAGAGGTTACGAAATGACTACAACAAAAAATAATTACCTCTTCGGCTTGGTTGCATTTGTCGTAATGATCATTGCCAACTTCGTTCTTTGGAGGCTGTTTTTTGCCCCAAGTAACGGAGTGTTTAAACTGTTTACACCGATGTATGGGTTGTCTCTGGCGGCATTGTATTTTTATTCCATCATGTTGGTGGCGGATGTTTTCGGGTGGAAAAATGAAACGGGGAGTCTCGTTAAGGGTATTGCACCATTTATTTCCTCGATCATCATTTTTTATGCTGTGTATTATCTATTCTTCTGGAAAGTGCTTGGAACTTACGGGATAACCTATTTCAGTCCACAAGCCCAGATTGCTACCGGTGGTACTGGCCTGGAAATGTGGAATGCGCGTGAAAACTCGTCTCTGGCCATTCTTTTTGTCATAACAGCCCTCATCTGGGTAACAATGATCTGGAACACAGGATTCGGGAATTCCCCTTGGGATGGTATGCAGAAAAGGGTCGTGGGGTTCAGCAAATTTTTTGCCACGGCATTTATCAGCACTATTTTTTATGCCATATTTTTCCACCCGAATATCACCGCTCTGTTTCAGCCTAAGCAGATCTTTGCCGGTGTCCTACCCTGGTGGGATGGTATCGCAATGACCGCCAGTTCTTTCTACCACCTGGGTTGGATGTTTGCTGGATTATTCATTCTGATGTTTTTGAATGATTGCGTGGAAGGATATCCATTTAATTTTTTCCGCAGTGACGAAAAAACCGGATCCTGGATTGGTGCCATTGTCGCCTTAGTCATTGCTGTTGTGGGCGGGTATCTCCTTATGACTGTCGCTGAAATGGTGATGTCATATTACTGGTATGAGCCTTTTACCGGTGGCAATTATACTGATGACCCACGTTTCCGGCATGTTCATACAGCAGAAATTGCAACATTTTTCATGCTTGCACTGATGATTGTAAAGGTTTTCTTTAATAATGTTTTTCAGCCTTCGAGTCTGTGGTTGGCGGCAATCGTGAGACTCGTTGTCGTCAGTGGTGTCGGAATGCTGATCTATTTCTTCTACTATTCTGAAATTCTGGGTCCTAAATTTGTTGATAGGGTTCCAGGTATTGGTAATCTCGATGACACCTCATTGTGTTGGACAATTATGTCAATGGCTTTGATTCTGGCATATGACAAATTTTTCAATGCATTTCCGATTCGGAAGTCTTTATGAAAAGGCGCGAATTTTTCAGAGAGGCCCTGGATGAATCAATCCGGGCAGCACAAAAAAGCTTTTTGAGCCTGCAGGAAACATTCACAGAGGTGAATGAATCTGTGCAGGATGCATTGAACGGAGACACTCCCGGAAAAGGTGAGTTTTTTGATTCGTATGAAATGAGCTACTCTCTGACTTTAGCCTATCCGCGTGAGATGTTTGAGCAAATGGCAAGAGAACAAGGGCTGTCGTATGAAGGTGTAGAGACGATTGAGATTGCAAATGAACTGTATAAAAGAGGTGTGATATGAGCGGTATCGATGCTTATTCTGCAACCAGAAATTTGATTGAAAATACATTCAGTTACCTGACCTGGCATGAAGATATTTGCGATCAGGTCGGGTTTAAAGGGATTAGTCAAGTCTGGATAGAAGATCCTGCCTGGTATTTCTGGCTGAATCATATTGAAGGGGCTTTTTTATTGCGCCTGCATGCAGATGAAAGCATGGGTGAGAACCACTACGTAAGCTTATCCCTGCACTATTTCCCAACGGCTGGCGAAAACGCCTATCACAGTTTGAATGCCGTTGAAAAAAAGCTGATCAGTGATAGTACCGTTTTCGATTTCACGACCGGAACACCAAAATTCGAGGCTTATGATCAGTTTATCTCTTTATTCGTTGTTGCAGAGATTGGTTTCGTTATCGATGCTGACAATCATCTTCAGGTTTTACTCTACAGTTCTGAGCAAAAAGAAAATCACTCTTGTTATGAATTCGTAGATTTATTAGTCAGTTCCTTAAACTTTCAATCAAAACAACACCATAATAAAGCATTTTCTTTTCGAAGCGGAATGGTCAATACCACGCTTTTAAGTTATTCCGGTTCCGCGTTGCAGCAGTTCAGGGATGAATTTAATTTAGATGCGGATCTTTTTGAGATCATCGTTCCTGATGCCAGACTTAACCGGTGGTTACGTGCCGCACATATGGATGCTGTTTGCTCAGTTAACGGGGCATGTAGCTGTAGCCATTAAAAAGGAGGAAAGCATGAAAAAGGTTTTCACTGGTTTGATCTGTATATTAATATTTTTTGTAGCCAGCAGTTACGCTGCTACCACTAAAGATCAAATGCACGGTTACGCGCTCAATAAAAAATATTGTGTCTCTTGCCATGATTCTGTTGCTGATCCGGAAAAAACCGGATTTACCAGAGATACATGGCATCTGATTATAAATATCATGCATGAAAACGGTCTTGAGACTTTGACCACAGAAGAAAATGGTGCTCTGGTTGATTACTTCTTTATGATTCGCAAGGGGATGGAACGCGAGGCGGGTTAGACAAATTAACCGGATAATGAAACGGAAGGGATTCATTTACTGTGGATCCCTTTTTTTATTTTTTTATCTGTGGGTACGGGATAACTTCAGATACTTAATCATTCTCCGCCTCTGTTATGGTCGAATTGAGGCAGCAATATTTGCAGGCAAGCCTTTAGAAGGAGACTCCGGTTTTCATTTTTGCGGAGTAACAATGTCAGGGGACGTTCCAATTTTAAGTCCGTCCTGATTTCGACAAGCCAACCGTTTTCCAGTTCTCTCTGTACTGCAAGTCGGGAGAGACAACTGACTCCCAGGCCTGCTTCAACTGCTTTTTTGATTGCTTCCGTATGACCAAGTTCAATAGCCGAAGGCAAGTTTGCAACCTTGGTCTCTAATGCCTGTTCGAAGACTTCTCGCGTACCTGATCCTTCCTCTCGAACAATCCAGTCCGCATTCATTAAGTCATGAAGCTCAACAGATCGAGCCCTGGTCCAGGGATGTGTCTGCCCGGCAATGACAACTAATTGATCTTCCTTCCAAAAGTGTTGTTCCAGCTGGTGTAGGTGACAAGGCCCCTCTATGAGAGCCAGGTCGAGCTCACCGTTATCCAGTAAGGTGCTGATAACATCACTGTTGGCGACTTGCATTGTCGTACTGGCTTTAGGGTAAGCCTTTGAAAATTTGGCCAGCAGCAGAGGGAGCAGATAATTCCCGATAGTTGTACTTGCCCCAATTTGTAATTGCCCTATGGGTTCAGATGTCGAATCAAGAAGCAGTTGGTCTAAAACAACAGCTTGATCAAGTATTTTCTGAGCCAAAGGGAGAATTAAACGCCCTCTATCGTTCAGATGAAGTTTTCGTCCTTGACGGGTGAATAATGGTTCGTCATAACGATTTTCCAGGTCAGCAAGTGCCATACTGATGGCTGATTGGCTGAGCCGGAGTTTCTCTGCAGTTTTAGTTACACTCCCTGAACTTGCAACTGCTGCAAAGATTTCCAGTTTTCTGAGGCTGATATTCATAATAATTCATCAAAAAAATTGATAGAAACCGAGATATTTATATATTTTTATTTATACAGAAAAACAATTACATTGCCAATCAATAAAAACAGGAAAACATGATATGAGAGGTTGTATTGATGGCTAAGATTATTTTTATCGGTTTACTGGTCCTTTGTATTGCTCCGGTGGTGACGACTCCCATGGCTCTGGCTGCTGGAATTGCCTTCAGCCTGTTGTTTGGTAATCCCTGGCCCAAGGAGTCCACAATGACCAGTCAAATTCTGCTGAAGCTCTCGGTTGTGGGGTTAGGGTTTGGAGTCAGTATTCAGGAAGTTTGGGCTGTCGGTAAAGATTCTGCCGGTTATACAATTGTTGGAATTGTGATGACCATAGGAGTGGGCTTGGTTTTGGGGCGGATGCTGCATCTGAAAGGGAATACGGCAGCGCTTATTTCCTGTGGAACTGCAATCTGTGGAGGAAGTGCTATTGCCGCAATGGCACCGGTTCTGCGATCAAAGGATGATGAAATTGCCGTAGCTCTTGCGACCGTATTTTCTTTAAACGCTGTGGCCTTGATCCTTTTCCCCTTTATTGGAGAACTTGTCGGATTAAGCCAGCATCAATTTGGATATTGGGCGGGAATGGCCATTCATGATACCAGCAGCGTTGTTGGTGCTGCCGCAAGTTATGGTGCTGAAGCACTGCGGACAGGAACTACAGTCAAGCTGACCCGAGCTGCATGGATTGCTCCAATCGCGATGGCTGCCGGTTTGTGGTTACGCTCAGAGCAGAAAACAAAATTTCCTTTATTTATTGGTGGGTTTGTTGCTGCAGCCATTTTGCATAGTCTGGCACCACAACTCAGTGGCCTCTGGGGAGTTTTGAGCGCTATTGCCAGACAGTGTCTGGTCGTGACTCTTTTTCTGGTGGGATGCGGTTTAAGCCGCAATGTTCTGCAACGGATTGGTCCTCGACCATTATTGCACGGAGTGACTCTATGGGTTTTTGTCAGTTTACTGACATTAATGGGAATTCTGCAAAATTGGATTAGATAACCGGCTGAAAATTTATTTTCTATAACATTTTACTCGTGAATGATCTCACCGCTGAAAATAAATATTTCTGTTTCCGGATGCTGCCATGATTTTTCAGAAAGCCCTGCTTTTATACAGGTCTGCTGGAGGAACTGTTCTTTATCCCAGCCATATTCCGTGGCCACTTGCGGCAGCAATACGCCACGATTATAGCCCTTTATCATGTAGATTCCATGGGTGCCGACTTGAATCTGATCGGTGTCGTCAATTTTTTCAAGAGGTGACAAAATGGTTATTTCAAGTTTGAAATTATCAAGATCTTTCAGGCTCATTGGTGGAAAACGCGGGTCATGACTTGCCGCTTCCACGGCCATTGCAGCGACTTCTTTATATAGTGGTTGTTGTGACTGGAAGTTTCCGATACAACCACGTAATCGGCCATTCTGGGTGATGGTCACAAAACAGCCTGAATGACTGTTCAGTGCCGTTTCTTTTTTTGCATCAGGAAGATAAACTTCATTCTTGATCTGATGTACAATTGCATTTCGAGCAATTTTCAATAAGTCAGTTGCTTCGTTTTTAGACAGCATAAATCCCTCTTAAATATACTCGGTTCTTGTCACTCCCCTGTGGGTTCTTTATAATCAGCATTTAACCTGCATGCAATGGTTTTTCTGAAAGTCACAGTTGAAATGGTTTCTATGAAATATTTTATATTTTTGAGTCTCATATTATTATTAAGCAGTTGCGTTGTTAACCCGACCCCTGATCAGAGGGATTCTGAACCGCCACCTCAGGTGTTGATTGAAGAGGATGTTCAGCTTGAAAAAACTATAAACGATCATGCTGTGCAGCAGTTGAAAAATCTTCATCCCGAAGCCTTTCTTTTTCATGAGCAAGCCCGGGCTGCTGAAGTCAAAGGTGATATGAATGCTGCCATTGAACTTTATCACAAAGCCATGCAGCAGGCTCCAACGAACGGGCTTTTACTAACCAGCCTTGGGTTGGCATATTTACGCATTGAGGATATCATCCCGGCGCGACGTTATTTACTGAAAGCTGTCAACGCGGATCCCGGATATTACAAACCAAAGCTGGGTTTAGGATATATCTATTTGCAGACCCAACAAACGCAGAAAGCTGTGACCCAGCTTGAAGATTCTTTGAAACAGGTGGCGACGCTTGAGGGAACTTTTCTTCTTGGAAAAGCGAAGGAAGCGCAAGCTGAATTTTTACAAGCGAGACATCTTTATCAGGCTGTGATCCGGGTCGATGGGAATGGCAGGTTGGGACAGGCTGCAGCAAATCGTTTGAGGAGTTTACCAAAATGAGTCAAGGACGTTTTAACTGGTCTTTGCAGGATGGCGAATCCGTCCTCTGGCAAGGGCGACCTGCTCCCCGATGTTATACCTTTCGTCATTGGTTGCAAGCCACTTTCGGAACCATCCTCTATTTGGCCAGCTGCTTCTGGCTGATGGTTGGCGTTCAGCTTGTCCGTAGCCAGGGGTATTCCTGGTGGTTGGCTGTTGCCCCTTTCTTTTTGGCTCTGGCGGCATTTGCTGTTGGTCCGGGGCAGTTAATTCTGGCCAGGTTACGTTGGGAAAAAGTTTTTTATGCATTGACTGATCAGCGCCTGTTGGTGCGCAACCGGATGTTCGGTTCCAAAACGGTTTCTTACCAACTTTGTGATTATAAAAAAATGAAACAGAAACAATATGGCCAGAATTTATCCAGCATCAGATTGTTTTTTAAAGAGACCATCCCCGTCACCCTGGAGTGTATAGAACATCCTGAGAATTTTCTCTGTCATCTTCCCGATAACGATTCCATAGAAGAGGTTTCTGTTTGACTTGCTTCGAAGCAGACCGTTATGATGCGCGACCTTTTAAAATCTTACTTTGATGGTGATAAATGAAAAAAGCTTTTTACTTGGAAACATTTGGCTGTCAGATGAATGTTGTTGATTCTGAACAGATTGCAGCTTTGTTAACCGGTCTGGGCTATCATCAAGTCGGTTCTGCCGAAAATGCTGATCTGGTGCTTTTGAATACCTGTTCTGTACGCGATAAGGCCGAACGTAAAGTGTATGGTCATCTTGGTCGGTTTAAACCGATCAAGGATAAACGCCCAGATTTGATTATTGGTGTTGGGGGCTGTGTCGCCCAGCAAGAGGGTGAAAAAATGCTGGAGAAGGTTTCTTACCTTGATCTGGTGTTTGGAACCCACAATATTCATCGCTTGCCTGAGCTGCTGCAGGAAGTTGAACAAAATCGCCAGCGTGGGTGTGAAACGACTTTTCATGACCGTGATACCCGTCTGAATCTTTTCCCGGAACGTACTGTCCAGGAATCCGTAACCCGGTTTGTGACTGTTATGCAAGGGTGTGACAATTTCTGTTCTTATTGTATTGTTCCACATGTCCGCGGACGTGAAATAAGTCGTTCCAGTAGTGATATTGTTGCTGAAGTCAAAAGTTTAGTTGCCCAGGGTGTTCGGGAAGTAACCTTGCTGGGGCAGAATGTCAATTCTTACAATCTGAAAAATGATGAAGATGTTTCTTTTCCCCAGTTACTTGAGTTGATCAATGGTATTGACGGCCTCCAGCGATTACGTTTTGCGACGTCGCACCCCAAGGATTTGACTGCTGAACTGATCAACTGTTTTGGTTCTTTGGATAAATTGTGCAAACATATTCATCTGCCTTTTCAGAGCGGTTCAGACCGGATTCTCAAACTGATGAATCGTGGTTATACAGCGGCTGATTATCTTGATAAGGTTGCACGTTTAAAGCTGGTTTGTCCTGAAATCCGTTTGACCACTGATATTATTGTTGGCTTTCCAGGCGAAACTGAAACCGATTTTCAGGCGACTCTCGATCTGGTAGAACAAGTCAGGTATGCTGATGCTTTCACCTTTCTTTACTCGCCAAGAATCGAAACTGCTGCGGCGAAGATGGCGGATGATCAATCGGCGCTCCAGAAGCAACAACGTTTTGACCGCTTGCTGGATCTGCAACAACAGATCAGCGCGGAAATCTGGGAAACTGATTCTGACCAAGTATTACCTGTTTTAGTTGAAGGAGAAAGCAGGCAGGGGGAAGGGCAGGTGTTTGGCCGGACCACCTGGAACAGGATTGTTAATTTTCAAGGCTCAACAGATCTTATCGGCAAGACTGTTGCGGTCAAAATAACCAAAGTCTTCAGAAATTCCCATGTCGGGGAATTGGCTGAAGCTGAATAGAAAGTAGGAATGGATCATGATCGATTTGCACACACACACCTTTTTCAGTGATGGGGAGCTTGTCCCGACCGAATTAATCCGCCGTGCTTCTGTTGCCGGCTATAAAGCTATAGCGATAACCGACCATGCTGATAAAAGTAATACCAAATGGCTGCTTGATAATATTGTCGGCGTCGTTGATGAAATCGGTATCGCCAATAATATTACCGTTCTTGCCGGAGTCGAATTGACCCACGTCCCTCCGCAATCCATTGCTGAGGTCGCCCAACTTGCACGAGATCATGGTGCGGAGCTGGTTGTTGTCCATGGAGAGGCGATTGTTGATCCGGTCATGCCGGGAACAAATATGGCCGCCATTAAGGCACGGGTCGATGTCCTGGCCCATCCGGGGTTGATTACGGAAGAAGAAGTTCAATTGGCAGCGGAACTGGGGGTCTGCCTGGAAATCACGACCCGGAAAGGGAATTCTCTCACGAATGGGCATGTTGTAAAGTTGGCTGCCAAATATGGTGCAAAGCTGGTCATCAATAATGATGCGCATGCACCATCAGATATTCTTCCCCCTGAGTTGGTGCATAAAATTGCATTGGGTGCCGGAATGTCGGAAGAGCAATTTTTAATGGCACAAAAAAATTCTGCAGAACTGGTTGCCAGAGCCAAGGGGCAATAGATGAAAAAACAGGACTTTAATTTTTTAAAAGAACTTGTTGAAACTCCAAGTCCTTCCGGTTACGAACAACCAGCTCAACGAGTCATAAAACGACAACTTGAAGGGGTCGCCAATGATTTGAAAACGGATGTCATGGGAAACCTCATCGCCCGGCTTGATGGTCAGGGCGGAGCAAAAATCATGCTTGCAGGGCACTGTGACGAGATTGGCTTTATGGTCCAGTATGTTGATGATCTTGGTTTTATTTATTTTGGAGCAATTGGTGGGATTGATCCACATCTGTCGCCTGGTCAGCGGGTGCAGATCCACACTGCGCAGGGTGACGTTCCCGGCGTGATCGGAAAAAAAGCGATCCATCTGATAGAGCCTAAAGATCGGGAAAACGTCATTAAGTTAAAGCAACAGTTTATTGATATTGGTTGCTCAAATCGCAGTGAAGTTGAAAAGTTAATCCAGATTGGTGATCCGGTTACTTTTGCTGTTGGAGTCCAAACCCTGCAGAACAATCGGGCAACATCCCGGGCTTTTGATGATAAAATGGGCGCTTTTATCGTCACTGAAGTGATGAAAAAGGTCAAAATTTCCGGGAAAATTGATTCTGATCTTTATACCGTATCAACGGTGCAGGAAGAGATTGGTTTGCGCGGTGCGGTCACCAGTAGTTACGATGTCAATCCTGATGTGGGTATTGTGGTAGAAGTGACGCATGCTACCGATTACCCTGATGTCGAACAGTCTGCAATTGGGAGGGTTGAGATAGGAAAAGGGCCGGTTCTCGCCAGAGGTGCCAACATTAATCCGAAATTGTTCAAATTGCTGGTTGATACCGCAGCTGCCGAAAAAATACCGGTGCAAATTATCGGCCTCCCACGGGCAGCTGGCAATGATACCAATGTTATGCAGTTATCTCGTGGTGGCGTAGCCACTGCACTGTTGGGAATTCCGCTGCGCTATATGCATACGCCTGTAGAGACCCTTTCTCTATCGGACTTGGATCAGGCCATCAAACTACTGGTTGCGGTTGTAAAGCGGATTAAAGCCGATACTTCTTTCATTCCGGAATGATGCCTTGAATCAGTCTGTCATCTCGGTATTGAAATGTAGGCAGTATCATTTTGGCTTGAGCTTCAGCGGGGAAAATGATAGCCATCTGTCAATCCCTGCTTTGACAAAACAATCTGCCATAACTGGTTTTTTCTGGCTCTGAATGATCCGGCACTGGCAAGCAGGTAGTAACTCCACATCCGTCGGAAGCGATCATCGTAATTTTCTTTTATTTCCGGCCAGGCATTATTAAAATTTTTATGCCAGGACAGCAGGGTCTTATCGTAGTCGGGCCCGAAATTATGCCAGTCTTCGAGAATAAAATAGTCTTCAAAGGCTGAACTGACCTGTTGTGCTGAGGGGAGCATCCCATTCGGGAAGATATATCGGTCAATCCAGGGATCAGTATGCTCAGAAGGGCTATTTGTGCCAATGGTATGGAGCAGGAACAACCCATCATCCTGTAGCAGTTTTTCTATGGTTTTAAAATAAGTACGATAGTTTTTATAGCCAACATGCTCAAACATGCCGATGGAGACTATCCGGTCAAAGCATCCCTGCATTTCCCGGTAATCTTTGACGAGAATTTCAATAGGTAAATGACGACAGTTTTCCTTCGCCAAAGCGGCTTGTTCTGATGAAATTGTGATACCGACAACTTCAACACCATAGTTTTCTGCCATATAGCGAGCACTTCCACCCCATCCACAGCCGATATCCAAGACCCGCTGTCCTTTTTCCAGGTGTAATTTTTTACACGTTAACTCAAGTTTATCTCTCTGCGCTTCGTCAAGAGTCTGAGCTTCTTTCCAGTATCCACAGCTATAAATCATTTTGGAATCAAGCATGTTGGCATAAAGATCGTTACCGATATCATAGTGTTTTTCACCCACCTGATAGGCTCGCTTTGCTGATTGGCGGTTAAATAGTTTTGCTTTCAAGGTTGTCATCATTAAGGCAATAGACTTAAACCGATCGTCAAGTTGAGCCTTAACCAGACGGGAAATAAGTTCATCCAATGATTCTGAATCCCACCAACCATCCATGTAGGCTTCGCCAAAACCCAAGCTGCCTTGCATAAATACGCGACGATATAAATTTTTATTTTTAACTTGAATGTCCCAGGGGCGATCTCCATCAATAACTACATCGGCATGCTGGAGTAAGTTTTCCGTATACTTCCTTAGGCGGGAGTTTGTCACAATAGCCTCCTTATTATCCAAACACATCAGTGGTTGTATAACTGGAGAACGAGGAGGAAAGGATTGAAGAAATTCTCCAGGAATATAGAAAATCCACAATTCTAAGTGAGACCTGAGTAGAGTAACCTGATCTCGTGATGTAAAAATCTACTGCTCTTCTAATGAGTTGTCAAGTTGTCAGAGGGGGAGTTAATCCTCAATGTCTTGGTTAATGCTGTTTAACTGACAAACTGCACCGTTTCGGCATCAACAACAATTTTTAAACCTTCAAGTTTTTTTTGGCTCGCAGTTCCACTATGGATAATCTTGGGCAGTCGAAGAGGGGAGATTCATAAAAAATTAATTCGATAAAGGCTGCCATGTCCGTAAGATTCACCATTGCCATGCACAGCGAGACTGTAAACTTGGCGTGAACTTGGAGAAATTAAAAGCCTGTTGAAAAATATGAAAGAATGACCATTGAAGAGTTGATCCGGTTTAGTTTACTCAAGGTAAAATGTGCCAACCAATAGAAATATTTGACAAAAATTGGTTCCGCCGTTATTAATGATAAATTGTTTTTATGCAGGAGGGAGGGGCCATGCGGAATAACAGAAAATTAAAGGAAAATTTAACGCCGTATTTCTGAATGGATTTCAGAGATATGGCGTTTTTTTGTTCAGTGGAATTTATCTAAAAGCGCTTTCAGCGGCTTGATCATATGTAATATCTTCTTTCGTGATTATCCAGTATTTACTGCGATATCCATAAAGATGATTTTCAAGATTTTTTTGTTTTTATGCATTTTTAAGTAATCCTTGAGGATCTTGGGCAAGGTTGTCTGATTGACATCCTACGGTCGGCGACACCTCAAATGAGATATCAAGAAACATACTAATAACTTGTTCCGCCGACTGCGTCGGCGGAATCGCGGCACTGGACCCGACACCGTGAACACCACAATCAAGCTACGCTTGCTCGCGCTGCCCACGGCGCGGGTCAGCGCCGCGATTAGCTTCCCGAGAGAATGGCCATGTATTGTATTTATTTAGATGAAGACGTAGATAAAAAAGATATGAATCGGGAGCATATCATCCCCTTATCATTGGGCGGGGCTAACGGTTTCGAAATTCACGTTGATTCACAAACCAATGCAGACATGGGTTCGGATGTTGATGCTGCAATCGCTAATGACTTTTTCATTTCATTTCCAAGGCGTGAATACGACGCGAGAGGTCACTCTAATAAGCAGCCTTTCCCGATCGCTAAGAGATCAAAGCTAGTCTCCTCAGATAAGCCTGTTCAAATCGCTTTTAAAAAAGAAAAAATTGAGGTTTATTCGCCAATTGATCGTCGAATCCTAGATGAAAGTGAAGTGGCAGGCGAGACTTTCCAAAGTACATTTAAATTAGATCCGTATTCTCGAATGAGATTTACAGCAAAGGTAGCGCTATCTGCTGGTTATTTCATCTATGGTGATTTGTTTAGAAACAACGTAAAACATAATGAAATACGTATGCTAATGCGTTTTGATCGAAGTACGGCAGACCGAGAGGATTTTGAAGGCTTTGAGACGAAAGGCTGGTTTTGGCCTTTTACAGTTGAAGAAAAAGACAAGAATGATCATCAGCTCTATCAGTTCTTGGCAAGTCATCTGGAAAGCTCGTTCGTTTTAGCAATTCCAGGACCATCCAACCTGGGATTGATTGTTGGAATTCTTGGCCAGGTTGCAGGAATCATTAACTGCCCAGCAAAAACTGATGATTTCCCATTCGAGAATGACCATGACTTAGGTCATCTAGTCTCAACAAAGAATGGGAAAATGACGAGAATGTCTTATAGAGAACTGGCAAAAAATGCTGCAAATGCAAACGGTCTGGATATACCAGAAAGCTAACAATCACAGTCACGGCGACGCCTACTCCATTGCGGCTTCGCCTCCATTCCGCAGCCGCGCGTGCTGTTGGCGTTCCGCCGACTGCGTCGGCGGAATCGCGGCGCTGACTTCGTCCAGCACCTTGCCCCGTCGCCTTTCGCCGGAACAAGGGGACAAAAGGGGACAGGCTACTTTAGGAACAAGGGGACAAAAGGGGACAGGCTACTTTATAAAGACGTAAACAGGGTCGGACCAAGCTAACTAGTTAAAATCAAAAGGATTATGTCCAAAATGAGGTAGTTTTTCGGTCTTAAATGCACCTTTTTACTGCTAAAAAACAAACTTTAAGGAAACTGATGTGGCTAGAGCTAATCGACATCATATACCTGGTCAGGTCTGGCATATTACTCACCGGTGCCACAAGAGAGAGTTTTTACTTAAGTTCTCAAAGGATAGAAGCCGTTGGATGCATTGGCTATTTGAAGCGAAAAAACGCTACAAACTTCAAATTCTTAATTTTGTGGTGACTTCCAACCATACCCATTTACTGGTTGTCGACAGTGACAAGGATGTTATTCCAAACAGCCTTCAGCTAATTGCCGGCAGAACAGCTCAAGAGTTCAATAAACGAAAAAAACGTAAAGGTGCTTTTGGGGATGATCGCTACCAAAAGGAGTTTGGGGTCAAAGTTTGGGGTCAAATCTGCCTTTGGCTTTTAGCGGTGCTTTTGAAACAGCTTAAAGAAGTGCCATTCCTGATAAGTCCACTGATTTTGCAGATAAAGAACTTTCTACATACCCGGGAGATCAAGCCCGCCATAGCCGGAAAGGAACCCTTTGATCTTTGCGGCGATCTGTTCAACCCCGCCACTCTCTTCACTTTCGATGTTGAGGGGCAGTTGGGGATCATGGAGTGATTTGCGTAGCAGCGCCCAGCCATGACCGGCTGTTGCATCGCAGGTGACGTGCACCCCTTCGTAGTTGTTCGGTGTCAGGCTCCAGCCTTCAGTCTTTGCAGCAAATGCGGCGAAATCCTCTAATACTTTATCGGCATAGGGACTGAAGTCAGCAACTTTGATTTTTGGGCGAAATTCTTTGGCCTCGGCAGGTTCGGGTAAGTCGGCAATAAGTTCATCGATAGTTCCTTTGCCCGACATATTGAGCTGGGCAATTTTGATCAGGATTTTGGCGATCTGGTAGGCGCCATCATCAAGAAAATAATTCTCTTTCAAAGCCCCGTGACCGGAAGTTTCAAGGGCCAACCAGGACTCATTTCCGGTCCCGTTAAGGCGAATTGCTTCGTTGATGACGTTTCGGTAGCCGCGCTGAAAACGGTGGTGTTGACCGCCAAGTTTTTGTTCGATCCACCATTTAAGACCTGTTGACGTTACCGAGTCGGTGACAATGACCGATCCGGGATGTTGTTCAAGAACGATAGTCGCCATCAGGGCAATAAAACGGTTGCGGTTGATGGGGGTTCCGTTTTTATCAACAGCACCGGCGCGATCAACGTCGGTGTCAAAAATAATTCCAAAGTCAGCACCATTGGTTTTAACCGCGTTTATGATGGCGGCCATGGCTTCGGGATCTTCAGGGTTGGGAATATGGTTTGGAAACATCCCATCTGCTTCCAGAAACTGGCTTCCAGTGGTATCTGCTCCGAGGGGTTGAAGAACCTTGCTCACAAAAAAGCCACCAGCGCCGTTTCCGGCATCAACGACAATTTTTAACCCATCCAGTGGTGTGTCGCTCCCGGTTCCGTTACGGATAATCTTGACAAGGTGAGCGGTATAATCATCCATCAGATTAATGGTTGTAGCATTAACGGTTGGTGCGTTGGTGAATTCACCAACGTTGGCTGCCTTGGTGAGTATTTTGGTGATGTCTTGTTTTTCCAGACCCCCTGCAGCGGTGAAAAATTTCATCCCATTGCGATTGAACGGCAAGTGGCTGGCGGTCAACATGATTGAGCCATCGTAGCAGTGGTTCTCGAAAACGGTCGACATGAACATGGCTGGAGTGGAAGCGAGACCTGAGTCGAATACCGTCACTCCTGCAGATACCAATCCTTGAAAAATAGAAGTTTTGATCTGCTGGGCAGAAATTCGAGAATCGTTACCGACAGCAACTTTTAGCTCATTGGACGGCTTGCCAAGCTGCTCCGAAAGCCACTGAGCAAATGCGAAGCCGATGGAGCGGACAATCGGATCCTGTAGTGTGATTGGTTGCCCTGCGACTCCGGCAACTGCAACTCCGCGGATATCACTTCCATTTTGTAATTTCAGCCATTGTTCCATTGGAAAACCCTTTATTGAAAAAAAGAGAATATTGAGCAGTGCATTGGATAATAACGTAACTTTAAGGGAGTTTAAAGGGGCTGTTGCTTACCAAAAAAGCGTCCCACAAATGTGGCACGCTTTTTTAAACGATCATGGTCTCAAAGAGTGTTTATTTCTCTCTTTTTCGCCGGCTTGTCGTTGGCTTCTGGGGACGGGAACCGTATTTCTTGAGGCCGGAACTTCCTTTACCAAACTTCCTCCGTTTGGAAAAATCATTCGCAGAGGATTTATATGAACCTGAGTCCGGACTGATTTGCAGCTGTTCGTCACAAACCCACACGGCCTTCAATTTATGCAATACATCCTGCGAAAGATTTTTTGGGAGATCAACCAGACTGAACTGATCAAATAGGCGAATCCGGCCAATATCTCGGCTGTTAAGTTTGCCTTCGTTGCTGATTGCGCCAACAATATTCCCAGGCTCTACACCATGCTTACGACCGACTTCAATGCGATAGGCTTGCATTTGTTCGTCGCTAGTTTTTCTTTCGCGTCTTGGTCTCTCTTTTCGTTCCGAACGTTCAGCGGGAACGTCTTCGATAAACTGTTCTTCAGGGTTTAAAGGGCGTTCTTTCTGCAGTAAATAAGCGAGAGTTGCTGCTATCTTGCGATGGCCGACATCATACTCGCTTTGATACTGATCGATTAAATCTTCAAAAAACTCCATGTCCTCAGACTCCATTGCTGTGGAGATCTGTTCTTTGAACTGATTGATACGCCGATCGGTTATGTCTTTACGACTAGGTAAAGCCATAGCTTTTATCGGTTGCCGAGTTGCTCTTTCAATTGCAGCAAGCATCCGCTTTTCTCGAGGAGCGACAAACAGTATCGCTTTGCCTTCGCGGCCTGCACGACCAGTACGTCCGATACGGTGGATGTAGGATTCCGTATCATAAGGGATGTCGTAATTAACGACATGACTGATGCGTTTGACATCCAGACCTCGTGCGGCAACGTCAGTTGCAACGACAATATCGAGAGAACCATCTTTTAATCGCTCAACGGTTTTTTCCCGCAACATCTGGGTCATGTCGCCGTTTAATGCCGCACTGGAAAAACCGCGTGCTTCCAGTTTTTCAGCCAGATCGACCGTGGCCACTTTGGTGCGGACAAAAATCAGCATACCATCAATTTCTTCAGCTTCCAGGATACGGGTCAAGGCGTCAAGCTTGTGGAGTCCTTTGACTTGCCAGAATCTTTGTGAAATTTTATCTACAGTGGACGTCTTACTCTTAATGCGAATTTCCAGCGGGTTCTGTAGATGCTTGCGTGCAATAGTCAGAACTTCCTTTGGCATTGTTGCTGAGAACAAGGCGGTTTGACGGCCTTCCGGAGCATGTTCAAGGATTTGTTCCACCTCTTCGATAAACCCCATTTTTAACATTTCATCAGCTTCATCAATCACGACACAACTCAGTTTGTCGAGTTTCAAGGTTTTGCGACGTAAATGATCCTGGATTCTTCCCGGAGTCCCGACCACAGCCTGAACACCACGTTCTAATTGTCGTAACTGTTGCCCCATATTCTGACCACCGTAAACAGGTAAAACCTGAAACCCTTTTAGATGCCGGGCGTAGGTCTGCATTGCTTCTGCAACCTGCAGAGCCAACTCTCTGGTTGGTGTCAGTACCAAGATCTGTGGAGCTTTTAACTTTGGATTAAGACGGCTGAGCAGTGGCAGTGAGAACGCAGCTGTTTTTCCTGTCCCGGTCTGTGCCTGACCCAATAGATCACGTCCTTCCAACAATGGTGGAATGCTTTGGGATTGAATTGGTGTGGGCGTTTCATAGCCTATTTCTTTAATAACTTTAAAAACATTCGGTGCGAGTTGTAGTTCTTTGAATGTAAGTGTTTGTTCAGACATGTATATCCTGTCGTTGAGTCAAAGCTGATTTCTTAAGAAAAAGAGACGCACAATAGCCTGTTTATGAATTATGTGCCAGCTATTTCTGTTTTAGTTCTGATGTTGAAACTTTATGAAAGGTTTAAATATAACGGTGAAAGAAGTGTTTGGTTTATTGATTAAAAGCTAAAGAACCTCTTTTTCAACATCGAGAAGTTTTGAAAGCGGGATCTGTAGTGCTTTAGATATTCTGAAAAGACTGGAGAGGGTCAGGTTTGTTGTTTCTCCTGATTCGATGCGTTGGAATTGGCGTATTGAAAGATCAAAATCCTCCATTTGTTCCTGAGTCAGCCCCCGTTCTTTTCTAAGCCGAAGAATTTTATGCCGGAGGAGCAAAGAAAATTGACTGTAGTCATCATAGTAGAGACTGTTTTTGTTGATTCCGCGAATTTTGATAGAAGTCATATTTAATTTATATGACATTATTTTCCTTTACATGCCACGACATGTATGGCATAAGTTTAATAATGAAAATATAATATTAATAATGATAAATCTTTATGGCGCATTTTATTTAACTATTTAATGTTTCTTCTTTTTTAATTTGTAATTTATTTAAGTTGTAAGTCCCTGTGAGATAATAAAAAAATAATTATAACATATTTCGTTATATTTTTTGTGTGGAAATACAAGTTCCAGGAATGTTAAGAACGTCTTTATGTAGAAAATTAGATATATATAATTCATGAATGATCATGAGAGGAAAGAAGATGTTTGACAACCTGAAAATCTCGAAAAAAATGTTTTTACTGTCTGGAATTATTTTAGGTTTGCTTTTGATCGTTCTGATTGTCGGAATGTATGGAATGGACAAGTCGGTCAAAAGTGGACGCAGGGTCACAGAAAGTGAGGCACTGATCAGCAAATTATCACAGCTGGAGATTGATCATCTGAATTGGGCTGGACAAGTTGCCGTTTTTCTCAGTGATGACAACGTGAATAATCTGTCAGTGCAGGTCGATCATAAATTATGCGGATTTGGAAAATGGTATTATGGCGAAGGTCGACGGCAAGCTGAGCTGATGATTCCTGAAATTGCTGCTGATCTTAGGGCTCTCGAAGAGCCGCATAAGTTGTTGCACGATACGGCCAAAAAGATCAAGGCAGCTTACCGGCCGGCTGACCTTGAGCTTCCTGAATTTTTAATTGAAAAAGAGGTTGATCATCTGAGCTGGGCTTTTAAAGTGCAGATGGCCATATTAGCGAAACAGCAGGGTGTTGATGTTCAATTTGATCACAAACAATGCAGCCTCGGGAAATATATCTATAGTAACGAAGGCCGTAAAGCTGCGGCTGAAAATCCTGAGCTGGCAAAAGTTTTCAACGATCTGGAAGAGCCACACAAAATGTTGCATCAGCATGGAGCCAGAATCAACGAACTGCTGCAATCGGGCCGCTTTGATGCTGCGACCACATATTTTTCCCAACAAGCAGTTCCGACTCTTCTCCAAGTGCGAAACCTTGTTGGTGCTGCTGTAGAAGTTGCAAAAGAGGCTGTCAAGGGAAAACAGGCAGCTGAAAACATTTATCTGACGGAAAGCAGAGAACATCTTCAGGTTGTACAAAAGCGACTGACAAGCATCAGAAAAAAAGCTGAAGCGTATGCTGCGGAAGAAGCTTCAGCGAATGTAAGGACAGTTAAAATTCAAAACAGCACAGTTGTCGGTATTGGCATTCTGGCTTTATTGCTCGGAATCGGTATCGCCGTTATCATCAGTCGGTCATTAGCCGGACCGATGCGCAGTGCAGTCAAAATGTTGGGTCAGCTTGAAAAAGGACATTTGAGTGAGCGTTTACATTTGCAGCGGAAAGATGAAATTGGACAGATGGCGGATTCGATGGATAATTTTGCCGATTCGTTGCAAACGGAAGTGGTGGATTCACTGCAAAAATTGGCTGCCGGAGATCTGACTTTTGAAGTCACTCCACGGGATGACCAGGATGTACTGCGGGGAAGCCTGAAGCAACTTGGGAATGATCTGAATGAGATCATGGCACAAATTCAGGTTGCAGGTAGAGAAATTACTCTGGCTTCAGATCAGGTTGCAGATTCCAGTCAAACTCTTTCCCAGGGAGCGACCGAGCAGGCAGCATCACTGGAAGAAATTTCCGCCTCTTTGCATCAAACCTCGTCTCAAACGACCCTCAATGCTGATAATGCGACCCAGGCTAATGGTTTGTCTCGGGAGACCAAGGCTGCAGCTGATAAAGGGAGTGCGCAAATGCAGTCCATGGTCGCTTCGATGAGTGAAATTAACGAAGCAGGCCAAAATATTTCAAAAATTATTAAAACCATTGATGAAATTGCCTTTCAAACCAATCTGCTGGCTCTCAATGCCGCAGTTGAAGCAGCCCGTGCCGGACAGCATGGAAAAGGTTTTGCTGTCGTTGCCGAAGAAGTTCGCAATCTTGCAGCTCGTAGTGCCAAAGCCGCTGCAGAAACCGCAGAATTAATTCAAGGATCTGTCGAAAAAACTGTACAAGGGACAACCATAGCTAACCAGACCTCTACAGCTTTACAGGAAATTGTTGTTGGTATCGGTAAAGTAACGGATCTGGTTGCTGAAATAGCTGCTGCCAGCAAGGAACAAGCACTGGGCGTGGCTGAGATTAATCAGGGGATCAGTCAGATCGATATCGTAACCCAACAAAATACCGCTACTGCCGAAGAGAGTGCTTCGGCTGCTGAAGAAATGTCAGGACAGGCCTCCCAGTTAAGTCACATGCTACAACGCTTTAAGCTGAAACCGGGACAAAATACATCTGCTGTTCATTATACAGCGACCACACTGCCGGAACAGGTCTCAGGAGAAGGGTGGGGAAACCATTCAGATAGTGGGAAAAAGCAACCCAAAGTTGAGCAGCAGATAGTTCTGGATGATGCTGAATTTGGTCGTTTTTGACATTGTTATGAATTGCTGAACTAAAATGAGGGGTTTGGGAATGCAGGAGGAGCGTAAATTATTTTGTGGTTTGTCCATCTGTCCAGACAATGCCATGCTGTTGTGGCCAATTGTCGGGGTGGTATTCACAGTATCGTTATCGGTCCTTTATAATGAATTACTCTGGGGAGGGCCGTTGGAACATCATGTCGGCTATCTGATCCCGGCTGGTGTGGGAACCCTCGGGGGATTTCTTTCCGCCTGGTGGTACCGCCGTTATCGGTTCTATCTTGAAGAGACCAGTACCCGAAGTAACAACTTCGAAAAAATGAGTCGACGCTATGAGCTGATCCTTCAATCAACAGAAGAGGGGATCTTTGAGCTTAATCAAGATGGCATCTGTCTGTTTATCAATCGCGCCGCACAACAGATTTTGGGTTTTTCGGAAGGGGAGCTTCTCGGTCAGGATATTCATAAGCTGATTCACCATTGTGTGGATGAGGAATCAGGGAAGGAAAATCCCAATTGTCCCTTAATAAATATTTTTAAAACCCATGAAAGCATTCATATCCCTGATGATATAAAAATTCGTAAAGATGGAAGTGAGTTTATTGCCGATACCTTCGCCTACCCAGTCATTGATCATGAGAAAGTCTCTGTTGTCGTTATGTTTCGTGATGCAACCGAAGAAAGAAAGTTGCAGAAGCGGATTCAATACATGGCCAAATTTGATCGTCTGACCGGGTTGCAAAATCGCTATGCTTTTGAGCAATGTCTGACTGCTGCCATTGCAAATGTTCATTCTGAATCACAGCAGCATGTTCTTTGTTACATCGATCTGGATCAGTTTAAAATCATCAATGATACCGTGGGTCATGTTGCCGGTGATGCCATGTTGCAGGAATTAAGTCTCTATCTCAATAAACGGATTCGCAAAGGGGATGTTTTAGGCCGTTTGGGCGGGGATGAGTTTGGCTTGCTGTTGCATAATTGCTGTTTGGAAGATATTCATATAATTATTGAAGCGTTACAGGAACAAGTCAAAGCTTTCCGATTTCAATGGAATGATCAGGTCTTTAAGGCCAGCCTCAGTATCGGTGTCTGCTTGCTTGATGAGAGTATTAAAGATCTGACTCAGGCCCTGAAATGTTCAGATCAGGCCTGTTATATGGCGAAAGAGTCAGGGCGAGATCGCTATCATATTTACAATTCTGATGACAATGAATTGCGGACGATGAACGAACAGATGAAGTGGGTTGCTCGTATCAATCAAGCATTAACGGAAGATCGGTTCTTTTTACGCAGGCAAGCGATTGCCCGGCTGGAAAATGTGCAGGATAATCAGCAGGTTCAGTTTGAAGTCTTGATATCAATGCAGGATGAAACCGGAAAAACTCTTCCCCCTGGAGGATTCATTCCTGCGGCAGAGCGCTACGGCTTGATGTCGATGATTGACCGGTGGGTGGTCAAGGCGACATTTGATTGGCTGGAAAACAACGCCAACCTTCAATCGACTATTGATTTTGTAGCCATCAATTTGTCCGGTGCAAGCTTCAGCGATGAGTCTTTTCTGGACTTTATTCAATCAGAACTGGGCGACCGACTGTTTTCACCCGATAAAATCTGCTTTGAAATTACTGAAACAGCGGCCATGCACCAGATGCAGAAGGCGATACATTTCATCCATGAAGTCAAAAAAAACGGTTGTCGGTTTGCCTTGGATGATTTTGGAAGTGGAATGGCTTCTTTTGGTTATCTTAAAAACTTTCCCGTTGATTACATCAAAATAGATGGCAGTTTTGTTCAGGATCTTATCAATGATCCACTGTCGCGCGCGGTCGTCGATTCAATTCATCGGATTGCCCGAGTCATGCAGATTACAACCATTGCTGAGCATGCGGAGGACCAGGAGACTCTGGAGGCGCTGCAATCGATTGGTATCGACTATGTGCAAGGATATATTATTTCCCGCCCGGAAAAACTCTGTTAACTCGATACCGCATTATTCGCTTGTCCGTGGTTTCCAGGTAATCAGTAACAATGGCAATAATGTCAGATTGGCTAACATGGCAATGAACATGGCTAATCCGGTAAAAAGTCCAAAGTAGATGGTGGGAAGAAAATTTGACAGTGTCAAAATTGAAAAGCCGATGATAATGGTGACGGACGTGTAATACATGGCTCGTCCGACGCTATCGTGGCAACGCTTCATCGCTGTCAGGTAGTTTCCATCAACCAGAATTTCTTCATTGAAACGATGGACATAGTGAATCGTATCATCAACGGCAATCCCAATAGTAATGGCGGCAATGGTAATGGTCATGATGTCGAGGGGAATCCTGAGTAATCCCATTAAACCAAGGACCATTCCTGCGGATATCAGATTGGGAATAATGGAAATAATGGCGAGTCGAATAGATCGAAATTGAAGAATGAACATCATCATAATGACGAGAAAAACCACCCCGATCGTCATGATTTGTGAACTGAACAGACTTTGAAGCACATTGTTGTAGAGGACAAACATTCCTGTCAGGTGGATTTGTTCAGGCTTGATATTCAACTTTTCAGTTAAATCAAGGCGGATTTTTTTCAATAAGTCGTTACGGTGCAAGTCCGGATTGGAGTCAATGACCCGGAGTGAAAAGCGGACTTGATTGCCATCAGCCGACATGTAAGGACGAAAAAGGGAATCATTGATAATCGCAGGCAATTTCTTATGGATAACGGCCAGAGAGAGATTGTCGAGGGGGACGTCCTCATTCAGTTGCTGCATGAGCATCATTGTCGTCGCCATGGAGAGAACCTTGCCGGTTTCAGGAAGATCATCAAGATATTGATGAATGTTCTCCAGGGTGTCGATTTGATAACTGTTGTACCAGTAACTGCTGCCGGAAAGTCCTGCATCAGCCTGTTCGTCAGCAAAGAAGTCATCCTCGAAAGGGTCATCCTCCGTATCTGCCTGTTCCTGCTTTTGAGTTGCAAAAAAGTCAGGATCGGCGTCAATGATAACGTCTAGTGGCGTTGTCCCTCCCAGCTTTTTATCGATTAATTCCATTCCCTGATAAATTTCTGTTGTTGGTTTGAAATAGTCAATGAAACGATTTTCGACCGTTAATTTAGAAATGCCGATCATGCTGATAATCGTCAGTGACGCAAAAATGACCAAGGTTAATCGACTCCGGGATTCGATCCAATGGGCACAGGTGCGGGTGATAATGCCAGTGATGTCAAAACGAGGCGTAAAATGAACGGGTTTTTTATAGAGCATCAATCCGGCAGGGAAGAGGGCGAACGAAATGAGCAAAGCGAAGCTGATGCCGATCGCCATCATCCAGCCAAAATCAATCACCGGACGAATATCACTGGTCAATAAGGATGCAAAGGCAACAATGGTTGTCAACGAGGTGTAAATGCTTGGAATGGCTTTGCTGCGAACCATCTCTTTAACCATAGTAAAGTGATTCGCTCCGGGCATTTCTTCGTACAGTTCATTGTAACGGACGATCAGGTGTACACAGAGTGAAAGAGTGATAATCAAAAGCAATGAGGTGAAGTTAGATGAAACGACGGTAACTTTCCAGCCTACCAGTCCGAGGAAGCCGAACATGAAGAAAACGGAAGCAAAGCAGCAGACCATTGGTAAAATGATCCAACTGGGCCTGCGGAAGATCAGAAACAACATCGCGACGAGAAATATCAGCACACCAAAGCCAAATGCAGCTAAATCGTGGCGGATAAAACTGATCATGTCTGTCACAATCATGGGGACGCCACCGAGGAAGATTTCTGCTTGATTTTGATGTTGGGTCAATATCGAGCGGATTTTTGCAATGTCTTCAGCTTCCTGATCCGCTACAACACGGGTGTATTCATCAAATTTTTGGCTGGCTTGTTCCAGCTTTGCTGTTTCGGTTGCAGTCAGTGGCTGGGCCAGTTTTTTTTCACGCAGTGAATTCCTTTTCTGGAGTAGCGAGTGGTAGGTTTTATCGCGCTTAAAGATGACCTGCAGGGCTGTTGTTTTAGCGTCCGAACTAACCAGAAGCTCTTTGTAGAACGGGCTGGTTTGGAATTCCTTACGGACAAGATTTGTGTCGATACCTGGCGTCTCAAGGGTGCGGATGCCATCATTCAAATCACCTAAAGTCAATCGGGGGCTATCAATCAAAGGGACATCCAGAATGCTTAAGACGGTGTCAACTCTTTCGATCTGGAGCAGGCTATCGCGTAGCTTGCGGAGATCATCCAAAGTCTCAGCGCTGTAAAGATCCCCTTTAGGGGAGTAGCTGACAACTAAATAATCTGCGCTGCCATAATTCGCGTTAATGGAGCGGAAATATTTCAGATCTTGATCATTTTCGAGAAGGAGAGAATCGGCAGAAGCATCGAGGCGAAAGTTTTTAGTAAAAAAGCCAACACCTATCACCAGAAAAAGAACCAGTAAAATTGTCAGTAAAGGGTGTTTAAGAACGATTCGATCATAATATACAGCAATTTTATTGCCCATGGAAATCCCGTTGAGTGGTTGGTGGTTATGAAGTTTGCTACAAATCTGTTCTGATAATTACCCATTTCCGGCAAAAAGAAAAGCCCCGGTAAAACAACCGGGGCGATGACAGATTTTATTATGATATTAAACGTGTTGAATTACAGGCCAAGAGTTTTGAAAAAATCATTTCCTTTATCATCAACCAGAATAAATGCCGGGAAGTTTTCAACTTCAATCTTCCAGACAGCTTCCATGCCCAACTCTTCAAAGTCAATGCACTCCACTTTTTTAATGTTCTGATCTGCAAGAATTGCTGCAGGGCCACCAATGGATCCAAGATAGAATCCACCATGTTTGGCGCAGGCATCAGTGACTTGCTGACTACGATTACCTTTGGCAATCATAATCATGGAGCCTCCATTGCTCTGCAGCAAGTCAACATAGCTGTCCATCCGGCCGGCAGTTGTTGGTCCGAAGGAACCAGAGGGTTTTCCTGCTGGAGTTTTGGCAGGACCGGCATAGTAGATAGGATGATTTTTTAGATATTCAGGAAGTGGCTGACCACTATCGATAATTTCTTTAAATTTGGAATGCGCAATATCACGACCAACAACAATCGTTCCTTTAAGGCGCAATGGTGAGCCGACTTCCAGCTTGGTCAAATCAGCCAGAACTTCAGACATAGGACGGTTCAAATCGATTTCAGTGCCAACACTTTTCTTTGTGCGTAATTCTTCGGGGATCAAACGTCCAGGATTCCGATCCATTTCCTCAACAAAAAGGCCCTCTTTGGTTATTTTTGCCTTGATATTCCGGTCAGCGGAACAGGAGACAGCCATACCGACAGGACAGGAAGCACCATGACGTGGCAGCCGGATGATCCTGACATCATGGGCAAAATATTTGCCGCCAAATTGAGCTCCGATACCAATGTCCTGAGCCATTTTGAGAACTTTAGCTTCTAATTCCAGATCGCGGAAAGCTTGGCCATGTTCATTGCCCTGAGTGGGCAGTTCATCAAGATAACGAGCTGTTGCCAGTTTTACCGTCTTCATACAGGCATCGGCAGAAGTCCCGCCAATAACAAAGGCCAGGTGATAAGGGGGGCAGGCTGCTGTCCCGATTGTTTTCATTTTTTGCAGCAGGAAGTCTTCGAGTTTTTCCGGGTTCAGCAGAGCCTTGGTCTCCTGGAAGAGCATGGTCTTGTTGGCAGAACCGCCACCTTTGGCAATAAACAGAAACTTGTAAGCATCTCCTTCAGTCGCATAAAGATCGATTTGAGCCGGGAGATTGGTACCGGTATTCTTCTCTTTATACATATCCAGAGCAACTGTTTGGCTGTAGCGAAGATTTTCTTCCGTATAGGTTTTGAAAACTCCCTCGGAAATTCGTTCTTCATCGTTGCCACCGGTCCAGACTTGCTGGCCTTTTTTGGCAACAACTGTTGCAGTCCCGGTGTCCTGACAGAACGGCAGCTCAAAATTAGCTGAAACCTCTGCATTGCGAAGGAAAGCCATGGCTACAAGTTTGTCGTTTTCAGATGCTTCAGGATCACTGAGGATTTTGGCAACCTGTTCGTTGTGATCCGGCCGCAATAAAAATGAAACATCACGCATTGCAGTATTTGAAAGAACTGTCAGAGCCTCAGGATTGACTTTGAGAACGTCTTTTCCCCCGAACGATTCAACTGAGACAAATTTTTCAGATCCTTCAATTTTATAATACTTGGTTTTGTCGGCACCGAGTGGCATAGGTTCCTGATACTTGAAGTCTGGCATTTTATCACTCCTTATTGGGATAGAATAATGGATCAATATGGGCGCATAAAAACTCGTGCATTATAGGGGATTCTTAATCCCTTGTCGACCAATAAGAACGGTAATAAATAGAGATTTGACTTTCATCACAACAGCTAATCGGATGATCTGATTGTTGCCGGAAATCGGTCTCGAGAATACCTGACTAAAATGTTTGATTATAATTGACAGAAACAGTCAGGTATGATAGTTCTGATCAAGATTAAAGTACTTGGTGATAAAAAATAACCTTTGATGTATGATTGTCGAGTTATATAATGAGCCATAAGGCTGTGCGATAAAGGTAGTCGTTACGGAAGGTCGAATCCATGTTTTCTCGTCTCAAAGAAGATATAAAGGTTGTTTTTGAACGTGATCCGGCAGTGCGGAGCGTTTTTGAGGTGATCTTTTGTTATCCTGGATTTCACGCGATGCTTTTCTATCGTTTGTCGCATTGGTTGTGGATCAATCAAGTTAAATTTCTGGCGCGGCTTATTTCCCATTTTGGACGGTTGCTGACCGGGATAGAAATCCACCCGGGTGCCACGATCGGACGTGGATTCTTTATTGATCATGGTATGGGTGTTGTGATTGGCGAAACCGCTGAGATCGGTGACAATTGTACGCTTTATCATGGAGTCACTTTAGGCGGAACCTCCTGGGCAAAAGAGAAACGTCATCCTACTTTGGGAAATAATGTCATTATTGGCTCCGGGGCCAAAATCCTCGGTCCTTTTAAGGTTGGCGATGACAGTAAAATTGGTTCCAACTCCGTCGTTGTTAAAGAAGTCCCTGCGACAGCGACCGTTGTCGGTATTCCCGGCAGGGTTGTTCTGTCCGGTGAAAAAAGGGTCGGGGTTGACCTTGAACACGATAAACTTCCTGATCCGGTTGCCAAAGCAGTTAATTGTGTCTTTGAACAAATTCACCGGCTCACTGAGCAGGTTGAAGAATTACAGAGCGAGCAGAAACAACTGAAGGAAGAGCTTGCTCGATATGAAGACCAGGAAAAATCTGAATCTTTGAGAAAAGAAGCCGTTTGATGCGCATGTCAAAAAAAGCACAATATGCTGTCCGTGCTCTTGTCAGTCTGAATCTAAGCAGTCATGGGCTTCCTGTTTCCTTAAAAGATATCTCCGAGCAGGAAAACATATCCTTGAATTATCTCGAACAACTTTTCGTCAAGTTGCGCCGTGGCGGGATTGTGAATAGCGTCCGTGGGCCCGGAGGAGGGTATCTTCTGGCCAGATCGGCAGCGGAGATAAAAATGGATCAGATTATTGATACGGTCGAAGAGTCTCTCATGCCTTTATCCTGTATGAATGTTGATGGCACCTGCAGTCGTGGTACTGAGTGTGCGACCCAATCGGTCTGGCACGGTCTGGGGAAGCAGATTCGCTCTTTTCTCGCCTCCGTATCGTTAGAGGATTTAACGGATGATTGTCGGCAACAATCCAGTTGTCGAGTTGCTAATTGCTAGTATCTATTATGTTCAACCGGAGGAATTTGTGAAAAGAATCTACATGGACAACAATGCGACAACGGCTGTCAAACCAGAGGTTTTAGAGGCAATGTTGCCCTATTTTTGTGAACAGTTCGGAAACCCGTCAAGTGTCCATTGGGCTGGTCGGATGGTTGGCGGTGCGATAGAGAAAGCGCGTGAGCAGGTTGCAGAGTTGTTGAATTGTTCAGCCGCAGAAGTCATCTTTCTTTCTTGTGGGAGTGAAGGCGACAATCATGCCATTAAAGGGACCGCTGATGCGTTAAGGCACAAGGGAAATCATATCATTACCACCTCGGTGGAGCATCCGGCTGTTTTGGAAACCTGTGAAGCTCTTGAAAAGGATGGTTTTGAGGTCACCTATCTGAATGTTGATCATGATGGGATGCTCGACCTGGCAGAATTGGAAGCTGCAATCACCGATAAAACTATTCTTATTTCGGTGATGTGGGCAAACAATGAAACGGGAAATATCTTTCCTATTGAAGAGATTGGGAACATAGCCAAAAAGCACAAGGTGCGGTTTCATACGGATGCTGTTCAGGCTGCTGGTAAAATTCCTGTGGATGTCCGCAAGGCAAATGTTGATATGGCGGTGATTTCGGGACATAAAATTGGCGCTCCAAAAGGAGTTGGAGCCATGTATCTTCGACGAGGAACCAAGATAACTCGTTTTATGCATGGTGGACATCAGGAACGTAATCGTCGTGCCGGCACTCACAATGTTCCCGGTATCGTAGGTTTGGGAGCCGCCTGTGAAATAGCGATGAAAAATATGGATCAAGATTACGCAGATGTGCGCAGTTTGCGGGATAAGCTGGAAAAAGGGATTCTGTCAACCATTCCTGAAGTGAAATTAAACGGACACCCCGACGCGGATCTTCGACTTCCGAATACTCTGAATGTCAGCTTTAATTATATTGAAGGAGAATCTTTGCTGCTGTTTTTTGATATGAAAGGAATTGCAGCCTCATCAGGGTCAGCTTGTACTTCCGGTTCTCTGGAACCATCCCATGTTATGGGCGCAATGGGTGTTGATATTGTTCTGGCTCACTCAAGTACCAGATTTAGCCTCAGTGCGGATAATACCGATGAAGAAATTAACTATATTTTGGATGAGCTCCCGGCAATAGTACAAAAATTACGGGAAATGAGTCCCTTATATGAACGAGACAATCCGACACCTTTATCCTGCGATGAATGTCGTATGGTGACAAAGGCATGTGGTTAGTCATCAACAAAAAGACAATTCAAGCAAGGAGAAAACGCGATGTATACAGAAAAAGTTATGGATCACTTTTCCAATCCTCGTAATGTTGGTGAAGTGGAAAATGCAAACGGTGTGGGTGAGGTGGGAAATGCTTCCTGCGGTGATATCATGAGGATATCTCTTCAAGTTGAAAATGATATTATTAAAGATGTCAAGTTCAAAACTTTCGGTTGTGGTGCCGCAATTGCAACATCATCAATGGTGACTGAAATGGCGATTGGTAAAACTATTGATGAAGCACTGATTTTAACGAATCAGGCCGTTGCCGAAGCTCTGGATGGTTTGCCGCCCGCAAAAATGCATTGTTCGAATCTTGCCGCCGATGCTTTGCATGAAGCGATAAAAGACTATAGAAAACAAAACTCTTAGTGCTAACTTCTAGAGTTTAGTTTAAATTAAAAAGGGCTCTACACGATGTGGAACCCTTTTTTTCTTGATGAGGATTATGTGAAAAAACGAGTTGTTGTCGCTATGAGTGGCGGTGTTGATTCATCTGTAACAGCGGCACTGTTGAAAGAGCAGGGCTATGAGGTCATTGGCCTGACAATGCATCATTGGGACACTTGTGCCAAAGAAACTGCAGATGAGGAGTGTCACTCTAATACTGCTGTTGCCAATGCTCAAAAAATAGCTGAGACCTTACAGATCCCTTTTTATTCGGTTAATTTTGAAACCGACTTTCGCCGGCAAATCATAAACCGTTTTTGTTCTGATTATTTGTCAGGGCGCACCCCGAACCCGTGTGCTGTTTGTAATAAAAAAATCAAGTTCGGTTTGCTTTTGGAAAAAGCCCTGGAACTTGGAGCAGACTTCCTTGCTACAGGACATTATGTCTCCCTTGCAGAAGCAGATGGCCAATTATTTATCCGCAAGGGGGCTGATAAAAACAAAGACCAGAGTTATTTTCTTTTTGCTCTTAACCAGCAACAACTGTCCCATTGCCTGTTCCCTTTAGGTGAATTAAACAAGTCTCAGGTCCGCCAACATGCTGCCCGGCTTGGTTTGCAGGTTTCCGAAAAGAGCGAGAGTCAGGACCTCTGTTTTATTCCTGATGGTGACTATGTCAGCTTTTTGGAACATGAACAGGGATTTTCAGCATTATGCGGTGATATCGTTCACGTATCCGGAAAGGTTCTCGGCCAACATCAGGGGACATACCGCTATACTATCGGCCAACGAAAAGGGCTTGGAGTTGGTTGGAAAGAACCTCTTTATGTGATTGCTATTGATGCATCAAAACAACAGGTGATTGTTGGTGAAAAAGAGCATCTGAGCTGCACTGAAATGACTGTTGAACAGTGTTGCTGGAATATTCCGGAACCTGTGGAGGCATTTACGACAACATGTCGCATTCGTTATCGGCATACGGAGGTTCCCGTCACAGTTGAACCTCTTGATCATGCCCGGGTAAAAGTTATTTTTGCATCCCCGCAGGATGGAGTGACTCCTGGACAGGCCGCTGTTTTCTATTCTGATGACCTGGTGACCGGTGGTGGTTGGATCCAATGAGTTCATCAGTTGCTATTGTGACCCTGGGTTGTAAAACCAATCAGTTTGAATCTGCGGCCATGAGTGAGCAGTTGCAGCAGGCAGGATATCAACAGGTTGCTTTTGATGCCGGGGCTGACCTTGTTATTGTGAACACCTGTACGGTAACTGCTGCGACTGATGCACAGTCACGCAAATTGATTCGTCGCGCCAGACGTCTTAACTCTAAAGCAAGGATTGTAGTCACTGGGTGTTATGCCCAGATTGACCCGCAGAGTTTGAATCAACTCGCAGGGGTTTCGCTGGTGATCGGCAATAATGAAAAAGGTCAATTGCTGAAATATCTTGATGAAAATAAGAATTTGGGTGAAATCCAGGTTTCAGATATTCGTTCCCGCAATGTCATTGAACCGTTGAGTCTGACCGGTTTTGAACAGCGTAGTCGGGCTTTTGTCCAAATTCAGAATGGCTGTGACGCTTTCTGCTCTTACTGTATTATCCCCTATGCGCGTGGCCGCAGCCGATCCGTTGCAGTGCCGGAGGTTGTCAGTCAGGTAGAAAAACTTTCTGCCAACGGATATCCGGAAATAGTGTTGACCGGTATTCATATTGGTCAGTATGGGCAGGATTTTGATTCCCCGACAGACCTGTTATTCCTGCTGCAAAAAATCGAACAATCGCAGTTTTCTGGCCGGTTGCGGTTAGGTTCAATCGAGCCGACGGAACTTTCAGAAGGGTTATATCGTTACATTCTCGGTTCAGACTGGATTTGCCCTCATTTTCACATCCCTTTACAGGCAGGGGATGATGATATTCTCAGGCGGATGAATCGCCACTATTCCACTGCATTCTTTGCCGGGTTGCTGCAGCGCTTGCAGCAGATAAACCCGGAAGCTGCTATCGGACTGGATGTGATCACCGGTTTTCCCGGGGAAACCGACGCGCAGTTTAAAACCACCTGTCAGTTACTACGGCAGCTTCCGTTCAGTCATCTGCATGTTTTTCCATTCAGTAACCGTGCTGGAACCCCTGCCGCTAAGATGCCTGATCAGGTGACCGGAGCGGTTATAAAAGAGCGTGCCCAGGCGTTGCGACAGATTGGAACAGAAAAAAATCAGAAGTTTGCTGAGAAATTTATCGGCTCAAAGCAGGACATTATTATTGAGGGGGGCTGTGCTGATGATTTGCGGAAGGGATTGTCACGACATTATCTTCCAGTGTGGATCCCTGCATCCTCAGCCGAACCCGGAGAATCACTTCAGGTGGAGATTACCGGGGTGTATCAGGATGGGCTGATAGGCCATCGATAAGCTATTTTACGGATGGTCCTGATTGTCATTTAATATTTTAAGATGTAAGCGCCTACAGATTAGAACTCCTGATACTGGCCGAAGACCATGCTGATAATTTCCCGAGCGGTTTCTTCTACCGATTTATTTGTCGTATCGACAATATGCCACTGTTTATTTTTCTTGGTCAGGTCATAGACCATTTCCATCTCATTGAAAATTTGTCCCAGGTCGGTGTAGTTACTTTCAGTTTTATAATGTTTAATTCTGGCCCTGCGAATCTTTTGCAGCACTTCCGAATCCATAATCAGACAAACAATACGGTTCTGATCAACCTGAAAAACTTCTTTTGGTATCGGTACTTCCGGCATCAACGGAATGTTTACGACTTTGTACCCCTGTTGGGCAAGGAGGTAGGATGTTGGTGTTTTAGAGGTTCTTGACAATCCCAGGATGATAATGTCGGCTTCATAAACCTTGTGGACATCCTGACCGTCATCATACTTCATGGTGAATTCAATAGCATCGATGCGCTCGAAATATTTACTGTCTACCTTCCTCAGCAGGTTGGCGCTTTCTTTTGGCTCAACACCGAGATAAGTCGAAAGTTTTTCAATCGGTGGCCCCAGGATATCGTGGTAGAACAGTTCCATCTCCTGACAGGTTTTATGGACAAATTCACGCGTCTCGTGCTTGGCAATGGTAAATGCAACAAAGGCATTAACCTCTTTTGCTTTCTCCAGGATCCCTCTGATTCTGTCCGGATTGTCTATCCGTGAAAACACCCGCAAGACCGAAGATGGTACATCAAATTGGATCAGACTTGCTTTCAAGACGTTCATGGCACTTTGTCCGATGCCATCTGAGATGATAAATACTTTTTTGTGATCTTGATCGTTGCTATTGTCCATGTGTATTAACCGTTCATTATGTTTTTAGGATGATTGTTTTGCATGCGTTCCGTTTCTTTATTTTTACACTGAAAGGCCTGTCTACAGCAATCTAACCTTTGTGAGGGTCGTCGAAAAGGCTTTTTCGTAAATATTCAGGACTATTTGATAGGAGAAGCTGATTTTTTTCTCAAAGCAAGCCCAGTATTAGCGGCAAAGATAAACAGTGCACCACACCAACCTGAAGCGGTTAATGACGGTCCGGCGACAAGTATGGGGCCAAGAATGGCTGCCAGCAAGATTCTGCTGGAAGAGATGATAGAACCTTCGACAGCCGTAACAAACAAAAAACCGTAAGTGATCAGATATTGACCCAGGACACCGGCAATAGAACAGCTCAGCAAAAAAAAGAGTTCTTTTGTGTCAGGAATAAAAAGACTGTCATGGAAAAATATCAACATCAACGCAGTTCCCAGACCAAACATGAAAAAAAGAATCGTTTGTGAATCGTGGTAGCGTCTGCTGATGTTAAGGTAAATAATTGCAATTGCAGCTGTGATCCCTGAAGAGAGACCCCATAGATTCCCCAGGTTTGGCTTAATGTTCCCGGGAGAAAGAACCAGCCAGACTCCTCCGAATGCAACAGCAACAATAAACAGGGACAGGAGATCACGCTGACCGCGCAGAAAAAACCAGGAAAAAACAGCAACAAAAAGAGGATAGGTCATGTTGAGGATATTTGCTTCTGCGACCGAGCTTAGTTCTACGGCCTTATAGAAACAGAAAACCGCAACTGTGTTAGCAACAGTACGACCGATGAGATAATGATATTTGCGTGGGTGCAAGCGTTTTTTTTGTAGAACCATGGTCACCGAAACGATGATAAAACCGAGAAAAAGCCGGGCAAAAACAAAAAAAGGCGATTCAATAGTGACATGAGGTTCTGACCAGCGAATGATGAGGGTCGCCAGATAGAAAAAGAAAGCTGAGCCAAAAACTGCAAGCCAGCCAAAAGCTTTGCGGGATATTTCTGAATGGAAGTCAGGGTATTGGATGTTCATGTCTCATTTAGCCGTTAAGTAGAATTAAGTGATGGATTTCGCCGGACACAGTTATAGCCTGCATTTTCTATCGATACCAGTAACTTTTAAACTATTTTTCCTAAGCTGCAAAGCGCTTGCTGCACGGCAACAAAAGCCGTCGGAATTGACGTAAAATTAGAGATCGATAGCCTTGTCCTGCCCACGTTTGACATTGACCAGCAGGAGAAGTGTTCCGCCAACGACAAAGAAAAGACCGAGAGCCAGAATTGAATTGCGTGAACTGCCGCTCAGGTCTGCAACCAGAGCGAAGAGGAGCGGTCCGAAAATAGCGGCGAATCGGGAACTGATGGCAAAAAAACCAAAAAATTCGGCACTTTTCTGTTTCGGTACCATGCTGGCAAAGAGTGATCGGCTTAAGGCCTGACTTCCTCCCAGAATAAGGGCTATAACGGCTCCGAGGATCCAGAACTCATAGGCACTTGTCATTCGATATGCAAAAAAACAGACCAGGAGAAAGATGATTAAACTTAAAAGAATAGCGCGGGAAGTGCCGATCTTTTCGCCGATACGGGCAAAGAACAAAGCCCCCGGCATTGCCATAAATTGAATCATCAGAAAACAGCCGATAATGGTTCCTTGTCCCAGTTGCAGCTCTTCGCGGGCATAGATTGCAGAAACACTGATGACCGTCTGGATTCCGTCGTTGTAACAGAGAAAGGCGATCAGGAAAATACAGAGGTCACGATAGTCAAGAAGTTGTCGAAACTGATTAAAGTAGCCGGTCAGGCTGAAGCGGTATCTTGCCGACGAACGTTTATCCGTTTTTGGGAGGTAGATAAAGGTCGGTATTGCAAAGAGGAACCACCAGCAAGCCGTGAGAAGAAAGCCAAACCGGGTTGCAGCTCCTCGATCCGCAAAACCGAAGGATTCGAATTTGAGGATGAGCAGAAAGTCCAGTGCCAATAGGAGTCCGCCACCCACATAACCATAGGCGAAGCCACGTGCTGAAAGTCGGTCGGCTTGTTCAATTGGAGCAAGAAAAGGGAGATAAGCATTATAGAAAATATTTGCCCCGGCAAAAGCGAGATTGCCGAGGATGAAAAAGCCGGCTGCCAATAAATAATCACCTGGACCTGTGGTGGCAAGTAAAGCAGTTGCTGTGCAGCCGCATAACCAGAAAAACATCAGCAGCCGTTTGTGCCAGGCGTTTCGATCCGCCAAAGCCCCCAACGCCGGTGCGGCAAGGGCTAGTATAAGCATCGACACTGAGACGCTGTAACCCCAGATGCTGGTCGCTGAAAACTTATGATGGGGCATGAAAGGGAGGGTTGTCCCACCGTCCGGAACCAGGGAAACAAAATAGACCGGAAGAACTGCAGCAAGAATGACAGTGGCAAAGGCTGAATTTGCCCAGTCATAAAGACACCACCCCCAGCGGGCTTTTTGTTGTTGATTGCGCAAAGTCTATGTCCTTCATCAAGCAATTCTATAGAGAATAAATGATTTGGTTCGTGGGTAGCAAATGATATTGACGGGTTTAATCCACGATGCTGCCGAATTCATTATCAGCATTTACAAAATAAAAGAAATGCCCTCGTCAGCTGATTGTATTGCCGAACCGCAAAGTTGTCGGTGTGAGGTTGGCGTTTTCCTGCCAGTTGGAAACGTTAAGAGTTGATGCAGCAGCAAGGGTGCAATAAAAAAATACCTCGAATCTTGGAGGGGGGGTAAGATTCGAGGCAAATAGCAAAAAGCGTATATTAACCATTTTGCAAATAATGTCCAGCGAAATGATATTATTTTTTCAATATATTGACTATCATATTAATCGGTTGTTTTCTCTGCCGGTAAAATGGTTCCTAGGTGTCTTTACTGAAAAGCCGATAAGCACAGTCTTCAGGGAGCCAACTGATACCCGCAATGTTCTCCGCTGTCAGTTTGATACAATCCTCCTCAACCTCAAGACGGTGTTGATAGATCCGGCAAGTACGATCATGAATATCCAGAAACCGGCAGGGGATAGAGGTTGTCAGCACATTCCCCTGCCGGTCGATTTTTTTCTCAAAGCAACAGGCTCCGCAACGTTTGCAGAGAGCTTCCCATTGTTCAGAATTCATGAATCAGGCACATTCAGAAAATCCGCAGGCATGACAAACGCAACAACCGCCCTCATGTTCAACGGGGCCTCCGCAATCAGGGCAGGCACCTCCGTTGTTCGTGAATTGGGTCGGGCTCTCATCTTCATTTATCATATGGAGCTGAATCGCTTTGGCAACCGCATCGGCACAAGATGTGATCCTGTTTTCGCCAAAGCCTGCAGGTTTGTGGCAAGTAATGCCGATCAGTTGTTTGACGGTTTGCCGGGCTTGTCCACCGCTGCGCCAGGAGAGAGACACAAGTCGGCCAATGGCTTCACATTGAGAAGCGGCACAACCGCCTGCTTTTCCCATGGTCGTAAAGAGCTCAAATAATCCGTTTTGATCTTCATTTATCGTAATATAAAGCGGCCCGCAACCCGTCTCCATCTGGTAGGTCGAGCCTGTCAACGCCCGTGGTCGCTCCCGCTTACGTGAGGACTTTTTGCTCTCCATCGGAATGGTTGCATCTGTATTTTTGTCTGTTTCATCTTTTCCGGCGACAGAGAGGACTTGCATGTCTCGTGAGCCATCACGGTAAATAGTGACTCCTTTGCATCCTTCTTTGTAAGCCAGTCGGTAAACAGTGGCGACGTCTTCACGCGTTGCTTCGCGACAGAAGTTAACGGTTTTGGAAACGGCATTGTCGGTATGGCGCTGAAATGCTGCTTGCATCAATACATGGTCACTGGGGGTAATGTCATGTGAGGTGACAAAAACTTTGCGCACATCTGCCGGTACGGCTTCAATATCCTGAACCGTCCCTTTTTCAGCAATTTCCTGCATCAACTCTTCAGAGTAAAAGCCCCGTTCTTTGGCAATTTTTTCAAACAGGGGATGGACTTCAATCAATTTATTGTTATCAAGGACCTGGCGAATATACGAAACTGCAAACAGCGGTTCCACTCCACTGGAGCAGTTGGCAATGATGGAGATTGTGCCTGTCGGGGCAATTGTCGTGCACGTCGAATTGCGGATTGGATCTGTTTCGTAGAGACTCCCTGTGATATTTGGAAAGGGACCTCGTTCTTTCGCCAGTAATTTTGATTCTTGATGGGCTTTTTCATTGATAAAGCGCATGACTTTTTCGCCGAGGGCAATACCATCCTGACTATTGTATGGGATATTAAGAAGGATCAGCATGTCTGCCCACCCCATGACTCCTAGACCGATTTTTCGGTTTGCTTTGGTCATTTCATCAATCTCGGGAAGAGGGTACTTATTGGCTTCGATGACATTATCCAGAAAACGGGTGGCGAGTTTCACCGTTTGTTCAAGTTTATCCCAGACAATATCCCCATCAGCGACCATATTTGCTAAATTGATGGAGCCGAGATTGCAGGATTCATACGGCAGAAGTGGTTGTTCACCACAAGGGTTGGTGCTTTCATATTCGCCGACATGCGGAGTCGGATTGTCACGGTTCAGTCGGTCAAGGAAGACAATGCCGGGCTCTCCGTTAGCCCAGGCCATATCGATGATCTGATTAAAAACTTTGGTCGCATTCAGTTGTTTAACAATCTTGCCGTTACGTGGATTGATGATATCGTAATCACGGTTCTTCTCAACAGCGTCCATAAACGCTTCTGTAACACCAACAGAGATATTAAAATTAGTGAGAATTGTCAGATCCCGTTTGGCCATGATGAAGTCCATAATGTCGGGATGATCAACACGGAGGATTCCCATGTTGGCTCCCCGGCGGGTCCCACCTTGTTTGATGGTTTCCGTGGCTGCATCAAAAACCCGCATAAAAGAAATAGGGCCGGATGACACACCACTGGTTGAGCGAACTTCATCATTGGCAGGGCGGATGCGAGAGAAGGAGAACCCTGTTCCCCCGCCACTTTTATGGATCAGGGCGGTGTTTTTGATGGCCTCAAAGATACTTTCCATCGTGTCACCAACCGGGAGGACAAAACAGGCTGACAGTTGCCCTAATTCGCGGCCTGCGTTCATTAACGTTGGGGAGTTTGGCAAGAAATCAAGGTTTGAAATGGCCTGGTAATATTGTTCTTCAAAATCGGACTTGTTTTTCTCTTTTCCGGGCTCTGCAGCATTGATTGTTTTAGCAACTCGGCGAAACATGTCTTCGGGGGTTTCAGTTGGTTGTCCTGCGCTATCGCGTTTCAAGTAACGTTTTGCGAGGACGGTACGTGCATTTTTGGAGAGTTTTGGTGCGGTAGAGGTTTTGCCCTTGGACATGCGTAAATCCTTTCATGACTCAGCGAATCCTAACTGAGTTTGTGTCATTAAATAGAGAATCAACTATTGAACGTAAAAACCGTTTTAGTTGCCGGATGGCACTATATTTTGTAGTCTCGGAATATAGACCACTACATCTGGTGTCTGTCAAGTGAGAAAAAGTTAAATCAAGACGCTCATGGGAAAGCTGTCAATTAATAGGAAATGGGGCGCAATCATTTATTCATATTGGAGGAAACAAGACTTTTATCCAGTTTAAAAAAATCTATTTTTGAGTAGTGCTTGTCGTTCGTATAAATATTGAGTATTCTTCCGCATCTTAGCAAACCCCAGGGGGATATTATGTCACAAATGAAACCAATATATCTGGACAATGCGGCAACTAGCCACCCGAAACCAGAATCAGTTTATGATGCCGTCATAGATGCTTTACGCTCCGGCGGGAGTCCAGGTCGTGGTCATTACCGACAGACCATGGCAGCGGAACGCCAGGTTTTTGAAACGCGGGAAGCTCTGTCCGAACTCTTTAACGCCGGAGGATCAGACCGGTTTGTGTTTGGGCCTAACGGTACGGCTGCTATCAATCTGGCTTTGTTTGGACTATTGAAACCCGGTGATCGAGTTGTGACCACGACTGTTGAACACAATGCCGTCAGCCGACCTCTACGTGCATTGCAGGACAGGGGGGTTGTGGTTGAGAAAGTGGCTGCCGACCCACAGTCAGGGATCGTCTCTGAATCAGACCTGCAACAGGCATGTTTGCGCGAACCAACACGACTATTGGTGGTTAATCATTGTTCCAATGTCATCGGCTCTATTCAACCAATAACAAACATGGGACGCTGGTGTCATGATCATGATATTCTATTCATGCTTGATGGAGCACAAAGTGCGGGGATGCTGCCCATTGATTTCCAGGCTCTGAATGTTGATCTTTTTGCTGCTCCAGGGCATAAAGGCTTGCTGGGCCCGCAGGGAACAGGGTTTTTGTATGTCAAGGAAGGCATCGAATTAACACCTCTCATCTATGGTGGAACCGGAGCTAATTCTCACTCTGATTTACAACCGCAGTTTTTACCTGAACGATTTGAATCCGGGACTCATAATCTTCCCGGGCTGGCCGGTTTGCGTGCCGGATTAACCTTTTTAATAAAAACAGGGATCCCGGCAATCCGTGCTCGGGAAGTTGAGTTGACGGATAGGATTCTTACCGGCCTGGCAGGAATCGAAGGTGTCAAGCTTTATGGACCTGAAGATGTTATGATGAGGGGCGGCGCTATTTCCTTTAACGTTGCGAATCAGGACCCTGCCGAGGTTGGTTATGCCCTGGATCAGCAGAGGCGGATTTCCGTCCGGGTAGGCTTGCATTGTGCGCCTGATGCACATCGGTCGATAAACACTTATCCCACCGGGACCGTTCGTGTCAGCCCCGGATATTTTACGACAGATGCAGAAATTGAGAGTTTTCTGCAGGTTATTCAGGAACTAAGTGGCAAAAGCTAAACAGTTAAGCACCCTATCATGGTACGCATGATTTACAGGGAGGAGCTTGTATGAAAAATTATATACTCGATACAAATGTCTTATTGCACGATCCGCAGGCAATATTTAAATTTTCAGATAATACTGTTATTTTACCTCTGACAGTTATTGAGGAAATTGATCGATTTAAAAAAGATCAGAGTGAAACGGGGAGGAATGCTCGTCAGATATCCCGGATGATCGATAATTTTCGTGCCCAGGCCAAATTGACTGAAGGGGTGCCTCTGGAGAATGGTGGTATTCTGAAGGTTGCTATTTACAAGCAGGAATTTTTGCAGAAATTGCCGCCGGAATTACGTAATGACCAGGGTGATAACCGAATTCTGGCGGTTGCTCAAGATTTGCAGGATAATTTACCACAGGGAACGGTTTTCTTTGTCACCAAAGACATCAACCTGAGAATAAAAGCCGATACAATTGGATTATGGGCCGAAGATTATCAGAGTGACAAAGTCCCCATTGAAGATCTTTATACCGGATCCAGTGAGCTATTTGTTTCTCAGGAGCAGGTCGATCAATTTTATGAGGACGGATCTTTGCCTGTTGAGGGAGAGTTTTTCTCTAATCAGGGCCTGACTCTTATCGATGAAACAAATCCATCACATTCAGCTATCGGACGCTATGATGCGATTAAGAAGGAAGTTGTCAGTTTGATTAAGGTTCCTAAAGAAGGAATCTGGGGAATATATCCGCGTAATCGTGAACAGCAGTTTGCTTTTGATCTCCTCCTCAATGAAGACATTCAGCTGGTTTCTCTGGTTGGCAAAGCCGGCACCGGAAAAACTCTGCTTGCCATTGCTGCGGGTCTGGTGAAGACAGCTGATGAAAACTCATATACCCGGCTCCTTGTTTCGCGCCCTGTTTATCCCATGGGGCGGGATCTTGGTTTTTTACCCGGAGACGTGGAAGATAAGTTGGCCCCCTGGATGCAGCCTATTTTTGATAATGTCGAACTGTTGTTGTCATCCTATGATGAGGGCGGTAATCGGAAGCGTGGTTACCGGGAGCTCATTGATATGGGGCTGATGGAGATAGAACCTTTGACCTATATTCGCGGGCGCTCAATTCCAAAACAATATATGATTGTAGATGAAGCGCAGAATCTCACTCCCCATGAAATTAAAACCATAATTACCCGGGCCGGTGAGGGGACAAAGATTGTTTTGACTGGCGATCCCTACCAGATTGATAATCCCTATGTCGATTCAGCCAGCAATGGCTTATCATTTTCTGTGGAACGTCTCAAGGGGCAGGATGTTACCGGCCATATGACCTTGAGTAAAGGGGAGCGGTCGCTTCTGGCTGAATTGGCTGCGAACCTCCTTTAATTCTGTCTATAATGGTTGATTATGTTACTGCTTGCCCTTGAAAGTTCGTGTGATGAGACTGCTGCGGCGGTTGTTAAAGATGGACGCTGGATTCTGTCTAATATTATCTCCTCGCAGGTGGATCTCCACGCTGTCTATGGTGGTGTTGTTCCGGAGCTGGCTTCACGGCGTCACCTTGAAGTGATCAATCCCCTTGTTGAGGAGGCCCTGAACAAAGCTGGTGTCCAACAGCAAGAGTTGGAAGGAATTATTGTCACACGCGGGCCCGGATTAGTTGGTGCTCTTCTGGTTGGAGTATCATTTGCCAAAGCATATGCTTATGCGCTCAATATTCCGTGTCTTGGTGTTCATCATATTGAAGGCCATATCCAGGCGATTCAATTGGAGAGCCAGGTTGAATATCCATTTCTTGCTCTTGCTGTTTCAGGGGGACACACCCATTTATATCGGGTCGATGGTATTGGTCGCTATCAATTGCTTGGTCGGACCGTTGATGATGCTGCCGGTGAAGCCTTCGATAAGGTTGCCAAAATGCTGGGCCTTGGATATCCCGGTGGACCTGTCATCGACAGACTTGCAGCAGAAAATGACGATGGCGGGATTACTTTCCCACGACCGATGTTGAAAAAAAATAATTTTGATTTTAGTTTTTCCGGGATGAAAACAGCGGTTTTAAATTATCTATACCAACTTGAAGGTCGCCCGGATGAAACGACAATCAGTCATATTGCATGCGCCTTCCAAACAGCTGTTGTTGATGTTGTGACGCGGAAAACCATGCGTGCAGCAAGAGCTGAAGGGCTCAGTCGAATTGTCGTTGCTGGTGGTGTTGCCTGCAATTCGGGATTGCGGAAAAAGTTTGCAGAACTGGCGGATTCCAGCAATATGAACGTTTTTTTTCCTTCCCCGGTTCTCTGTGCCGATAATGCCGCTATGCTTGCTGTTGCCGGTGACCATTATTTATCACAGGGGCTTTTGTCGGATGTCGATCTAAATGCCGTTTCCAGCTGGCCGTTAGAACAAGTTGCAGGTCTTTGAAGTAGAGGCATAGCAAAGGATATTTATGTGGCGTCGGTGGGGCTTTTTCAGGCAATTTAAATTGAATGTGATTCAGCTTGCCCGACTCCGCTCAGAGCCTGATGCTATAGCGCGTGGTATGGCCCTGGGTATTTTTATCGGATTTACTCCGACCTTCGGCGTCCAGATGATTTTGGCGATTTTGTTTGCTTTCTTGTTACGTCAGAATAAGATCGCAGCTTTTGTTGGCGTTTGGATTACGAACCCTTTCACTGCGCCATTGATTTATGGATTAGAATATGAAGTTGGCCGGATGCTTCTTGGTCTGCCGCCACTTGGTATCAATCACTTTGGTCGTGACTTAAGCTGGTCTCTGGGAATGCAGGTTGGAGAGCCATTGTTGCTTGGAAGTTTAGTTTTGGGGATTCCCGTCGCTATTATTGGTTATTCCCTGACCGCCCGTCTGATTCCAAGCTTGCGTCTTTGGAAGATTCCCCGTTGGCCGCGTAGGCGTGAATAAATGGCTTTAAAACCTGTTGTTCCGTCCTGTTTTCGCTCTCCAGAATTTTGAAATGACTTGTTCTTAACATCGAATTGCAGCACTGTGCGGCTCTTTTCAAGGAAACCATGAATTATCAAACTAAAAAACGTTTTGGGCAGCACTTTCTTCATGATCGTACGGTCATTGATAAAATCATAATGGCAGCACAGCTTGACTCGCAGACCCAGGTTGTCGAAATTGGTCCCGGTCTCGGAATCCTGACGGATGAGATGTTGCCTCGGTCAGCCCATGTCCAGGTGATGGAGATTGATCGTGACTTGATTGAGCGGCTTCTTGCACGTCATGAGTCCAGGTTAACAGTTCATGCCGGAGATGTTCTCAAGCTTCCCTGGCGTGAATTTCTCAGCCATCCACCATATACCCTGGTTGCAAACCTTCCTTATAATATTTCCAGTCAGATTGTTTTTCGCCTTCTTGAACATCGTGATCTGTTTCAAAGAATGGTCCTGATGTTTCAACGGGAAGTCGGAGAACGTCTGGTGGCTGCACCCGGCGGTAAAGATTATGGGATTCTATCAGTTCTCACTCAACTCTGGTTTGACATGAAAACGGTCACATTAGTGAAACCAGGAGCTTTTAACCCCCCTCCGAAAGTTGATTCTATTGTTCTCAGCTTCAAACCGCTGACGAATCCACGGGTGGCCGTTGTTGATGAAACTCTTTTTAAAAGAGTTGTCAAGGGGGCTTTCACCCAGCGGCGCAAAACCTTACGTAACAGTCTTCTGGCAAGTGGGTTTGATGGATCGGATATCGATTACGCCCTTGAGCAGGCAAACGTGAATCCGGGTTGTCGGGGAGAAACATTGTCTTTGCAAAACTTTTCTGATCTCACCCGTTTTTTTTCTCAAAAATAAATTAAAATTTCATATAAAACGTGCTTGATAACTGCCGATTCGTGGTTTATGCTTTTTTGCAGTCACCATTGATAATTCTGTCTTTGGCTGAGTGTAAAAAGATTAAGCTTTGTTGTTGAGTTAGGGAGACAAACATGAAAGTGACTGTGACCCGTGGTGGTCGGACGTCAGAGGAGAGAGACAAACTTTTTCAACCTGAAACTATTGAAAAGGAGTTGATCCGTCAGGGGGAGGCAACCGGCCTTTCTGTGAATTTAGCTTTAGCGAATATTTTACGACAGGAAATTCCGGAAAATTACTTATCATCACTGTCTCTATCTGAGTTGGTGGCGAACCTGCTGCAAGCAAGCAAGTTTCTCTCTGCACATCATGGCGACGAAATCAAAGTCAAGTTACAGGAACAAAAAGAACCAGGTCATTACTATCTCTTTACCAATGCTCCAGATGCAAATCATATATTTTTCTCACTTCAGGAATATCTTCACCGGCGTTCTTTGCACTTTCGCGTCATTTGTCACCCCATTCTTTCTGTTGTTCGTGAGAATGGTGTCTTGCAGAAGGTCTTCGAAGGCGACAACAATCTGCCTCAAGAATCATTTGTCTGGATGGAGTTGGAACGTTTTCCGGCCCAGAAGGCCCGCGAACTGGAGCAAGCTGTAACGACGATTATTTCATCTGCTGTTATGATTCACCAGAACCGCCCTGCGATGTTACAAAAGATAGCAGATTTGGGCAAAATCGAAGGTTTGAGTCAATATCAGGATCTCTATCATTGGTTACAACAGGAAAATTATATTCCTGTTGCGACTCGCAGCTACACTTACGTCAAAGGTGCTGATGCCAGCCAATTTTCTGAAGAAACTTCCGAATCCTTAGGTTTAAAGCAATTTTATGATCGAGCATTTTATAAAGACGCTCATCCCGTTGATTTAACCCCGGAAGTTGTTTTTTCTCTTTTAGGTCATGGCAAGAATGTTGATCTGGAGACGACGGAGCTGCGCTGTCCGCTACATCGCTTCGAGCGATTGACCTACCTCGGATTTCGTGAAGAGTTAGGGGATGACCGTTACCGTGAACATTGTTTCTGGGGATTTTACACTCAGAAAAGTATCGATGAGAATACCTTTGCCATTCCAGCCTTACGACAACGAATCGAATTGGCACAGCAACAGCTTAATATTCCACCTGCCTGTCACAACTATCTGAAAACCATACAGATCATTAACAGTTTCCCTAAAATAGAGCTATTTCTTATGGGGGATGTGGAATTACGGCGGATGCTGCGTTCATTTACGCAGATGCACCGTCAGGCCGGAGTCAAGGTCGTCGTTGCTCCAAGTGCTTCAGAAGTCGCATTGACCCTGATGTTAATTATGCCCAACGACTACTATCTGCCGGAACATATTGAACGGATGGAGATTTACTTAAGGCGTTACTTCCGGGCCATCTCGGTTGAATCACGTCTGATTCATCTTGCTTCTGACTACCTGAGCCTGCACGTAAATCTGCAGTTGCAGGAAAAAGATATCAAGATTGATCTTGTTCAGTTGGAACAGGGATTGACCAAGGTAACAATGCCCTGGAAACTGAAATTCAGGGCTTTGCTTGAGAAAAATTTTGCCGAAGATTCCTTTTCAACCTGGGAGCGTTACAGTAAGGCATTCAATAAAGATTATCGGGCCCGGACTCATCCCCGTTTTGCTGTTCGCGATGTTTATAATATTGAAAAATTATTACGCGACAAGCAGGATGCTTTTGATCTTTGGGGACCTTTTCACGAAGACGATGACTATTATCGCCTGCAATATTACAGCTTCAGCCGTAGCTATCTGAATGACCTGATGCCTTTTTTGCAAAATCTGGATCTCAGCGTTCTGCATGAGATTGATTCTGATCTTGGGGTGGATTCTTCACAGATTTTCATCAAAAGCTTTGCCATTAAACCTAACGCTGAAAACAGCTTGCCGTTTAAACAGATTAAAACGCTATTGCTCGACACTCTTCTGGCGATGCGAAGTCAAGAAGTGGAAAATGATTACCTGCATCGGTTGCAACCGTTGACAGGGCTTTCCTGGCGAGAAATTGATGTTTTCCGTGGATATCGTAATTACTATTTTCAATTGGGGAGTCCCTTCACCAAGAAACGTGTTGCTGATGCTCTGGTCAATAACGCAAAAGTTGCACTTTTGCTTTATCGTTATTTTGAGGGTCGCTTTAAGCCTTCCTCAAAATTATCAGATCCTATGACTCGTGAACTGGAAGTTCTTTCTCCCATCCGGCAAGAACTGGTGACCGCTCTTGAGGTTGTCAGTGACCCCAATGAAGACAAGATTTTACGGTCACTCTTCAATCTGATTGACTCAACGATACGGACTAATTTTTTCCTCCGTTATCAGACCGATGATTATTTCTTCTCCTTCAAGATAAATGCTCTCGGTGTTATTGAAATGCCGTCACCACGCCCTCTTTACGAAGTCTACGTCCATTCCGCCAAGATGGAAGGGCTACATCTTCGTGGTGGTAAGGTTGCGCGCGGAGGTATTCGCTGGTCCGATCGTCCGGATGATTTCAGAACTGAAATTCTTGGTTTGGTTAAGGCGCAGATGACCAAGAATGCAGTCATCGTTCCAGAGGGATCCAAAGGGGGATTCTTCACGAAATTGGTCAGTGCCGATCGGGATGAGATGGGTCAGATTGTCAAGGAGGCTTATCAAACCTTGATGCGCGGCTTGCTGGACCTGACCGACAACAGAACCGAGAACGACATTGTCCAACCCGAAGGACTCATCACTTATGATGACCTCGACCCCTACCTCGTTGTCGCAGCAGATAAAGGGACGGCTCATCTGCCTGATACCGCTAATGCGGTCAGTGAGTCTTATGATTTCTGGTTAGGAGATGCTTTTGCCAGTGGTGGTTCGCACGGTTATGATCATAAACAACTTGGGATCACTGCTCGTGGAGCCTGGGAAAGTGTCAAACGTTCCTTCCGTGAAATGGGTCACGATATTCAGACCCAACCTTTCACCGTTGTTGGCATCGGTGATATGAGTGGTGACGTCTTCGGCAACGGGATGCTGTGTTCACAGAAAACCAAATTGCTGGCGGCATTTGACCATCGTCATATTTTTCTGGATCCTGATCCTGATCCTGAAATCTCTTACAAAGAACGACAACGTCTATACGATCTGCCTCGTTCAACCTGGGATGATTACAATAAAGACCTGATTTCTGCCGGAGGTGGGGTGTTTTCACGCCAATTGAAGGAGATCCCTCTGTCACCACAGGTTGCTGCGTGGCTGGGTGTGCGTCAGGGAAGTATTGATGTGCCCGGGTTGATCAAATTATTACTGACGGCAAAAGTTGATCTGCTCTGGAATGGTGGCATTGGAACATATGTAAAATCATCAACACAAAGCAATGAAGATGCTGGTGATCGTGCAAATGATCCTGTTCGTATTGACGGGACGGAACTGCGGGCCAAGGTTGTTGGAGAAGGCGGTAATCTCGGGCTGACCCAACTTGGGCGCATTGAATATGCCTTGACCGGTGGCCATGTCAATACTGATGCCATTGATAACTCCGCAGGTGTCGATACCTCAGACCATGAGGTCAATCTGAAAATTCTTTTACGCCAGCTACGGTTTGAAGGCCATATCAAGGATCTGGAAGATGGTTATGCTTTGCTGGGCGAAATGGAAGAAACCGTATGCCAGGATGTCCTCGCCAATAATTACACCCAGACACTGTCTCTCTCTCTGGATGAAATACGTTGCGGCAATGATGTTGAACCTTATCTGGAATTGATTGATCGCCTGGTAAGCTCCGGATTGCTTGATCGTCGCGGCGAATTCTTGCCGAGTCGCAAGGAAGTTTCAGCCCGGCAACCCAACCGTCTGCTGCGGCCGGAATTTTCAGTGTTACTGGCCTACAGTAAAATGTATCTGTTTAAGGCGCTACTGGATTCACAGCTGCCGGACAACAAGGTTGTTGCAAAATTACTGTTTGATTATTTTCCTCAGCAGGTCATTGATCGTTATCCTGATTCCTTGCGCCGTCATCCGCTTGCCAAAGAAATATCCGCGACCATTTTGACGAACCGGGTTATTGATCAGGCGGGGAGCGCTTTCCTGCAAACGACAAGTCGGATGACAGGATGTTCTCAGGTTGAAGTTGCAAACGCCTATCTGATTTTTGATAATCTTTTGACCGGTCATGAACTCCGGCAAGCCGTTTTTGCTCTGGATAATAAAATAGCGGCAGATCAGCAGTATAAACTGTTATTGAAGCTTGAAGATCTCCTTAGTTTCTTCTGTTCTTATGCTTTAAGTAATGGCATGACAATTCCTTCGTCCGAGCAGGATCTGGAACGTATCAGTGGCCAATTGCAAGAGTATGCGAAGTTGTTGTCAAAAGTTCTTCCTGCTGAATCCTGGCAGGAATGCAAAAAAGTTCAGGCACAGCTTCAAGAGGACGGATTGTCCAAAGAGGTCGCCTATAAATATGCGGTCCTGGATTTCCTGACTGATTTCTTGCCGTTAATCTGCATGATTGAGTCCTCCGGCCAGAACCTTGAACAACTGGCACAGATTAAGGTTCTTGTTGATGAGAAAGTCAACAGTGCGGCCATTTACCAATTACTGGAGAAGGTCCCGGTGTTGGATAGCTGGGATCGTCGTGCCAGGGAATCGCTGATCAGCTCCTTGCATGCTGTTAATGTCAGAATTATCCAGCAGGTCGCTTTGGATTCTGCCGCGCAGCCGCAGAGCTTTTTCTCTAAAAGACGGCAGAAAATGAGAATATTCGAAGGCTTAAGGCAATCTCTTATCAGTGATGTCCCGCGTAATTTTCATCCATTTACCGTGTTGTTGCGCTCTCTGGAAAGTCTTTTGACGGCATAGAATAGAAAGATCATGATAACGGAGGGCGGGATGATTCCCGCCCTTTTTTTTGAAGCAAAATTGAAAATAGCTGTTCCCATTTTAAATATAGGAGTTTCTGCATAGACACTCAAAAATAACTGTGTTATATCAAATATATTCGTATGGTGATGGACCCGGGACTCGTACCGGAGTCAATAGTGTTGCTCACGGATAAACTTCAGATACCGCTTGGATCTACGGACCGGGACGGCAGGTGTTAAAAAGAACATTGCTCGCTTGCTTTGTGCCCGCCTTTCGTTGTCGCGAAAGGTTTTTTTATTTCTAATGGAGACAATGTTGTGACAAAGCGAAAAACAATTCTCGATATCGGGTTGATGAAACAAAAGCAGGATAAAATATCGGTTTTAACTGCCTACGATTACCCTTTTGCGCAACTGATGGATAACGTTGGTATTGATATTATTCTGGTTGGCGATTCCGTCGGTTCCGTCTTTTCAGGCTATGACAACACTTTGCCGGTCACCCTGGATGAAATGATCTACCATACCAGGGCGGTGGTACGGGGTAGTCGTCAGGCGTTGATCATGACCGATATGCCTTTTATGTCATACCAGATTGATGAGCGTGATGCCCGCTTAAATGCCGGACGTTTGATTAAAGAAGGTGGCGCCCAGGCGGTCAAGCTTGAAGGTGGCGAGCACATGGCCACAACAATCCGTGCCATTGTAGATATTGATATCCCGGTCTGCGGCCATATCGGCTTAACCCCACAATCAATTCACCGCATGGGCGGTTTTAAGGTTCAGGGGCGTGAAGATGAACAGGCCCGGAAAATCCTCGCAGATGCCAAAGCTGTAGAGGAAGCTGGCGCTTTTGCCATGGTTCTGGAAGGGGTTCCGCGAGACCTTGCCAAACTGGTCACTGACTCCGTCAGTATCCCAACGATTGGTATCGGTGCAGGAGTTGACTGCGACGGTCAGGTGCTGGTGATTCATGATATTCTCGGCCTCTGTGACAAGTACTCTCCCAAATTCGTCAAACGTTATGCCGATATCTCCGCGACGATCTCCGCGGGTATTGAGCAATACATCAAAGAAGTCAAAGACGGAGATTTTCCAACCGCAGACCATTCATTCAAGTAGAAACTATTATGGATATTATCAAAACAGTCAGTGAAATGGGGCAGAGGGTTGCTTCTGCGCGGGTCGCAGGAGAGACAATCTCCTTTGTGCCGACGATGGGATTTCTGCATCAGGGGCACTTATCACTCCTGGAAGAGGGACGCAAACGGGGTGATCTGTTAGTTCTTTCTATCTTTGTCAATCCGACGCAGTTTGGTCAGGGTGAGGATTTTGAAGATTATCCACGTGACCTGCAACAGGACAGCGCCTTGGCACAACAGGCCGGTGTTGATATTATTTTTGCTCCCACTGCAGCAGAGATGTATCCGTCGGGGTATGCAACCTATGTTGATGTCGAAGGGATTACCGAGACCCTTTGTGGTGCTAGTCGTCCAGGTCATTTCCGTGGGGTCTGCACGGTTGTCAGTAAGCTGTTCAATATCATTCAACCTCAAGTTGCAATCTTCGGCAATAAGGATTTTCAGCAACTGGCAGTGATCAAGCGGATGGTGCTGGATTTGAATATGGCGGTTGAAATCATTGGTATGCCGATTTTCCGCGAGGCTGACGGTTTGGCGATGAGTTCCCGAAATGTCTATCTGAATCAGGATCAACGGCAACAGGCACTTGTCCTGTCGCAATCTTTGATTCAGGCGCAGCAATTCGTTGCTCAGGGACAAACAGAAAGTGCTGAAATTATTTCTCATTTGAAAAAAGAGATTGCGAAATATCCTGCAACTCGTATCGACTATGTGCAAATCTGCCATCAGCTGACCTTGGAAGATCAAACCACTATCGATGCCGACTCTGTTTTATTGCTGGCCGTTTATGTCGGCAATACCCGTCTCATTGATAATGCTTTTCTGGTACCGGATAATGACTGAAACCGCCCTCGCCAATTTACAGAATCTGTATCGGATATTTACGGTTCCGGAAGCTCCGGACTCGACCCTGGGGGTCGTTGATCAGGCTATCAGTGAGAATGTTGCTGATTTCCTGCATAAACATATTGTTGCCATCGAGCGGAGTCTGGAAGACATAGAGAATGACTTTGTCGCATCTAAAATTCCCGAAGACCCTTCATTTGTCTCGGACTATGCAGAATTTGTAAAACAGAAACTCGTTGCTCAGTCCGTGCACACCGCTGCCCCCGGGTTTGTTGGTCATATGACCTCGGCTTTACCTTATTTCATGCTGCCGCTATCAAGAATTATGACCGCCTTGAACCAGAATCTGGTCAAAGTTGAAACTTCAAAAGCATTTACGCCGATGGAACGCCAGGTGCTGGCTATGATGCATCACTTGATTTATCGTCAGACTGATGATTTCTATGAAGAATGGATTCATGACAGCCAAACTGCGCTCGGAGCCTTTTGTTCTGGTGGGACTATTGCCAACACGACAGCTCTCTGGACCGCCAGAAATCAGCTCTGTGCCCCGGACGGAGATTTTGCCGGAATCGCTCAGGAAGGATTATATCGGTCATTGCAGCATCTCAACTGTCATGGGCTGGCTATTCTGGTGTCACGTCGAGCTCATTATTCGTTGGGAAAGGCAGTCGATCTTCTGGGGATAGGGAGAAATAATCTGGTTCTGGTTGATACCGATTATGACAGCCGCATTGATATGCAATCGTTGCAGGCTGAGTATTTAAAACTGCGGGAACAGAATATAAGGCCTCTGGCTGTGGTCGGGGTTGCCGGAACAACTGAAACCGGTCATGTTGATCCCTTGGATGAGCTGGCAGACTTTGCCGCTGAAGTCGGCTGTCATTTCCATGTTGATGCTGCCTGGGGCGGACCGACCCTGTTTTCTGAAAGCCACTGTCATCTGCTTAAGGGGATTGAAAGGGCGGATTCGGTAACGATTGATGCCCATAAACAGCTGTACGTACCGATGGGGGCAGGGATGGTGTTGTTTAAAAATCCCCATGCCCTTTCGGCTATTGAACATCATGCCAATTATATCCTGCGACATGGCTCCAAAGACCTGGGAAGCCATACTCTCGAAGGATCACGTCCGGGAATGGCGATGCTGGTTCATGCCGGATTATCCATCATCGGCCGTAAAGGTTATGGCCTTCTGATTGATCTGGGGATAGAGAGAGCGCGGCAATTTGCGGATCTCATTAATCAGCACCGGAATTTTGAATTAATCACGGCTCCGGAACTGAATATCCTGACTTACCGCTATAATCCTGCATGGTTACAGAAAAAAATGGCGCAACTTGATCAAGAAAAATTACAGGAAATAAATGATCTGCTGGATCTGATCACGCAGGAAATCCAGAAGCGGCAGCGAGAAGCGGGAAAAACCTTTGTTTCCCGGACGCGACTGCTTTCCGCTCTCTACCCCACTGGGCAGATTTCGGTTTTTCGCTCGGTTCTGGCAAACCCACTGACGACCAAGGAAATTCTGGCTGCAGTTCTGGAGGAACAATGTGCTATCGTCAAAGACACAGAAGTCCAGCGGTTGATGGATAAAATTAAGCAGATCACTGCATAAACGCCTAAGGTCGTTGATTTGAAACAAATCTATACAGCAAAATTTCTGATATCCGGTAACGCTCCACCTCTTGAGGATGGGGCGTTACTTGTTCATGCCGGCATGATTGCAGGTATCGGAAGCCGTAAAGACATCACCCGAAATCACCCCGGAATTGAAGTCGTTGATTTTTCCGATGCTCTTATTGTGCCGCTCCTGATCAACGCTCATACCCATCTTGAGTTGACCGACTTTCCCCTCTGGGTTGCAAAAGCAGACGAGGATTCGCCGCCTGGTGACTTTGTTGACTGGATTCTGCGCTTGATCAGGGTTAAACAGAAACTCACTGAAAAACAATATCGAGATTCCTTGCGCCACGGAATTGATCAATCCATAGCCGCAGGAACAGGAGCCGTTGGTGATATTCTATCCCAGCATGGGCTGAGAAATATTTATCAGAATTGTTCCCTGCCGGGGTTATTGTTTCTGGAAACACTGGGACAGGACCCTGCTTTTATCTGTCGCCTTCGCGCCGGTCTTAATGATGCTCTGGATGATGAAATTGTCGGGAAGCTGGAGTTAGGCATATCTCCTCATTCTCCCTACACCATCAGTCTGGACTATTTGCAAAGTCTCTATCGCCAATGTCGGACCCGAAAAATCCGCTGCACCACACACGTGGCTGAATCGGCTCATGAGGTTGATTTTGTCAAGCGCGGACAGGGGCCTTTAGCAAGTCGGCTTTATTCTTATATCGGCTGGGAAAATTATACTCCTGAACCTTCCGGGTTAAGGCCGGTTGAGTATCTGTATCAACAAGGGGGATTGTTTCCGGAAAACCTGCTGGTGCATGGTGTCCAACTCAATGCTGACGAGATAACATTGCTGGCGAAAAATCAGATGAGTCTGGCCTTGTGTCCACGCTCGAATGCGACTCTCAATGTCGGCAAGGCTCCGGTTGCTGAACTCTATAAAGCCGGGGTGATTCTGGCGTTGGGAACTGACAGCCTCGCCAGTTGTGACAGCCTGTCGATCTGGGATGAAATGGCCTTCGCTCATCACTGGTTTGAAGGGCAGCTGGATGCGCCGACACTTTTTTCTATGGCCACACAGGGTGGAGCCCAGGCTCTGGGGATAAAAAATGAAGTCGGATCTCTGGAAATTGGGAAAACCGCAGGGTTTCAGATCCTGCGACCAAAAACAACAGTTGCAAGTGAAGACATATTTGATTATTTTGTTTCCCCTGCTTGCGCAAGTGATATCATCCAGGTGTATCATCAGGGCCGACCGCAGTTGTCAGCGTCATTTGCTGAATAAATTTTTAAATTAAAGTTATTGGTATAAAAGTATGGGAATCAAGATTGTTGCGACCAACAAAAAAGCTTATCATGATTATTATATTGATGAGACTTTTGAAGCCGGCATTGTTCTGACGGGAACTGAGGTGAAGTCGATCCGGATGGGGAAGGTGAATCTCAAGGAGTCTTTTTGTCGCATCAAGGATGGAGAACTGTTCATCAACAATATGAATATTGCCGCCTATGATTTTGGTAATCGAGAAAACCACGATCCAACCCGAATGCGTAAATTGCTCCTGCATCATGCCGAAATTGACAAGCTGATTCGTTTGACCGAGCAGAAGGGGCTGGCGATGGTGCCGACGAAAATTTATTTCAAGAGAAATTATGTTAAGATCGAAATCGGTGTCGGTCCAGGGAAGAAGTTGCATGACAAGCGGCAAACCCTGAAAAGGAAAGAGGCCGACCGGGAAATGGCCAAAGCACTTAAAAGTTCGTACCAGTAGCTTTATCCCATTAGATGTGAGATAATACTTGCAGGATGGTTATTTAACCATTTGAAAAACAACAACTTTAATAAAGGGGGTGTCAAGGTTTCGACGGGAGAAGAAAACGAAGTGTCGCATGCCGGAGTGGGCTGGCTCCGTAACAAGCCCAACTTAACTAAACGCAGATACTGACGTTAGTTACGCACTAGCAGCTTAATGCTGCTACGTCTTTTCATTCATTGCCTGTGTGGGTGCCGAGACGTTAATTTAGCAGGCTAGTTATGAGGATTGACTGTGACCTCATAGCGAAACTAAAGCAGACTCGCCTGGTGAATATCCTGTCTGTGGGAGCTTCATCCGGTTAAATTAAAATGCAGACTAAGCATGTAGAAGCCTTACGTGGATAGCTTTCGGACGCGGGTTCGATTCCCGCCACCTCCACCAATTAAAAAGGGTCGCCCCTAAAAAGGGCGGCCCTTTTTAATTGGAGCGACGATATCGCGGGAATCGAAGCGTAGTGAGCGCTGACTAAATGTCAGAAAAGCGGCCAAGGATGGCCGCGTCAGCGAGCGGAGGGGAGTCTACGCAATGAGAAACATGATGTTTCGAATGTAGTAGGCGATCTTCTGCCACTGGTTCCGTTAGGAACCATATGTTGATCACCCATAACAAATATTATGTCGCTCTCCAAAAGGGCGGCTCATTAATTGTTTGTACCTTCGGTTTGAAATGTCCTACATTATTCGAAGTTTCATATGATTTGCCTTGAGGAAATGAGATGTGGACTTTCGAGGGGAACATTTAGTGAGTTGATGACCGTCTTTGTCGGAGTAATCCGATTGGACGGTTTTTTGTTTAGACGTTGGTGGAATTGTTAAAAAGATAGGAGCATCACTTGTTATTTCCTAAGCTACTGATAACAAAGTGATATCTTCTCCTTTAGATCGTTAATTGTCTTGCTGAAAAATGAAATAAAAAAGAACGTCCCCTGTGGTCTAATTCGCCGAACTCAAGCTCTGGATTCTATGGATAGCTAAGAGACGGGAGGGAGCAATATATGTCTAAGATAAATCAAATACAGCAAGCACTTCTTGAATTAGGTGGTGGCCATTTTCAAAAATTAGCCGATGCCTTCCTAGTGGAAAAAGGTTTTGGATCAATTAATGCCATCGGGTCTGTCGTTGCTTCAAATAAGGAAAGGGTAGGTACTCCTGATAGCCTTATTGCGACTTCAGAAGGAAAGTACATTTTTGCTGAGTACACTACACAGCAGTCCAGTCTCTTAGCAAAGCTGAAGGATGACCTTGGAAAGTGCTTAGATGAGAAAAAGACTGGGATTCCGGTAAGTAAGATTGACCGAGTGATCTTCTGCTTTACAGGCAAACTCAGTGCAAAGCAGGAAAGTCAACTTGCAGTAGCATGTCAAAAAAAAGGGGTGAACCTCGAGTTGTTCGGTATTGATGCCCTTGCTTTTGACCTTTACAGCAAGTACCCGCGACTTGCTCTTGACTTCCTTAATGTACAAATCGACACAGGGCAAATAGTTCCCCCGTCTCAATTTGTTATTCTCTACAACCACGGCAAAATGGCGACCAGACTCGACCTAGGGTTTCATTTTCGCGATGAAGAACTCTGTCGACTACTTAGCGGGCTTGAAAACGAGAAATTGGTATTTATTTCAGGGAAAGCTGGTGTTGGGAAGTCTCGTTTGGCGCTTGAAGTCTGCAAGAAATTCCATGAGGGACACCCTGAGTATGAAGTTATGTGCATTTTTGGCAGGAACCGGGATTTGTGGGAGGACCTCCAATCACGATTTAGAAAAGATGGGAAATTCCTACTCTTTGTTGACGATGCTAACAGAGTAAGTCGGTTCGAGTACGTCGTTGAGCTTCTAATGTACCTTCGCGAGGACCAGCAGATAAAAGTTGTGGCTACAGTTCGAGATTATGCCTTGTCGAAAGTCCAAGAGGCTGCACGGCCTTTAGGAAGTGTTTTGGAGGTTGAACTGGGACCATTCACTGACGAACAGATCAAAAAACTTATTACCGATGAGTATGGAATCACTAATTACCACTACTTGGAGCGAATTGCTGAAATTGCAAGAGGAAACCCTCGGTTGGCTGTGATGGCTGCGGAAGTTGCCAAGGAAAACCATCTAAGCAGTATTCACGATGTTTCCAGTCTTTACGATAGCTATTTTTCATCAATTCGAGATGACCTAAAAGGTGCAGGTGGCGACCTGATGGACGCTAACCTATTAAAAGTGGCGTCGATTGTGTCTTTTTTTAAAGCAGTGGATCGATTAAATGAGGAAATGACAATTTCTATCGAAAAGGCGTTCGGAATACACCCTAAAGCCTTTTGGGAGGCAGCTGAAAAACTTCATGAACTGGAAGTGCTCGACATGTACGAGAACGAAGTAGTTCGGGTGTCCGATCAGGTTCTTGGAACTTACCTTTTTTATTTGGCAGTTTTTAAGGAAAAGGTTCTCGATTTCGGTGTTTTGCTAAGTAATTTTTTCCCTAAGTTAAGGCATAGAATCATCGACTCTATTAATCCAGTTCTGAATGCCTTTGAAAGTGAAAGCATCGTTGAGGCACTGTGCCCACATATAGATAGTGCTTGGTCAAAATTAGAAAAAGATGGAGACAATGCTGGGCTATTTGAATTGTTAGATGTCTTTTGGTTCGTAAAGCGGACAGATACATTGTTATGGGTTAGTGAACGGATAAATGAGTTGGATACAGAGTCTATTGAAGTATCCGACCTTAAATTTGAAAAAAATTCAAAAACGATTGATAGACCCTCTATCTTGAGCATTCTTAGCTCCTTTGCGTATGCTATGGAAGAAGAGGCACGTATTGCGGTCGAACTTTTGTCTCGTTATTTTAAAAAGCGCCCGACTGAAGCTCAACTGATCTTCCAAATTTTGACTGAAAATTATGGTTTTAACCCAAATTCCAACCTTCGAAATTTTGAAATTCAGAGAGGTGTAATAGACACCTTAGAAGAACTTGCGAAGGATGGGGAGCTGTTTATTTCAAAAATATACTTAAAGGTAGCGGCTAATTTTCTCGGGACTCATTTTGATTCCCATCGGATGAAAGGTGAAAGGGAGGTTTTGATTACTAGGTTTAACCTGCCCTCTACACCACAAATTAAATTTCTACGTGAGGTAATTTGGAAAAGGTTGTTCCTTCTCTACGAGATCAAGGAGTTGCAGAATGAGGTGTTGGATTTAATCGGAAATTACTGTAAATCTTCCCACAGGTTGACTATAAGTGATTTGGTGAAGTCAGATTATGAGCATTTGTTGCCTTTTCTGGAGATTATCCTTGATAAAGATAATTATCATGACTGTGTCCTGTTTAATGATTACATGAACTTACTTGAGCAGCACGATTTGAAGATTCCTGATAGTTTGAAGGACCAATTCAGTAGCCAAACGTTTGAGCTTTCAAAACTAATGTTACACGATTGGAGTGGCATGCGGGAGCTTGATCTGTCGTTTGAAGAGTTCGAGCAGTTTAAGCGGGACGGTCTAAGAAATTTTACGAAAGACTTTTCACTAGAGGATTACGGAAATTTCTTTCAACAATGTTTAGAGATATATACAGCGTCAATAGACGGACAAAACAATTATCAGGTATTGGAAGCTATTGTAAACACACTTTTACCTTTAGCAGATAACGAACCTGAATTGTTTACGAAGGTCATAAATCTGTATCTCGAACTTGGCGACCCTTTTGAATTGAATGGCTATCCATTTGTAAAAAAACTCGTAGATCATTTAGGGCCAGAAGATACACGTCAGTTTCTACTCAGGCCAGAGTATCCTACCAAAACACAGTGGTTGATTAACGTGCAAGAAGTCTTGCCAAGCGATTGCATAACGGTAGAGTGGATAGATCGTCTTTATGAACTTTATACGGTAGCAAAATTAAATGAACTTCCGAACGATTTTGATTATTTGATTCGTTACATTTCTTTCGATAAACAAGTTTTTTGCAAAATAATTAAATTAGTTATTAGTAAATATAGCGAAGAAGATTCAAGATTTAGTATTTTACCGATTTTGTTCAATAGAAATAAGGAGACTGGGAAACGTTTGTTAGAACTTTTCAGTGATGATTTTAACTTGCTCAAGGATGCGTACTTTTTTGCAGAGACAACTAGGTCCAACAATGACTACGATGGATTTGTGTTAAATTCCATTTTGGACATAGATCAAAACTTTATCAGAGATTATATTAATTGGAAATATAATAAGACGAAAGATGGTTGGGTAAGTAGACATGATGACCATCGGGACTATGAATTTATTTGGAAAAGGAATGATTATCAAGATGTTATGGACCGAGTAGTTGATTGCGTGTACAAAAATGATAAAGATACTCATATATCCAGTCATACTTACCTAGAGGTTTTTTTCCAAAAGAATCATGGAAAAGGGAATTTAAATGAAGAAGTGAAAAAAAAGCAGGATACATACCTTCTTAGACTCATAAATGGGCGGAACAAGGACTCGGATTTTATGATGTATCTTTTTACTTTAATTGCAGAATTGAAGCCGGAAAGAAGACGTCAGTTTGTCGAATGCTTCGTTAAGCTGAACAAGAGTATTTATGTGTTCAAAAAACTTCCTATGGAACCGACTTCATGGTCATGGGAGGAAAGTAAAGTTCCGATGTTACAAGGGCGTGTGGAATTCTTGGAATCGTTACTGCCAGTCATGAGTACAGTTGATTTGCTTCAGCATAAACAACGCATTGAGCGAAGAATCCAGCATCTTCGTGCTGAAATTGAGCGAGAGAAGAAAGTGGATTTCATAGAAGATTGATCGGTTTGTCTAAAAAAATCAAACATCTGAATGGCAGTTGCGTTATTAAATGTTTATTACATAATTTATTACACAAGAAGAGTGGCAAGGGGACGTTCTTTTCTATTTGACTAAAAGTGTTTTCTTGAGTAGTTTCCCCCTATGCCAAGAACCGCTCGCCTCGATATCCCTGGACTGCTGCAGCACGTTATCGTCCGGGGCATAGAAAAACGTCCGATCTTTCTCGACGATGAAGATCGCGCTGCGTTTGTTGAACGTTTTTCGACCCTACTCGTCGATACCGGCACCCACTGTTACGCCTGGGCGTTGATGACCAACCATTTCCATGTGCTGATTGTCCCACAGCGTGAAACACTCGCCCATTTCATGCGCCGTCTTTTGACCGGGTATGTTGTCACTTTCAACCGTCGCCATAACCGCGTCGGGCATTTGTTTCAGAATCGCTATAAATCGATTGTCTGCGAAGAGGAAACCTACCTGTTGCAATTGGTCCGCTATATTCACCTCAACCCTTTGAGGGCCGGTCTTGTGGAGACGATGGCGGAGCTGGACCATTATCCCTGGTGTGGTCATAGCGTGCTGATGGGGAACGTGAAGCTGGCGGGGCAGGGGACAAAAGAGATCCTGAAACGTTTCAGTCGCGGCCCAGTCAAGGCCAGAGCGCTCTATCGGCAGTTTGTCGCAGATGGCATTGATCAGGGGTGTCGGGATGATCTGGTTGGTGGCGGTCTGCGGCGCAGTCAAGGGGATGTTTCCAGCACTGAAGACGTTGAAAGCTTCGATGCTCGGGTGCTTGGCAGTGGCGCTTTTGTTGAACAACTCCGCCAACAGGAGGGTCTGCAGGATAAGCTGGATCCAGCCATGTCATTGTCGCAACTGATCGACCGGGTTGGTTCCTTGTTGAATGTTTCCCCCGAAGCGATACGGCGTCCGAGCAAAGCCCGTCTTCCGGCCCTGGCCCGTGGTCTGGTCTGTTATCTGGCTGTGCGCAAGTTAAAGCTCAAAGGGATAGCGGTGGGAGAAACGCTCTGCCTCGGTCCCTCAGGAGTGAGTCTGGCGATCCGCCGTGGTGAGCGTTTGATCCTTGAACATCCTGAAGTGGTTGAGCAGGCTTTAGCGCTAGATCAGTTTTGTTTTCCAATTGACTTAAACTCTTGATAATAAGGGGAATATACTTTTTTAGGGCGTTAATTTTTTTCTAAATAGTGAAATAGAAAAGAACGTCCCCTGATGTTCTTAAATAGTGAAATAGAAAAGAACGTCCCCTGATGTTCTGTTCGTATTTTCTGTCGGAACTGGAACAGATATCACCTGTTTCAACTCCTCATAAACAAGACGAGAAGTGATCAAATTCACTGTCATGAGGTTTATCAGAAAACATAAAAAAGTTTTATATTTATGTGAAATATAATTTGCAAAATCTAATTTCAATGGTATAAAACACAAGTCGTTTTTTTACAGCAAATTGTGAGGGTATTTATGGCGATAATTCCGGTAGAAAAATTACAGCCATTAATGATTTTATCTGAAGAACTCCGTGATAAAACAGGGAGACTTTTAGCGGTAAAGGGGACGGCTATTACCGAAAAGCACTTCCTGGTATTTAAAACATGGGGAATTAAAGAAGTTAGCATTGTTGATGAACAAAGTAAAAAACCGGATCAGGATTTTACTTCAGAAGAAATCATGGGCCAGGTTGCCTCAACCATAGAAGAGATCAAACCATTATTCTGTCACAATAATCTCGAACATCCTTTCATTGTTGAACTCCTTCGTTTAGTTGCTCAAAAAAAGGTGATGAACAATGATATTTGAATCACTTCCAACACTGGATGAGATTGTGGTCAACACGAATACAATCTGCTCTCCACCACTCTCTTATAACAGGCTCAACGATGCTATAAATCATCCTGAAACGACTATTAATGAGATAGTACAGATAATTTCAGAAGATGCCGGATTAACGGCCCGTGTTTTGAAATTAGTCAATAGTCCCCTTTATCATTTTTCAAAGGTTGATTCAATCGGCAGAGCGGTGACTCTTCTTGGGACGAAAGAAATACGGGATTTGGCTCTTACCGCTTCAATGATTCAAGCTTTTCCTGGGATTTCTGAAAACCTTCTCAATATGCAGATGTATTGGAGTCATAGTGTCGCATGTGGAGTTGTTGCCAGAAATATTGCCACTTATCTGAGAGAACCTTCGATCGAACGTTTCTTTGTCGCCGGAATTCTCCATGATATTGGTCAATTGGTTTTGTGTGCTTCGGTCCCGGAAATAGTAAAAAAAATGACAAAGGAAAGTATTGAAAAGGGGAAGACCCTCTGTGATGTAGAACGAGAGCATTTACATTTTGACCATTCAGGATTGGGGGGGGCTTTGTTAAAATCTTGGGGAATACCACAAAATATTTATGATTTGGTGGAGTACCATCACAACCCGTCTCTATCTCTCATGTATCCAAGAGATGCAACAATAGTTCATGTTGCAGATATTATGTGTCAGGCTCTTTCTTATGGGATAACGGCTGAGGTAAGAATTACTTCTTTAGATGAAGACGCTTACGACAGCCTCAACCTTCCGACGAGTTCAATTGCAACAATCATCCAGCAATCAGAGCTTCAGCTTAAAGGTATTAGTTCCATTTTGCTGGAGGATGCATGAGTCAAGACGTTTCAGGCAATCACGAAGTTTTTCTGCAAGAGCGGATAAACTTTTTAGAAGAAAGTAATCGGAATTATGTTGCCATTCTTGATTTATTGGCAGGCAGCGGTGATTTTCAGGCCAATTTGGGACTCGCCACATGTAATGCTGAAATATTTAAAGCCACAGCTACCCAGATTCTAAAGGTTTTACCTTTACCGGAACTTGCATTTCTGGAATCGATGGATGATGGCACATTCGAACAACGATTTTGGTTGCCTGCCAATTGTAAAAATAAAATTCAATCGGAACTTGATCAAAAAATTGAAGATGGCACCTTCGCCTGGGCTCTTAACCGCAATCAGGCTCTTTTATCCCCCGTCTTAGACAATAGAACCTTAGTATTACACGTCATAGAAACACGGGCTCGCATCCGTGGGATGTTTGTTGCTTTGCTCCCCGAACAGGTGGGAACGATTGATTTGGCAAAACTCAACGCCCTGTCAATCATACTCTCTAACTGTGCTTATGCTGTCGAAAGTCAACATCTTTATGGAATGCTCAATCAGCAGATGGAAGGGTTGGAAAAACAAATTTCTCAAAGAACTAAAGATCTGGTCATCGCCAGAGAGGCGGCCGATAGTGCAAATCGAGCGAAAAGTGACTTTCTTGCCAACATGAGTCATGAAATTCGTACACCTATGAATGGTGTGATCGGGATGACGGGACTCCTTCTTAATACAAATCTTAATAGTGAGCAACTGAGCTACGCAGAGACAATTGATAAAAGCGCAAAGAATCTTCTCGGTCTCATTAATGATATTCTCGATATCTCAAAAATAGAAGCGAATAAGTTAACTCTTGAAAACTCTGAATTCAGCATAAATGAATTGTTGGAAGACCTGTGTAGTTTAACTTCAGTCAGCGCACATGAAAAACAGTTAGAGTTTGTATGTTCTTTGGATTACGATATTCCAACTCATCTGGTAGGTGACATGACGCGTCTGAGGCAGATACTGATTAACCTCATAGGGAATGCGATCAAATTTACCTCTGAAGGGTATATCCGTGTCTCTATCACTACAGAGAAAAGGATAAACAATCTTATTCTTATTCGCTTTCTGATTGAAGACAGTGGAATCGGTATCCCTGAAGAAAAGCAGTCGCAACTTTTCAATAAATTTACTCAGGCCGATGAATCTATTACCCGTAAATATGGGGGCAGCGGTCTGGGATTGACTATTTCCAAGCGTCTTGCAGAAATGATGGGGGGGAGCATCGGGGTAAAAAGTTCAAAAGATTCCTGTGGAACTCAATTCTGGTTCACAGCTCAATTTATGATCCAGGAAAAACTTCAGTCTGCAACAGATCATCAGGTGTTAAAAAAGAAGCATATTCTTATCGTCGACCATCAAAAAAAGGGACGGCTGGTTCTGGCGAATCTCTGTAAAAACCAGGGAGCTGTTGTTTTCGAAGCAGAAAATGCGTCAGAAGCACTCCAACTCATTTACAGCAAAGCGGAGAATAATTTTAACTTTGACTTGGTTATTATTGAACGAGATCTACCTAAAATTGATGGTGGCACTTTGGGTCGAGTGATCCAGGAAGATGAAAAGATAAAATCAAGATTGATTATGCTGTCACGTTTTGGCATTAAAGATGATTTTTCAAAGATAAAGGAATCAGGTTTTTCTGCCATACTCGACAAGCCTATTTTATCCTCAAGCATCGGGAAAACGATTCTACCCGTCTTAGCTGGACATTGCTTAATTGAAACCGTTGGCGATTTAGCTGAAAAAGACCAAATGTTGCCTGAAAGAGAAAACGTCAATATCCTTCTTGCAGAAGACAATATCATTAACCAGAAAGTTGCAACCGGGATACTCAAAAAACTTGGATTTCGGGTTGATGTTGTTAATCACGGGGGAGAGGCTCTCAGGACGTTAGAAGAAAAGTATTATGACTTGATTCTCATGGATGTCCAAATGCCGGTTATGGATGGTCTGGATGCTACTCGTCACATTCGGCAGTCTGATGCGTTAAAGGTTAAGAATAGCATCCCCATTATCGCTGTTACTGCTCATGCCATGGCAAACGACAGAAATTGGTGTATTGCAAATGGTATGAGTGATTATATTTCAAAACCAATTGATGCGACATCACTGACTAATGTTATTTACAAATGGTTGCCGGATAAATTATCGCACCTGGATAAATCGTCAAATTACACTTCATCAGCATCAGCATCAGCATCAGCAATACTAGCTGATGAGAATAAAGCACTCTTTGATTATAATTCATTTTTATCGCGCATGATGGGAGATGAAGCGCTCACTATGCAGATCCTTGAGGCCTTTTTGGAAACGATTCCTGAGGAAATAAAAACTCTGAGGAGCCTGATCAGTAACAACGATATCACCTCAGCGGGGATTCAAGCCCACAAAGTGAAGGGAGCTTTCGCCAATATTGGGAGTCGATTGCTTTCAGAACTTTCTTGTCAGATAGAAATGGCAGGAAAAGATAATAATGAAAAGAAGATAAAAACACTCATGCTTGAATTGGAAAAAAAATATTCCAGCCTTATAAATTTGATCTCAAATCAACGTTGATCACATCTCGATAAAAGGAGAATTTAATGAAAAGTCTAGTCGTTGAAGATGAATTCACATCACGTTTAGTTCTGCAAAAGCTATTAGGTGAGTATGGAGAGGTTCACATCGCTTCCAATGGTCAAGAAGCAGTAGAAGCCTTTCATCTGTCTCACAAAGAAGGGGCTCCATATAACTTAATTGCGCTAGATATAATGATGCCTGGAATGAATGGTACTGAGGCATTAAGAAAAATTAGAGAGATTGAAGAATTTCTCAGCATCGCACCAGGTGAGGGGGTGAAAATCATTATGACAACTTCTCTTGGTGATGGAAAAAGCATCATGGCGTCATTTAAAGATCAATGTGATGGTTATCTTGTCAAGCCAATCGAGAAGGTGAAACTCCTAAAATATCTGCAAGAATTTCAGCTGATGTAACCGGTAGAGCGCGTTATTCTGGGGATATAATACCAATTTATGACTTCTGGGAAGATTGAATGATTTCCTCAGTATTTTTAATATCCGATCAAGAATATATCAAATTCAAATAATACCGAACCGAAAGTGGCGGGTGATTTCTTAGTTATTTTTTTACTTGTTACTAAGAGTGTAGCTGTGCTGGCTAAAATTCCAGTTCTTCCATCAGCAGCACCAATTCATCGTTCTTGTTGCGGCGACCGATACGGGTGATGCCGAGGTGGCTGGTTTGATATTGGGGAGCGGGTTCGTAGTCGCTGATTCTTTCGACTGCAACGACTTCGTCGACATCGAGTGCCAGAGTTCGATCCTCCATCTCGATCACCATGGCTATTCTGCGGCGGGCAACTTCGCGAGCGGCTTGTTTTATTTCATCGAAAAGTTTTTCCATTGCTTTTAATTCGGTGTTTTTCGTTTTTTCAATCACATGATGTGCTTCATCAATCTTTCCTTCTGCAACATAAGTTGAGACCTCTTTGGCAATCGCATGAATACGTTTGTGTGGCTGGTCGAATTTGACGAGAATTCCGGCGAGAATGCGATTGTCGGATTTATAGTTGTCGTACCATTTGCCAAAAGCACACATGTGCGGGTCGGTCGCTAATGTGAACTCACGCTTCTCATCAACCGAGGCTTTGAGTTCATTGAGCCAATTTTTGTGATCGGCCAGTCGCTGATCCCAGAATTCTTCAACCACCAGGTCGGCAGACTTATGCCCAAAATAAGCTCGCAGGTCAATCAGTGGGATGATCATTCCGCGCACTGAGATAGTCCCCGACATGTAGTTGATACTGTCAGGAATCCAGGTCACCTGTGGTAACGCAATCATGTTTCCAACTAGATTGGCATCAAACCCATAAAGGTTTTTGCCACATCGAACGATCACCCATAAGGTGTCGATATCGTCTGCTGACTGGATCACTTTTGCGTTCTCCATGATTGGCCACCTGACTTGATAGAGAAAAAGTCACTTTATGTGAAGTTCTTACACTGCCTTGGGTTGTTGGGTTATCGTTGTTATGTTGTGATATTAATTGTAATTAACAATAAGCGTTCATGCAAGGTTATTTTCAAAATTCAGCAAAACCGATAGTGGGTTGGAACTCGGTTATTCAGGGTGTATTGGGTGGACATAATACCGATTTGGATCTTGATAGGAGTGAAGGGTTTCATCTGTATTGAACTGCCTTATCAATAACTTCTCAAATGAATTAAGGCCTTTGTCGACAATTCGTTTCCCGTGTCAATGCCAAACAAATCAGTGCCAGAACGGCCCAGATGAGTATAAGAGAAAATCCGGCGCGATAGGCCCCAGCTTCATAGATGCGGGTTCCTGCGTTGGTTGTCCCTTGCCAGCGGCTATCAAGAACCCAGCCAACGGCCGGTTGGAGAAGCATCGGACCAACCATGACTCCCATGTTGCAGACCCCTGATGCGGTTCCAGCCAAGTTTGATGGGACCGATTCTTTGACATAGGCGAAGCCGATAATAATTCCCCCGGAGGCAAATCCTATCATCATTAAAAGACCAATCAAAAAAATCAAGGAGAGTTCGGGTAGGAAAATTACCAAAGTCCAAGCAGCAGCGATGACGGCACAGCAGACCAGATAGACAGGTTTACGGTTGCCGATACGATCAGAAAGACTGCCGAGTAAAGGGCCGCCGATGGCCCACATGAGAAGCATGGCAGAGCAGGTTGCTGCTGCCAGTGGTGCGCTTAGCGCGTAGTGACTGGTTAGAAAAGGAACTCCCCAGAGTCCTGCAAAGGTCAGGACACTTCCGGCAAGTGCTCCCGGTGCCAGTGACAACAGCCAGGTATTGCGGTAGGTAAAGGCCTGCCTCAAGCCCGCAATAACTCCGACTCGCGGCTCTTCAATTCCGGTTGCTGGGGCGTAGCTTGAATAGCCTCGTTCTTGAGGATCATCACGAACAATGATCCAGATCAAGGCAGCAATAACAAATGGAAACAGGCTGGAAATCAACATCACAGGTCGCCAGTCAAAGGAAGAGACCAACAGGCGCAAGGGCGTTCCCGCAAAAATTGCCCCAAGGATTCCAAGGAAGAGAGCCATCCCTGAAGCGAGGGAGAAGTGTTTCAGGGCCATCCAGTGGCTGGAAAGTTTCATCATGGCAACGAAAGCGACTGCCACTGATCCACCGATTAATAACCGCCCTGTGCACGCCCAGAACAACCCGTCAGCAAAGGCAAAGCAAAGGCTGCCGAGGCCGGCCACCAAAGCTCCGGCTGTCAGCAATTTGCGTGGCCCCCAGCTATCGGCCAGCAGTCCGGTAGGAATCTGCATTGCGACATAACTATAGAAATAGAATGCCGAAAGACTTCCTAACTCTGCACCCGTAAGGTCGAAATCAGCAATCAATTCGGTAGTCATGACTCCGGGAGCGACCCGCTGGAAAAAACCGAAAATATAGAGAGCGGCGCCAAGACCCCAAACGGTCCAGGCAAGTCGCAAGGGGGGATGTGACTCTGAATGCATAAAATTAAGATCCTGCAGGTCTATAGGCTCTGCACAAGACTATTGAATAAGGTATGGACTGTCAACCTGGGAGTTTATTCTGCTGAAAAGAACGACTGAGCGTCGTTGCTATACCCGCAAAACAACCTATAATTTAATTTATAGTTCCTGTGTCAGCAATCGACTGTCTATAGACTTTGGGAGCAGAGGCCAAAAAAGATGATGGAAAGTCAAACATATACCCTGCCAATTTTGTCGCTGGAGAGTACGCTGGTCTTTCCGAACCTCGCTATGCCGATCTCAGTCCAGAAACCGGCATCAGTTCAAGCTGTTGAGGCCGCTTTAGCAAGTGAACATAGGATGATGGCCCTGTTTTCGACTCGGAAGTCGGGAGAAGAAACCTCCAGAGATGTTGATCTGTACGAATATGGCACTGTTGCGACAATTCAGCTGATTGCCAAGTTCGACACGAAGCTGCAGATCATTGTCCATGGGGTAGAGCGCATCTCAATTGTACAGATTCTTCAGAAACAACCATTTTTAAAGGCTCAGGTGCAGCCCTGTCCGGTGACAACTCTCCATGATATTGAAACTGAGGCTTTACAGCGTGAGGTGTTGGAGCATGCCGATCGCTATTTCACTCTGGCTCATCCAGGGAAAGAATTGCAGTTTCCCAATCTGCTTCACTTCGAAGAAAACATTCTGCAACTTGTTTATCCGGTTGCAAAACTATTGCAACTCGAACTTGCCCAGGAACAGAAACTCCTGGCCGCTGCAACAGATAAAGAAGCGATGGAATTGTTCAATGCTTACCTTAATCATGAAATTCAAGTTCTTGAAATCCGTAAGAAAATATCCGATCAGGCCCAGGAAAAATTGAGTGCCGAGCAGAAAAAATATCTGCTGCGAGAACAGATCAAGGTGATGCAACAGGAACTGGGTGAGGGCTCTGAAGAAAACGTTAGCCAGGAGTTACACAAGAAGCTCAGAGAGACTGAACTGCCGGAAAAGGTCAAAAAAGAGGTCGAAAAGGAGATGGCCAGACTGGAGCAAATTCCCCCGTCATCGGCAGAATATCAAGTTGCTTCTGCTCATCTGGAGTTGGTTTTTGAACTCCCATGGCAGAATCTGACCACGGACAATCTTGATTTAAACAATGCGCTTCAGGTCCTGGATGAAGATCATTACGGGTTAAAAGAAATAAAAGAACGGATCATTGAGCAACTGGCGGTCATGAAACTTAATCCCCGAGCTAAATCTCCGATCCTTTGCCTGATCGGGCCGCCGGGAGTTGGCAAAACTTCGTTGGGACAATCGATCGCCAGGGCGCTGGGGCGCAAGTTTGAACGTTTCAGTCTTGGAGGAATGCATGATGAGGCTGAGTTGCGTGGCCACCGGAGAACTTACATCGGCGCTATGCCGGGTCGAATTCTTCAGTCAATTCGTCGTGCCGGAGTTAAAAACCCGCTATTGATGCTGGATGAAGTTGACAAATTGGGACAAGATTTTCGTGGCGATCCAGCTGCCGCCCTGATGGAGATTCTTGATCCGGCTCAAAATGACTCTTTTCATGACAACTATCTTGACCTGCCCTTTGATCTTTCGCAGGTGTTTTTTATTACCACGGCGAACACGATCGACAACATTCCTAAGCCCTTGCTGGACCGGATGGAGACTCTTCGTTTGAGTGGTTACAGTGATGAGGAAAAAATGGAGATCGGACGCCGCTATCTGCTCCCGCGACAACGGACTGAAGCTGGATTAACCAGCGAGCAATTTACTGTTCCGGATGCTACTTTGACTGCTGTCATCCGTCGCTATACCCGCGAATCCGGAGTGAGGGAGCTGGAACGTATGTTGGGGCGGTTGGCCAGAAAAGTAGCAGTCCGTTTTGCTAAAGGGGAGACCACTCCGGTGCGTGTTTCCGTTCCTGATTTGCCTGAACAACTTGGCCCGGAACGGTTTTTTGTAGAACAACTGCGTAACGACCTTTCACCCGGTGTGGCGACCGGATTAGCCTGGACGGAATCCGGCGGCGACATTCTTTTTATCGAGGCTATAGAACTTCCTGACGGAGAAAAATTTACCTTGACCGGACATCTTGGCGAAGTGATGAAGGAGTCGGCCATGGCTGCCAATAGCTACGTTCTCTCCCATGGTAAAGAGCTTGGCATCAGCAGATGTTTTTCCGCAGTCCATCTTCATGTTCCTTCCGGGGCTATTCCCAAAGATGGTCCCTCGGCTGGAGTCACCATGGCCACAGCACTGGCTTCACTCTATCTTGATGAAGTGGTGAGAAGTGACACTGCGATGACTGGAGAAATTACCTTGAGTGGAATGGTCCTGCCGGTTGGTGGAGTCAAGGAAAAAGTTCTTGCAGCCCGCAGGGCTGGCCTCCTTCGGGTGATTCTTCCGCGTGAGAATAATAAGGATCTGACTTCTTTGCCGGATCAGGTCAAAGATGAAATGGAATTTATTTTTGTCGACCGGATTGAAGATGTTTTACGAGAAGCAATTCCCGGGTTGATTCAGGAACAAGCAACTCACGAAAAGTAATCGTAAAAAAACACATATCTTGTCTTTAGCCATTTTGTTACTTTCAACGTGGTCCTTTTTGAGCATGGGAGTTCCATTTTTCGTGTTTGAATTTATCTGCGAGATAATCGACCAGGGCGCGAACCTTGCCGGAGAGATGCTGACGCGTAGGATAAACAGCATAAATGCCACGCTCTTCAGCGTGCCACTCTGGTAAAATCTCAATTAAGTGACCTGATGCCAAGTCATTGCTGATAATAAAGCTCGGCTGGACGATAATTCCCAGACCCTGTAACGCCGCTAATCGACAAGTGTCACCATTGTTCACGCGCAATCGCGGGTTTACTTTTAATCCTTCAGTGACATTGATCGATTTGAATGTCCAGATATCTCCCGTCGGCACATAGCTGTAACCGATAAATTCATGCCTGGATATCTCCTCAAGTGTTTTCGGTGTTCCATGTTTTTCCAGGTACTGTGGGGAGGCGCACATGACCATCCGCGAAGTTGCCAGCTTGCGGGAAACCAGGGATGAATCCTCCTGCTGTGGCGCAATACGAATGGCCAGATCGTATCCTTCTCCAACCAAATCGACACGCCTGTCCAGCAGAGTGAGATCAATTTCAACCAAAGGATGGCGTTTGAGAAACTCTCCCCAGTGCTGAGCCAGATGCATGGTTCCGAAAGTCAGTGGGGCACTGACCTTCAAGATGCCGATGACGGCCTCGCGATCTTTACCGACAGCTCCTTCCGCGACCGTAATTTCTTCGAGGATATGCTGACAACGTTGATAATAGGCTTGTCCGATATCGGTGAGGGATAGCTTGCGAGTTGTCCGATGCAACAAGCGACCACCTAAGCGAACCTCGAGATCCTGAATGATTCTTGATGCGACTGATTTGGAAATGCGCAGTTTTTCAGCGGCAGCGACAAAGCTTCCGGATTCGACAACGGCCATGAAGGTTTCCATCTCTCTGAAACGATCCATTTATTGTCCCTCTTTTCAGGATAGTTAATTGTTTTTGTTTGAGTTTATCTTTTATTTAAACGACAGTAAAGTGAATCAACAAGCAGAATTAGAATCCAGATAGAACTGGATATTCAATGTATCAAGTAAAGTTGAATTTATTTCAACAAGACAGCTCACAGGAGAGATTATGAATAACTCCGCACGTTCATTGATGCCGGCCCTTTTTATCGGCCATGGAAACCCGATGGTGACTCTGGGCGACAATCGATATACGCGTAAGTGGTCAGAGCTTGGTCAAATGTTGACACAACCCAAAGCAATTCTGGTGATTTCTGCTCACTGGTACATTCCCGAGATGCGGGTTACGGCGATGAAAGCACCGAGGACAATACATGATTTCTACGGATTCCCGAAGGAACTGTTCCAACTGGAATATCCTGCTTCAGGAAGTCCCGATCTGGCAGAACAGGTGGCTGATCTGCTGTTACCGGACAAATTTGATTCTGATTTTGAATGGGGGCTGGATCATGGGACTTGGGCTGTGTTGCGCCATTTGTACCCAAAAGCTCAGATACCGGTTGTTCAATTGAGCCTGGATATGCGTAAAAGTTCTGAGGAACACTACCGACTGGGACAAAAGTTGCTGAGCTTACGCGAACAAGGGGTACTTGTTGTCGGCAGTGGTAATCTTGTCCATAATCTTGGCGGCTTTGATTGGAAAAATCCGCAAAAAGAACCACCCGGTTGGGCTGTTGAATTTGAAGCCTGGAACAGGGACAAGTTCCAAAGAGGACAGGTTGAAGATTTAGTCGATTACCTCGGCAGTGTTGATGGGGCACACTTAGCCGTTCCGAGCCCGGATCATTATTTGCCCTTACTTTATCTGGCAGCGTTGAAAAATTCCGGAGACGATGTGAGTTTTCCGGTTGAAGGTTTTGATGGCGGAACCATGTCGATGATTTCTGTTTTGCTGACCTAGAATCGCCGATGTTGCAATCTGAGTGCTCTTTAGAATCGAGACGTGTGAATTTTTATAACAACGGTGCCACTTGGGATCAAAGACCAAAGAAACAGGCAGGAATTGCTCCTGCCTTTTTAACAATTCATTCCAGTTCTGATTTTTCAGATCTTATTTCACCTTGATTTCAATGGACTTTGGCTTTTTGACTTCAGTCTTGGGAATTGTCAACGTCAAAACACCATCTTTAAATACGGCGTCTATTTTATCTTCATTGACGTTTTCCGGCAGTGAAAAACTGCGCCTGAAACTGCCGTAATAGCGTTCAATTCGATGGAGCGTTTTCCCTTTTTCTTCTTTTTCCTGCTTGTTTTCTCCATGAATACTCAAAACATGATCATCAATGTCGATTTTAACATCTTCGCGTTTAATTCCCGGGACATCAGCAGTTATACAGAAAGCGTCGTCAGTCTCGGTGATATCAGCTCGGGGCACCCAGTCAGCACCCGCTGTATTTAAATCTCGACCACCGCGAAAAGGCCAATCATGTGATTTTGAGTATGGGTCTAACATGGCTTCCATTTCCCTAAAAGGATCCCATTTTGCCAGTTTCATAGCTGTCCTCCTTTTGCAGAAAAGCGGGATAGTCAGCATCTGACAAACGCCCCGCTTCCCGTTTGTCAGAGCATCAGAAATTACCTGTTTTTACATCGAGAACCCTCACTATAAGATTATCGCTTTTATTCTATTTTTCAAGGAGTTATCTCAAAATATCATGACGTTTTCAGGGGCCGGGAATTGTTGTTAAGGACTATGAAAATGTCCGCTAGATCTTGATTTCCGATCTGGACATGCAACGGAGAAAACATTCATGGGAAAATCTGGATGACGGCAACAAGAAAATATGTTTTTACAGGCTCTGGCACAAGAACAAGGCGACAGTTTCATATCTATAGGTAAGTTACAGTTTAATAATTCTTTTCTGAAAAAAATCATTCTGTGCCATGCACAGGCTTATAAAAGACGGTAAAATTGTAACTATCTGGATTGCTATTACCTTAATTCGAAGCGCAAATGACCAGCTTGAATATATTGTTACAACGGCAAGAGGCTTGAATCAACTTTCAGATAAGGCATTTTCCAACCTTGCGGGAGGAAAAGATGACAGCAAAGGAACCGATCGTAACAGATAAATTCAGTGAGCTGCGTGCCAGAGCTGAGCAGCAGTTAGAAAAAGGGGAAGGGGCTGGGGCCGTGACAATCTCCCCGGCAGAACTGTTGCAGACGGTTCATGAACTGCATACCCACCAAATTGAATTGGAACTGCAGAATGAAGATTTACGTCTGGCTTTAGGTGAACTTGAACTCTCATTGAAAAAATTCAGAGATCTTTATGACTTTGCTCCGGTTGGTTACTTGACCATAAGTGACAAGGGATTGCTGATTGAAATCAATTTGACCGCAGCAACAATACTTGGAGTTGAAAGAAACAAGTTATTAAACCAGCCTCTGTCATCCTATATTCACAAAGATGATCGGGATTTTTACTATCATTGTCATCAGAAGCTGATGCAGACAAAAAAGCAGCAGCAATGTGAAGTGCGGATGTATGGCAAAGACGGACAACTATTTCATGCCCAACTTCAGAGTTCCGTGCATCCACAACTCGACGGCAGCAGAGGGAAATTCCGCTCAGTTCTCACAGATGTCAGCGAACGCCATGCCTTTGAAGAAAAACTGCTTTTAGGTAAGAAACAATGGGAAAGCACTTTTGACGCTATGACTGAAATTGTCACAATTCAAGATCGTGAATTTCACATTGTTCGTGCCAACAAAGCCGCTTACCACACGTTCAATGCCGAGTTGGGGGAGCTGGTTGGGAAAAAATGCTACGAGGTCTTTCGAGGTGCTGATGAAGCCTGCGAGGATTGTCCTTTGGTTGAAGAAAACAATCAGGATTTGCAGCACTCTGGAAAAATTCATCATGAGCCGTTGGGAAAAACCTTTCTGGTGTCGTCTTCCCGGATTATGAATGACAATCATGAGGTTCAATATTTAATCCATACAGCCATGGATGTCAGTGAATTAGAGCGACTGGAAAAGCTTTTGCGGCAAAAGTATAAAATGGAAGCTGTTGGCCTTTTGGCTGGTGGCATTGCCCATAATTTTAACAATAATCTGAGTATTATTCTCGGCAATCTTGAACTCTCGAAAATGCGCTTGACACCGGAGAGTGAGGTGATTCCTTTTTTAGATAATGCTTTGATCGGCGTCAATCGTTCTCGTAGTCTGGTGCAGAAAATTCTTAATTACAGCAGCCAAGGTACGGGGAACCATGCGCCAATGAAGGTCGCTCTGGTTTTTGAAGAAACCATGAAGCTATTACGTTCAACTTTCCCCGTAACCGTTGTTTTTCAGAAGAAAGTGAGCCCCGAAGCCAGTGTATCAATCATCAAAGCAGATTCTTCTCAAATCCAGGAAGTTCTTATTAACCTTTGTAATAATGCAATCTATGCTATGGCTGAAGAAGGGGTATTGACCGTATCTTTGGAGACGATAGAACTCAAAGCGAATGACGCACTCTTGAACAATAATGAAAATAATCCTGGCAGCTATGTCAAAATCAGTGTCGAAGACACCGGTTGCGGCATGTCTACCGAGCTCATCGATAAAATTTTTGATCCTTTTTTTACCACCAAAGGGGTTGGTGTCGGTAGCGGAATGGGGTTGTCGACTGTCCAGGGAATCGTTAACCAATATGGTGGACTTATGACTGTGCAAAGTCTGCCCGGTCAAGGCAGTATCTTTGATATTTATTTCCCCCGGATTGAAACAACGCATCAGGATCGGGCTCGTATAGCTCAAAATTATTCCAAAGGAACCGAGAACATCCTTTTAGTTGATGATGACCCGTTGATTGCCGGTCTTAACGAACAGCTTCTTGCCGAAATGGGCTATCAGGTTACTGTGAAGATCGACAGTCGTGAAGCTTTGGAACTTGTTGCGGCCAATCCTGACCGTTTTGATTTGTTGATAACCGATCAGACCATGCCCGACCTCACCGGTCAAAAACTGATTGAAAAGATCAAAGAACACCGGCCTGATATGCCGACGATTCTTTGTACTGGTCATAGCAGTAAAATCAATGCGAATCAGGCCCAACGGCAGGGAATCGATGCCTTCCTGCTGAAGCCAATGGAACTGACCGGATTGCTCAAAACAGTCCGACAGATATTGGATAAAAGCAAGAAAAGGTTGTTAGAATAACCTCGAAAATAGTCTGGAGGTTAGTGGATCTGGCCTCCCGACAACGCTCCGGCAAAAATAGGCGGGAGTTCTTTGGGAGGGGCGGTGTCAATTTCAATCATTTCAATAACAAAGGTCAGTGCTTTGCCCGCCAAAGGATGATTGGCATCAAGGGTGACAGTTTTATCGGTGACTTTAGCGATCATCAGTCGTAAAATGCTGCCGTCATTCTGGGTCACTTCAAGTTGACCGCCTTCAGTCAGTTCGAGATCATCAGGCAGATCAGCTCGGTTAATTTCTTCGGTCAAAGCCGGGTCGGGTTCCCCGTAAGCCTGGGAAGGCTCGACGACAACTGTTTTGGTTTCTCCCTGCGACATGCCGATCACTGCAGCTTCAAAGCCTTTAATCACTTCTTTTCTACCAATAATAAACGACAGGGGACTGTCTTCAGAAGATGCATCGAAGATTGTTCCGTCAGTGAGTGTGCCGGTATACTTTACTGTTACAGTGTTGTTGTGCGCCGCGCGAATCATGATGACCTCTTTCAATATGATGACCAATTTGCAGAAAGACAGGAACCATCAGTCTAAAATGGTTAGTCCCGTGAGGACTGTATGCATAACAAGACCGTCCTCATTGGTCAATTGTTTTTAAGATTCAGGTCTATGCTGATCCTTCATTGTAATGTTATTTTATTCTTTCTGCGTTTGTATTACTGCGCATATAAGTTGTTGTCACCGTTTTCTGTCTAACGAGCAGTGAGGTTTTTTATTTGCTATAATTCATGCAATTTCGTTTCAGTTGTTACTGGAATGGTGAAGAAGATATACGCAGATCGTTCCGGATCACGACACTCATTGGGACGTGGGTACCGCTAATGTTTTTGGGGAGGGTATGACTTTTGAGTTTTTTAAATCTGGGATCAATACGTAAAAACTTAGCTTTGCTTGTCATTATCACTGCTTTGCCTGCCATAGCAATCCTTTTTTATTCTGGAATGGAAGAGCGGAAAAGATCCATTAGCCAAACGAAAAAAGAGGTTGCCCTGATAGCACATGCTATGGCTCAAACGCAGAAAAACGCCACCCTCTCAGCCCATGAAATTTTAGCGACAATTGCCCTGACAACTGATTTTCAGTTCCTTGATACCAAAGCTGTCAGTGCCATCTTCAAAAAATTTCTGCAAAATAATCCCGTTTATAAAAATATTGTCCTCATTGATTTGGATGGAAACGTTGTGGCCGCCGGCTTTCCCTTTGAAGAGGTCAGCCTTGCTGATCGGAAGCATTTTCAAGAGGCATTGAAAACGAAAGATTTTTCTGCCGGTGAGTTTATTACAACCCGGATTGGCAATTCGTCTTCAGCTTTCCCCTTCGCCTATCCCGTTCTTGACTCAGCGGGAAACGTAGTCGCTGTTTTATCCGTGGCAGTAAATCTGGCAGGATTTGTAGAGCTATATCAGCAAGCGCGTCTCCCGAAAGACTCCTATGTTGCCGTTACCGATCATAAGGGGATTCGCTTGCTTTATTATCCTGAAAAATCAGCAACCAACCCTATTGGTGAAGCTATCAAACCCAATGTTTGGAAAATTGCCAGAGATGCGCAAGAACCGGGGATTATCGTATCTTCAGGTTCTGATGGAACAGATCGGATCAATGCTTATGAACAAGTTCGCCTTAACGATAACGACAACCCCTATATGTATGTCTGGGCAGGTGTGCCGGAAGAATTTATTCTTACTCCAGCTAATACCATTCTGAAGAGAAACTTGTTTCTCTTGCTGTTGGCCACACTGGGATCACTTTTGGTCGCCTGGAGAATTGGCAAAGGGACTTTCATTAATCCCATAAATCGATTGATGAATATGAACAGTGAATTTGCCAAGGGAAATCTTGAAAAACGCATCGAACAGGATGATAAAATTTATGAGTTCAGACAACTGGCAGAATCTTTTTACGCTATGACAGAGGCTTTGTCGCTGAGTCGGGAAGGGTTGCAAGAGAGTGAGGCCACATTCAGAAGACTGTTTGAGGAATCGTCTGATCCCATTCTCTTGCTTGACAATTCCGTGGTGTGTGTAGAATGCAACCAAGCCGCTCTTGATCTTCTTAAAATGACAAAAGAACAACTTATTCATCTGCCAATCTCCAAATTTTCTCCTGAGCTTCAACCTGACGGGCGGAGCTCTGCTCTGATTTCTACTGAAATGGGCGCGTTAGCTTATAAAAAGGGGCTGCATCGATTTGACTGGACCTGTGTCAATGCAGACGGAAGTGAATTCATTGTTGACGTGTCTCTTATGCCAATCATGTTCAGGGGAGAGAGAATGCTTCACATGACGTGGCGTGATATCACTGATCGCAAAAGGATTGAAAAGGAACGTCTTGAACTGGAATCTCAGTTGCGGCAGAAACACAAAATGGAAGCAGTCGGTTATATGGCCGGGGGGATGGCTCATAATTTCAACAATAACCTCTCAATTATTCTTGGAAATGTTGAATTGTCACAGCTTAAAGTTCAAGATCCCACGGTTCAAAATTTGCTGAAAAACGCTAAAATCGGGATCATGCGATCCCGTGATCTTATCAGCAAAATCATCACCTACAGTCGCAAAGGTATACACAATAAATCCTCGATACAACTGCTCAGCATTGTTGATGAGACCATCGCTTTATTACGCTCTACATTGCCCGCAACCATCAATTTGCAGAAGGTTACCAGCCCAGCATGTGCCTCATACTGCATTGTTGCTGATGCTTCACAGATTCAGGAAGTGTTGATCAATCTCAGTAATAACGCTGTTCAGGCTATGAATGAAAAAGGAAATCTCATCATATCTTTGGAACTTGTCGCTTTTGGGGAGAAAGATATTCCCGCTCAGTACGAAGCAGTCCCTGGAACTTATGCCAAGCTGAGTGTTCAAGATTCCGGCTGTGGTATCCCGGCCGAGATAGTGGATAAGGTTTTTGATCCTTTTTTTACAACCAAAGAGGATTATGAAGGTGCCGGCATGGGACTTGCGACGGTGCAGGGAATTGTTGCCCAACATGGTGGCATTATCAAAGTCAACAGCATTCCCAATCAGGGGACGGTGTTTGATCTCTATTTTCCCATTGTTAAAAATGTGGCTACGGAACTGAAATCAGTCAATGCAAAGATGCCCAAAGGAACAGAAAAGATCCTTTTTGTTGATGATAATGAAATACTCGCCACCCTTGGAGAGAATATCCTCTCTGAAGCGGGTTATCAGATCACGGTGATGACCGACAGCAAAGACGCTTTAAACCTGTTGTCAGCCAACCCCGATCTTTTTGATCTGGTGATTACAGATCAGACCATGCCTGACTTAACCGGTATAGAATTGATTCGCGAGATCAAAAAGATCAAGCCCGGCTTGAGGTCTATCATCATCACCGGCTACAGCACTGCGATCAACGCAGATGCAGCCAAACAGCAGGGCATTGATGCCTTCTGCATGAAACCATTAAATATGCCTGAGTTTTTGCAGACAGTGAGACAAGTGTTGGATATCAAAGAGAAGAGGTTCTTATGAGTTTTCGGAATGCTGTGTCGGATGATTGAATCTGTCATTTGGGAACGATTTCATTCCGTATTTGACAATTGCTGTTTTCTTCCATACTGATTTACCGTGATTGAAAATGTTTTCATTTTTTGATTTTGATCAATGTTTGCTCCAGCCATAATTGTTATAACCTCAATAAAATTGGATGATCGAAACTGAGACCTGTTATTCGTGATACAGCTTACAGATGTAAAATGTTTGCTGGATTGGAAATGATTTTGTGACAAAAAAACGTATTCAGCCAGGTTACAATCTGGTGTTCTGGCGCAATTTGGTTCAAACCGGCTTTTTGTTCTGGTGCCTGTATCTGGGGGTTCAGTTCTCCCGTTTTGTTGCCCACTTTGCCAGCCGGGGTGAGAAACCATTTGTCTCAAGACCTCCGGGAATTGAAGCTTTTTTGCCGATTGGCGCACTGGTCAGCCTGAAAAACTGGGTTCTCAACGGCATTGTCGACCCGGTTCACCCGGCTGCTTTGATTCTGTTCCTGACTTTCCTGGCTATGGCTTTGCTGACCCGAAAGTCTTTCTGTTCGTGGATATGCCCGGTGGGGACATTGTCGGAGCTGCTCTGGCGCAGTGGAGAGCGTTTGACCGGACATAGATTCCGCTTTTGGCGATGGCTCGATATTTTGCTCCGTAGCGTAAAGTACCTGTTACTGTTCTTTTTTCTGAAATTGATTCTGTTTGGGATGCCAGCTCAAGCACTCAAGGGATTCTTGTCCAGCCCGTACTGGGCGATGAGTGACGTCAAGATGCTTCATTTCTTTACCGACCCTTCGGTGCTCAGTGTCGTTATTGTCCTGACTCTGGTGGTTCTCTCTTTTTTTGTCCGTCAATTCTGGTGTCGCTATCTCTGTCCTTATGGCGCAATGCTTGGCTTTTTCAGTTTTTTCAGTCCTTTTCGAGTCCGCCGAGATAGAGATGGTTGTACTGGTTGTGGAAGTTGCGATCGTGTTTGTCCGGCATCAATAGCTGTGTCCGGCAAACAACAGGTCTTTTCCATGGAATGTACCGGTTGCCTGAGTTGTGTCCAGAGCTGTCCCGAGCATCAAGTTCTGCAGATGGGGGTAGGGCGTCGATGGCAGACTCCGGATGGGATGTTTCCGTTGCTTGTTCTGTTGCTGTTTACTTTGGGGGTTGCGTATGGGATGCTCAGCGGTCATTGGCACAGCACGCTCAGTTATCGTGATTATATGCAACTCATCCCTTTGCTTAACCGCTTTTAGCTTCCGAGAGTTTAATTAAAGGAATCAGGCATGAAAACAGTCATATTTGACCTTGACGGCACCATCAGTGATTCCAGTGAGGGAATCTTTCAATCATTCAATTACGCATTGGACAAGATGAATATTGCGACAATTTCACGGACGGAAGTGAACCGTTATATCGGACCACCTCTTAATGATTCTTTCCGCAGTTTGTTGGGTACAGATGATGACGATATGGTTGACGAAGCCGTGCGGTTTTTCCGTAACGACTACACAACGGTTGGTTATAAAATCAATCAGTTATACGCAGGTATTGACGACGCCCTTTTGGAGCTGAATAACAGTGGCTATCGCCTTTTGATTGCGACATCAAAAAAGACTGAGACCGCTCGTGATGTTCTGAGCTATTTTCAAATGGATCACTATTTTCAGGGAATCTATGGGGGAGCGTCGGAAATACCAAAACCGGAATTAGTTCAGCATGTCCTGGCTGAGCACAAGTGTTCTAAAGATATAAGTGTTTTAGTCGGGGATACCCATTTTGATATCCATGCTGCCAAAATGAACAATATTTCATCCATCGGTGTGACCTGGGGGTTTGGTGAAATTGTCGACATTTCTATGGCTGACGTGATGGTCAATTCCCCCGGAGAACTGCTGCAACACATAAAAAAATTAATTGGTTAGGTGGGGGCCTGTCTCTGTTAAAGAAAGCGGGATGGTTTTATTTTCCGTGTGTATTTGATGCTGACAGGAATTTCGCAACAATCAGGTCACACAACCCGGCAGCGTCGTTTATGTTGTAGACGGGCACATCCAGGTCAAGTTCTCCGTCAGAAGCGACGGCAAACAACGAAGGGTCGTGGTGCTCGCCACGGCAGAGAAGTTTCTTGCTGAGCCGACGTCTATGAACTTCGATTTTCGGCATTGTACTGCGTTTGAATCCTTCAGTCAGAACAATATCAACATCTGCAGTGTAATCAGCTAAGGTTGCGCTCAGTTCCGGTTCCCGGTCCGGTGGAATCTGTTTAATCATGGCTATTTTCCCTGCCGAAGTGATCAATGTGGTATCCGCTCCGGCCTGAGTGAGTCGCCAGGAATCCTTGCCTTCATGATCGATGCTGAAATTGTGAGCGTCATGTTTGACTGCGCCGACCCGATAACCGCGTTTTTTCAGTTCAGTGATTAATTTTTCCAGCAAGGTGGTTTTTCCTGTGCCGCTTTTGGCGACGACGGAAATCACGGGTGGGGCCATGTTTTTCTCCTTGAGTCGGGTAGGGGGCGAAGGCAAGTCTTTCCCATGTCAGGTTGTTCCTTCAACCATGACTTTTCGATAATCATCAATGTTGCTTTAACTTTTCCCAATGTCCATTGTTATTTCAGGTATGGAAACGTTTGGGCCAGTACGAAAGCAGTTTGGTTGTGATTCATGTCGTTTGTCAACTTTCTATTTCAATGACTGTCGGGGTTGATCAGGGCGTGTCGCTCTGTTATGAGTGGTGAAATAAGCATCAGCTTGAACGAAATACAAACCTGTCCTTTCAGCGGGTTGTAATAACCGGAAGGTCATTTAAAGAAATAATTTCAAGAGGCTAAAAAAAAGAAAAATTGTTTTGCTTTCTCCAATATTTCTCTCAAAAAACTTGCTTTAGAGCTTATTTTGATGACAATATATAAAGTTTGAAAAAAGATATATGTTGGATCATATAGAGGAGACGGAATGGAGTTTGTTCGTGCCAAAAGTGCTGGTTTCTGTATGGGGGTGAGTCTGGCACTACACAAGTTAGATGACATTATTGAGAAAAAAGATATTCCTGGAGATATTTACATTCTTGGGTCCATTATCCATAATCCTCAGGTTGTCGAAGAGTATGCCGGCAAAGGGGTTATCAGTGCAGATTCTCCAGAGGAAATACCTTCCGGTTCTATTGTCGTCATCCGTGCTCACGGCATTACCAAACAGGTGCAACAATCATTGTCCAGACGTGGCATTCATGTGATCGATGCCACCTGTCCAAAAGTTAAGGATGCCTGTCTGCTTATTGAGGAGAACACTGCTGATGACAGGGTTCTTTTGTTGTTTGGAGAGGAGTTCCATCCTGAAGTTAAGTGTTTGCTGAGTTATGCTGCCGGGGAGACGGTTGTTTTTGACAGCCTCGATAAGTGTAAGGCATGCGACCTTGATCCAAGCCGAAAATATTGCCTGGCTGCCCAGACCACTCAGGATAAGCATATCTTTGATGCAATCAGCCGAGATTTGCAAAAACGTAAAGGACTTGATCTTGTTGTCCTTCACACAATATGCAATGCAACGAAGATGCGTCAGGATGAAGCGACTAAAATAGCGGAAAAAACTGATTTTGTAATTGTTGCCGGAGGTTATAACAGCAGTAATACCAGGCGACTTGCCCAGGTTATTGAAGCCAACGGAACGGCAGCTTTGCATATCGAAACAGCGGCGGATCTGCCTCTTGATGATTTGCGTAACTTCAAGAAGGTCGGCCTGACTGCCGGAGCTTCAACCCCTAAGAAAATTGTTGATGAAATACAGCGGACTTTAGAGTCGTTATAGGAGAGTTTGTTGAAAGCTACTGAGAAAGAAGTTTCTCTGTTGGGAACTTTTCAACCAGAGAATAGCGGGGCAATGACCTGCGCTGATGTTTTGACGCAATTACGTTACATCCGGAAACCTTTGTTTATTGTGAATGGCACGGATGGGCATAAGGTGTCGTTGCAGGCAGGCACCATCGGCAAGACATCGGACAGCCTTCAGCACAGCAAGCATTTCTCAGGAATGATTTTGCCCTGTTCTCTGGAAAGCCTTGGGGATCCTCAGTTTTGTGCCGATCATGATATTAATTTGCCCTATGTCGGAGGTTCCATGGCAAAAGGCATAAGCTCTGTTTCCATGGTACAGGCGTTTGGCCGGGCGGGAATGCTGGGTTTTTTCGGAGCAGCAGGGTTAGGGCTTGAGACTGTTGAAAGCGCTATCGACACTTTGTCTCAAGGTGATTTCCCTTATGGTGTGAACCTGATTCATAGCCCTGCAGAGCCTGAGCTTGAAAAAGCACTCGTGGAACTCTATCTGCGTCGTGATGTTCATCTCATCGAAGCTTCTGCTTTTCTATCTCTGACTTTGCCGATTATTCGTTACCGGACCCATGGGATTTACCGTAACTCCCAGGGGGATGTGGTTACACCGAATCGGGTTATTGCCAAAATCTCCCGGGAAGAAGTCGCTGCCCGTTTTTTTGCTCCGCCCCCGGAGAAGTATTTACGTCAGCTTGTTGATGACGGCCTCTTGACATCTGCGCAAGCTGAAATGGCAGCGGAAATTCCCGTTGCTCAGGATGTCACTGTTGAGGCGGATTCAGGCGGTCATACCGATAATCGTCCGGCGTTGTCACTGTTCCCGACAATATTGGCGCAAAAAGAGCGTTTTCAGGAAGAATATGGTTATCAGCAGAAACTACGCGTTGGTTTGGGAGGAGGTATCTCCACTCCTGCTTCTGCAGCCGCTGCATTTTCCATGGGAGCAGGTTATCTGGTCACGGGTTCAGTCAACCAGGCCTGCATGGAATCCGGAACCTGTGATGAAGTCAGGCAACTTTTAGCTGAAACTCGACAGGCTGATATCACCATGGCGCCATCTGGAGACATGTTTGAGATGGGGGTTAAGGTCCAGGTGGTAAAACGTGGCACAATGTTTTCTATCCGGGCGCATAAACTTTATGAATTATATCGTGCTTACGACAGTATGGACGACCTTCCTGTCGCTGAACGGGAGAAACTTGAGAAAACTTTTTTCCGTAGCCCTCTGGATACGATCTGGCAGCAGACACGGAGTTATTTTCAGGTTCGTGATCCGCGACAGGTAGAAAAAGCAGAGGGTGATCCTAAGTATAAAATGGCTCTCGTGTTTCGCTGGTATCTCGGGCAGTCACCTGTCTGGGCAAATAGCGGTGACGTATCGCGAAAGATTGATTATCAGATCTGGTGTGGTCCGTCCATGGGAGCTTTTAACGAATGGACTCGTGGTTCTTTCTTGGAAGAGCTCTGTCACCGCGAAGTCGTCACCGTTGGCTATAATATCCTTTTTGGTGCAGCTGTTCTCATGCGTGCAAATCAGCTCAGACAGCAGAACAGCCAATTTCAGTTTGATTCAAGTATGCTGGCACCTATGAATATTGAAGAGATTGAGGAGTTTATCAGTTGAATACTGACAGTGGAAAAGAACAATTAAAGCAGACGCCAGTCAACACGACACCAGTTGCTATTATCGGCATTGGTTCCATGTATCCTCAAGCGGATAACACTGCGAAGTTCTGGACCAACATAAAAAACCGGGTGGATGCAATCACAGAGGTTCCGGCGAGTCACTGGCGGGCTGAGGATTATTACGACCAGGACCCGAAGTCTGCGGATAAGGTCTACGCCAAGCTCGGTGGCTTTCTGTCTCCGGTCGATTTTAATCCGATGGACTACGGTATTTTGCCAAACGCTATTGAGGCGATTGATACATCACAGTTGCTGGGACTGTTGACAGTTGAGCAGGCGCTTAAGGATGCCGGTTATACCGCTGACAAGAGTTTTGATCGTGAGCAGGTCAGCGTGATTCTAGGCATTACCGGGACCTTGGAATTGGTAGTGCCGCTGGGAGCGAGATTGGGCTATCCGCGATGGAAAGAAGCTCTGGCAGATGCCGGTGTCGAAAAGGAACTGGCTGAAGATGTCATCAAAAGAATCTCCGATTCCTATGTCCCGTGGCAGGAAAATTCATTTCCCGGCTTACTTGGAAATGTTGTTGCCGGGCGAATCAGTAAACATTTTGACTTCGGTGGAACCAACTGCACTGTTGATGCTGCCTGCGGGAGCGCTCTCTGAGTGCTGTGAACCTGGCGATGCTAGAGCTCTCTTCCGGCCGTTCTGATATGGTGGTGACCGGGGGAATCGATACATTTAACGATATTTTTATGTATACCTGTTTCAGCAAAACTCCTGCATTGTCACCATCGGGGCACGCACGTCCTTATGATGCTGAAACTGACGGCACAACTCTCGGTGAAGGTTTAGGAGTTGTGGTGTTGAAACGTCTGGAGGACGCTGAACGTGATGGCGATAATATCTATGCTGTCATCAAGGGTCTTGGCGCTTCAAGTGATGGTCGTGGCTCAGCTATCTATGAGCCAAACGCAGAAGGACAGGCAAAATCACTCCTGCGGGCGTACCAGCAGGGGGGAGTTACGCCGGATACCATCGAGCTGATTGAAGGGCATGGAACCGGAACCCGGGTTGGTGATGCCGTTGAAGTTTCAGCATTGCACCAGGTTTTTGGTTCAGGAACAAAGCCCTGGTGTGCTCTGGGATCAATTAAATCCCAGATTGGTCATACCAAGGCAGCCGCGGGTGTTGCCGGGCTGATAAAAGCATCCCTGGCTCTGCATCATAAAATTTTGCCACCAACGATCAAAGTGAAGCTTCCACAGGAAAACCTGATGGCTGCGGATTCACCCTTTTATGTCAACACCGAACCGCGCCCCTGGATATCCAAAGCTGAACATCCCCGTCGCGCTGGAGTCAGTGCCCTCGGTTTTGGTGGCAGCAACTTCCACTGTCTCCTCGAAGAATATCAATCTGAGAAGTCATCCGTAGATTGGGATGGGGAAGTCCAAATTATTCCTTTTTCTGCGGCTTCTGATTCGGAATTGATAGGGAAATTAAAAGATTTTTCAGTGACCGGTGATTGGACTCAACTACGCCTGGATGCCGGACATCAAAGAAGCCAATATCGGTCCTCGGATCCTAAACGTCTTATTCTGGTGATAGATAAAAATCAGGCAGACCGAACCGGCCAGCTGAAAAAAGCTGTTTCAATGTTAGAGAAAAATCAAGGTCAACACTTCTGGGAGACTCCTGATGGAATCTACTATGCCGGAGGTGAGTTTGACGGTATCAATGCGTTTCTTTTTCCCGGGCAGGGTGCGCAATATCCAGGAATGCTGAAAGATCTTGCGCTGCAATTCCCTGAGTTTCTGGCCACCTTGGAAGACGCAGACCAGGCGTTTGCAAGCAGTGCAGATGTTCCTCCGGGAACATTAACGGAGAAAATTTATCCTCGCGCCCAATTTAATCCCGAAGATAAAAAAGAAGTCGTGACCGAACTCCAGGCCACTGAGGTTGCCCAACCTGCTCTTGGGGCGGTCAGTTTGGCAGCAGGGCGGGTTCTGGCTCGATTTGGCGTTACTGCCGAAGCCGTTGCCGGACATAGCTACGGAGAACTGACTGCTCTCTGTGCCGCTGAAGTGTTCACGACGGAAAGTTTGTATCAACTTTCACGTTTACGCGGTGAACTCATGGCTGCCGGAGAAGGTGATCGTGGTTCTATGGTGGCCGTTTCCGCACCTTTGGATCAGGTTGAGAGTTTTTTACAGGAAGAGAAATTAGATCTTGTCCTTGCAAATCGAAACACCCCGGAGCAGGCGGTTCTTTCCGGGGCAACTGTCGAGATTGAAAAGGCTATTAAACTTCTGAATCAGAGAGGGATCAACAACAAACAATTGGATGTTTCAGCTGCTTTTCACAGTCAGTTGATCGCTGCCGCAGCACGCCCTTTTTCAGAGCAGCTGGACAATGTTGTTTTTAAGGATTCCAGAAAACAAGTTTATTCAAACACAACTGGATCTGCCTATCCGGAGTCAGCAGCAGAAATCAGAGATTTGTTGGCGGAACAATTAGCTGCTCCTGTCGATTTTGTTTCTGAAATTGAAAGTATGTATGCGTCAGGGGTGAGAACATTTATTGAAGTCGGTCCTGGTGGGCGGTTAACCGGGATGGTCAAGGCGATTCTTGGCGATCGTCTTTATCAGGCGATTGCACTCGACTCCTCAAATGGCAAACGTTCGGGAAGTAATGATCTTGCAAGGATGTTGGCCAAGCTGGCCGTTCTTGGAAATGCCGTCAGCCTGTCGCTCTGGGACGAAAATTTTGCGACAACTCAAAATGCTTCGGAAAAGAAGAAAAAGGGGATCTCTGTTTCAATTTGTGGTGCCAATTTTTATAAGCGACCGGACAAGCGTCCTCCTCTGGCGTTGAAAAAAGATCAGCCGCTTAAAGATGCAGTCATGACATCAGGGAATGCTGTAGCAACAGCAGTTAAAGGTTCATCTCAGCAACAGGCTGCGGCACCAGTCGCTACCGCCAATCTGCAAGAAGCATTACGTCTTTCTCAACAAAGTATGCAGGCTTTGCAAGCGCTGCAAGAGCAGACCGCCAAGTTACATCAACAGTTTCTTGAAGGGCAACAATCAGCTACCCGTTCTTTTATGCAGCTGATAGGTCAACAGCGAGAATTACTGCAAGGGGCACAGGTTCCAAGTGCTGTTGCGTTTGCTACACCCCCGGTTGCTTTTTCTCCTGAACCACTTCACGTAGCAGATCCACAGCCTGAAGTCAGGATTGCATCTTCACCAGAGCCAATTGTTGAAACTGCAGATAAAGCAGCAGAAACGGCAGCTGTTGAACCAATCCTGCTCAACATTGTTGCAGAAAAAACGGGTTATCCCGTGGACATGCTGGAACTGGAGATGGCTCTTGACAGCGACCTGGGAATCGATTCAATCAAGCGGGTGGAAATCCTTTCGCCTTGCAGGAACAACTCCCCTCCGCCCCGACCATTCGCCCGGAAGATCTTGGGGCTTTGCAGACTTTAGGACAGATTGTTGAATATCTGGGTTCAAGTATGCCTGGACCCGTGACGACGGGTGTTATTGACTCTGGCGTTAATCACCAGGGAGTCAGTACCGCATTGCTGGAAGTTGTTGCTGAGAAAACGGGTTATCCCGTGGACATGCTGGAACTGGAGATGGCTCTTGATACTGATCTTGGCATCGATTCCATCAAGCGGGTCGAGATTCTCTCAGCTTTACAGGAGAAGTTACCGCAACTCCCGGCAGTTCGCCCGGAAGATCTCGGTGTGTTACAGACTCTGGGACAAATTATCGAACATTTGAGCCGGGAATCAGAACAGATTCCTTCTTCGCAAACGACAGCAACGAAAAAATCGGGAGGAGACAGGGACACCATCGCATCTACCTTGCTGAGTGTTGTTGCTGAGAAAACGGGTTATCCTGTGGACATGCTGGAACTGGAGATGGCTCTTGATACTGATCTCGGCATCGATTCCATCAAGCGGGTCGAGATTCTCTCAGCTTTACAGGAGAAATTACCGCAACTCCCGGCGGTCCGCCCGGAAGATCTCGGTGTGTTACAAACCCTCGGGCAGATTATCGAACATTTGTGTCAGGGCGATGAAGCGCCGGGGCAGGCATTATCATCTCAACCGCCGCAATTGGGACAGCTTGATCGGCAACAAGTCTCAACTGTTCTCTTGGATGTTATTGCTGAGAAAACCGGTTATCCCGTTGAAATGCTTGAACTTGAAATGGCGTTGGATACCGATCTGGGAATTGATTCCATCAAGCGGGTTGAAATCCTTTCGACTTTGCAGGAACGCCTGCCGGGAGCTCCGGCAATCAAACCTGAGCATCTTGGAACCTTACAGACTGTGGGGCAGATTATTGATTTTCTGGCGACTATCTCCGGGTCTGATCACCAGGAGTTGGAAGCTGATAAGCACGAGGAAAAGGGGGCAAAAGGGGTTGTCAGACAGATTCTCGCACCTGTTGCTATTCCTCAGAAAAGAGCCACCAAAGAGTTTAAGTTTCCAGTAGGTGCAGAGGTCTGGATTACTGATGATGGATCATCTCTCGCAGATGCCGTCTGTTCTCGTTTAACGGGCCGGCAATTAATACCACGGAAAATTAATGTTGCAGACACTGATGCTATCGTCCTTCCTCCATCATTAGCGGGTCTGATTATCCTTGCACCGTTGTCAGGAGCAGATGACCTGTTTTACCGTCATTCTTTTAAGTTGCTGCAAAAGGTTGAGGTTGCCTTGCAGGAAAGTGCTTCAGCGGGAGGCTCATTTCTTGTCACTGTTTCACGGATGGATGGTTATTTTGGCCTGGGCACTGTCGAAACTGTCAACGACGCTCTTTCCGGAGGCTTGGCAGGATTAAGTAAAACGGCTGCGCTTGAATGGCCTGCAATTCATTGTAAAGCTCTTGATCTGGCTATGGGAATGGAGATCGTGCCGACGGCCACGACAATAGTTGATGAAATTTTCCAGCTTAGTCCCGTTGAGGTCGGCATCAGCACTCAAGGGTTGCACGCTTTGGAACTGGTTTCTGAACCCTTGGCTGATTCCGTTGCCGAAGTGCCGGTCGAGGAAAGTGATCTGATCGTTATCAGTGGTGGAGGCCGTGGTGTCACAGCAGAGGTTGCGGTGACTCTCAGTGCCGCAACCCGGGCGACGTTATTATTGCTGGGACGGACTTCAATCCCGGATGCAGAACCTTCCTGGTTAATTGATTTGAAAAACGAAGCTGAGATTAAAAAAGCCATCCTGACACAATCGGACGTCGCTCTTAAACCTCTGGATGTTGCCCATCAATATCAGCAGATTGTGGCTGCACGAGAAATCAGAAACACACTTAAAAGAATCATGAATTCCGGAGGGACGGCTATTTATCGTGCCGTTGATTTACGCCGACAGCAGGAGCTCAATGCTGTCATTGATGAAATAAGAGAGCAATATGGTCCTGTTAAAGGATTTATTCATGGTGCCGGAGTGCTGGCTGATAAGTTGATACAAGAAAAAACCGTTGAGCAGTTTGAGCATGTGTATTCGACTAAAGTTGATGGCTTAAGAAATGTTCTCAAAGCTATTGGTGAAGATGACCTGAAATTTATGGCGATGTTTTCTTCATCAACCGGACGTTTCGGCAGAGTTGGTCAAATTGACTACGCTGTTGCGAATGAAGTTCTTAATAAAATGGCTGATCAGCAAGCTCAACTGCGACCGGATTGTAAAGTTATCTCTCTGAATTGGGGCCCCTGGGATGGGGGAATGGTGACTCCTGCTTTGAAAAAAGTCTTTTCCCAGGAAGGGATTGACGTTATTGATCTGAACGCCGGTGCCGAATATCTTATCCATGAATTATCAACTCCGGTTGGTGGTCCCGTCGAACTGGTTATTTCAGGAGGTGATGTTGAGGCGGAGACTGACGAAATTACTGAGCCACATCAGAATATTTGTGTTTCAAAGGCCTTTGATCTCGAGCTTGATGTTGCTCAATTTCCGTTCTTGAAATCACATGTTATGGATGGAAAAGCTGTCCTGCCAATGGCCGTTATTATTGAATGGTTGGCTCATGGTGCTATTCATAATAATCCTGGTCTCAAATTTCAGGGGTTCAACGATCTCCGTATTCTTAAAGGGGTCATTCTGGAATCTCAACAAAGCATTCATCTGCAAGTGATGACCGGGAAAACAATCAAGGGTGATGGTGTTCATGTCGTCCCCGTGGAGCTTGCAGGTATTGATGCTCATGGCCAGGTTATTCCTCATGCCCGGGCCAAAATTGTATTGGCTTCCCGCTTGCCGGGTCGCAAGAATGCAGCTGAAAAATTGACTCTGTCTGCTTATCCTCATTCAATCAGTCAGATTTATCAACCTGAACGCCTCTTTCACGGCGAAGATTTTCAGGGTATCCGTAAAGTTCTTGGGTGCTCAGTTGACGGCATCAGTGCTCTGGTGAGTCCCGCCCCGTTGCCGAGCCGCTGGATAACGGAACCATTACGCAACTCCTGGCTTGCAGATCCTCTGACTCTTGACAGCAGTTTTCAGATGCTGATTTTGTGGAGTTTTGAACAGTATCAGGCCGGTTCTCTTCCCGTTTACGCCGGACGGTATCGACAATATCAACAAAAATTCCCCGAAAATGATGTCGAGATCAGAGTTCACGTTGTCAAACAGAATCATCAACGAGCCACTGCCGATATTGACTTCGTTGATTCTCTGAGTGGTCTTTTGGTTGCCCGGTTGGAAAATTATGAATGCGTCATTGACGCATCTTTAAATCTAACATTCCAGCGCAATAAGTTGACTGGAGTTGCCTGAAAATGCTGCACGCAAAATCTGTTGCTATTGTCGGGGTCGGTGGGTTGTTTCCAAGTTCACCGACCCTGGATCGTTTCTGGGATAATATTGTTGGCAATGTTAACACGTCTCGTAAACCGCCTAAAGATCGTTGGCTCCTTTCTGCTGATGACATCTATGATCCACAGGTTGGTGCCGCGGATAAAGTCTATTCTCAAAAAGCCTGCTTTCTTGATGATGAACTCATAACAACACAAATTCCGGGGTTGGATATTGATCCCGATTTTTTGTCTTCGCTGGATCCCATGTTTCGGCTTCTGTTGCGCGTTGGTCAGGAAACCTGCTCTTCAGTGAGCGGGAATAAGATTAATCGTAGTCGTGCTGGTATCATTGTCGGCAATCTGGCTCTTCCGACCGAGAAGTCGTCGGCACTGGCCAGGGATTTTCTCGGGCGCACCTTTCTGGAAAAACTGTCCGGGCAAAAACATTCTCTCAATGAGCAACCCGTTGCCCCTATTAATCATTATGTCGCCGGTCTTCCGGCCGGACTTCTGGCTAAAGCTCTCGGCTTTGAAGGAACCTGTTTTACTGTCGATGCAGCCTGCGCTTCCTCCCTGTATGCCATCAAACTTGCGGTTGATGAACTTCAGTCAGGTCGAGCTGATGCCATGCTTGCCGGGGGGCTATCTCGTCCTGATTCACTCTATACGCAAATGGGTTTTTCCCAATTGAGGGCGCTGTCTCCAAATGGGACCTGTTCTCCTTTTGACCAGTCAGGTAACGGACTTGTTGTTGGTGAGGGCTGTGGACTGGTTTTGCTGAAAAGGGTTCAGGATGCCTTACGTGATGGTGATCATATCCATGCGGTTATCCGTGGAATCGGATTATCCAATGACCTGGGAGGCAACCTTTTGGCTCCTGCTTCGGAAGGGCAGCTGAGAGCAATGCGAGCGGCCTACCAACAGGCAGGATGGGAACCCGACGATGTTGATCTGATTGAATGTCACGCTACAGGAACGCCTGTTGGTGACGCGGTTGAATTCTCAAGTTTACAGCAGTTGTGGAAAGAAAGCGGTCGCCATTCAGGGCAGTGTGTGATCGGCTCGGTCAAAGCGAATATCGGACATTTATTGACGGCTGCCGGATCTGCCGCAATGATAAAAACCCTTTTGGCGATAAAGAAGCAAACGTTACCACCAATGGCTAATTTTGATCATCCGGCAGCCGGAATTGATCTTGAAAAAAGCCCGTTTCGTATTCTCAACAAAGCGAAACGGTGGGAATCCAGAAAATCCGGATTGCCGCGTCGTGCCGCCGTCAGTGCGTTCGGTTTTGGTGGGATTAATGCTCATCTATTGCTTGAAGAGTGGATTGCCCAGGACATACCCAAATCTACAGTCAGGCTGCACCCCTCTTTTCAACAGAAACGGCAACCCGTTGCCATTGTTGGTATGGCTGCACAGTTCGGACCCTGGAAAAATCTTCAGGAATTTAAGCATCGGGTTCTTGGCGGCGTTGATGATTACAAACCTGAAACCCCGATTCATTGGTGGGGTGCGCAGAACAGTGCCTGGTATCGACAGGCTGGGTTCGATAAAGCTGATTTTCGTGGATTTTTTATCCCTGAGGTCTCCACTGTTCCTGGTGAGTTTCGTATCCCACCAAAAGAACAGGAGGAAATGCTTCCGCGGCAGATGCTGATGTTGAAAATCGCTGCTGCAGCGCTTGAAGATGCCCGGGTGTCGGACAAAGATCTCCTGTTTGCTGGAGTCTTTATCGGTAGCGGTCTGGACCTGAATGCAACGAATTTCAGTTTTCGCTGGGGGCTGCAAAAATATGCTCGAAAGTGGGCCACTGATCTGGGTCTTCATCTGGATGAACAAAGGTTTGCAGAATGGCTGAATAAATTACGTGATATTGCCGGTCCGCCATTGACAGCAAACCGGACAATGGGAGCTTTAGGAAGTGTTGTTGCCAGTCGGATAGCCAAGGAATTTCGTATCGGTGGACCCAGCTTTACCCTGTCAGGCGAAGAAAATTCAGGACTGAGGGCCCTTGAAGTCGGCATCCATTCTCTTCAGGAAGGTTCAATCAATCGCGCCATTGTCGGTGCTGTTGACTTGGCCGGTGATCTTCGCTCAGTTTTGAGTCAGGCGGGTGAAAACGTGTCGAGTCGTGGATTGATCGGTGAAGGAGCTGCTGCCGTTATTTTAAAACGTCTCGAAGATGCCCGGCAGGATGGCGATCGCATATATGCCGTTATTAATGGTATTGGTTCTGCCATCGGCGGTGCAATTGACAGTCATAGCGTTGCGGAAAAAAGCTATGGCAAAGCCATTGACGTCGCCTGTCAAAACAGCAATGTTGCTGCAAATACCATTTCTTATTTTGAAGCAGACGGGAGTGGCCAACCTGTTAGTGACACACTGGAAATAAAAGCCATAAAAGATGTCAGTCGTCAGAATCCCCACAGTTTCCGCTGTAAAATCGGTACGGTCAAAACTGAGATTGGCCATACGGGTGCCGCTGCAGGATTGGCCTCGCTGGTAAAAACAGCACTCTGTCTTCAGCAAAGAATTTTTCCTCCCGTCAACAACTTGAACTTCTTAAATTCCGCACAAACCCTGGTGTCAACAGGGGCACAATACTGGTTGCACAATAATGCAGATGGCCCGCGAAGGGCGATGGTCAGTGGCGTTGGTGGTGATGGTTCTTGTTCTCATGTCATTCTGGAAGAAGCCGGTGGTAAATCTCAGGGTGAGAATCCTCAGGAGTTCTGTCGTCCCCTGGGCCGATTGCCGGAAGGTTTATTTGTTATTGAAGCGCCGACCGTTGAAAAGCTTGTACAGAAAATAGAATTATTGCGCCAATTCTCCCAGTCTCATAAAGATCATGACATTGATACGTTAGCGCGGCAATGGTTTCTGGAGAACCCTCTTGATCCCGCTTTGCCGCATTGTCTGAGTATCATCTCCGATAATGCTGAAAATCTTCTTTCTCAGTTGACTTTTGCCCGGCAGAGCATTGAACAAAATCCTCACCAGTCGATTGGTGTTGAGAAAGATTTAATTCTGAATCCTGCTGCGCGTGATCGTATTTTTTATTCAGCAAAACCCGTCGGTGTTGATGGAAAAGTGGCTTTTGTTTTTCCTGGATCCGGGAACCATTACGCAGGAATGGGTCGTGAATTGTCGGCTTTCTGGCCTGAAATTTATCGGGATCAGGATAAACACAATCAATATCTTGCTGATCAATATCTTCCTGAGTATTTCTGGAAAGATGAATTGGCGGAATCAACCCAGGAAAATCACAATGCCCTGGTGATTTCTCACGTTGCTCAATGTACTGCTCTCAATGATTTACTGCGTTACTTTGGTATTCAACCAAAGATGATCAGTGGTTACAGCCTGGGGGAATCTGCCGGACTTTTCTCTTCCGGAGCCTGGAAAAATCGTGATGGAATGTTGCAACGCCTGCAAGAATCTCCTCTTTTTACTGATGAGCTTGCCGGAGAATGTCGTGCAGCGAAACGGATCTGGGGCTTAAGACCTGACCAGTCTGTTGACTGGGTTCTGGGGATCGTTAACCGGCCTGCCCAGGCGGTGAGAGAATGTTTGCAGGGCAAAAAACAGGTTTATCTTCTCATTGTCAATACCCACCGGGAGTCGGTCATTGGTGGCCATCGAGATCAGGTTGAACAACTTGTCTCTGAACTGGGCTGCCATTTTATCACTCTGCATGGCGTGACAACCGTCCATTGCGAGGTGACGAAAGCTGTATCCGATGCCTATCGGAAGTTGCACTTTTTTGATGTCACACCTCCGCATGATATTGATTTTTACAGTTGTGCTCTGGGAAAGAAATATCCACTGACTTCAGATAATGCGGCAGATGTTATTTTGGCTCAGGCACTCGACACCATAGATTACCCTCAGGTGATTGAACAGCTCTATGCTGATGGTGCGCGTATTTTTCTGGAGGTTGGCCCCGGAACCTCCTGTAGCAGAATGATTGACAGTATCCTTGAAGGGCAACCTCATTTAGCGAGACCGGTTTGTGCTTCGGGGCAGGAGTCGACGACGCAAGTGCTCCGTTTACTCGGTTGTTGTCTTGCTGAACGTACCCCAGTTGATCTGAATAAATTGTATCCTTCGCTGTTCAGCGATTCTCTGCTGAAGGATAAATCGGAACACCGCATTTACGCGACTATTGGTGGCGAGGATTTTGATTTCTCTACCGTTAAAGATACTTTTTTATCTTTGAATCCGGAGGCTTCAGATATTAAAGTTAATGTAGCAGATGAGAATAAAACCGATCATCAGACAGCACCTGAAGCACTGCTTATTCCTGACAGCTCTGCATCTGCTTTAAAGCACTTTCAGCTGAATTTAACGGCCAATATTGAGGCGCATGAATCCTATCTTGCCTTTTCAAAGGCGATGGAAGAAGCATTAACGGATAATATCTCATTGCAAACTTCATTATTGCAGCAGTTGGTTGCCAATGGTGAAAGTGTTCCGTCCTTGTCCTCTTTTGCCCCAGCGTCGGATTTGTCTTCCCCTTCACAAGATCTGGTCAAGGAGAAATCGCTGCCGCCGGTTGCTTTTGATCGGTCCATGTGTATGGAATTTGCTGTCGGATCTGTTGCCAAAATGCTCGGTCCTGATTTTGCTGAAGTGGATAGCTATCCAACTCGGGTCCGTTTGCCGGATGAACCGCTGATGCTGGTGGATCGTATTCTTGAAGTTGAAGGTGTTCCCCGGTCAATGACCCACGGGCGGGTAGTGACAGAACATGACGTTACTGCCGACCGCTGGTATCTGGATGGTGGCCGTATTCCAACCTGTGTCGCTGTCGAAGCCGGACAGGCAGACCTGTTTCTTTCGGGGTATCTGGGGATTGACTTCATCAGTAAGGGAAAAGCCGTTTATCGCCTTCTTGATGCCGTTGTGACTTTCCATAAAGGTTTGCCGGTTGTCGGCGATACAATTCATTACGATATCAAAATTGAAGAATTCTTTCGTCAGGATCAAACCTATCTGTTCCGTTTTAATTTTGAGGGAAGTGTCAATGGGGAACCCCTGCTTTCCATGCGCAACGGCTGTGCCGGATTTTTTACGGCAGAGGACCTGGCAGCAGGAAAAGGGATTGTCCATACCAAGCTTGATCTGGCTCCGCAGCCGGGACGGTTGCCGGAGGACTGGAAGCAACCGCTCCCTTTACAGGTTGAATCCTATGATGAAGCGCAGATCAATGCTTTATATGCAGGAGATTTGCAGACTTGTTTCGGAAATCAGTTTGCGGCTTTGCCCTTTGTTCCATACACGTTGCCGGGAGATAAGCTGAAACTGGTTGACCGGGTCGTGAAACTTGATCCACACGGGGGCCGCTATGGTCTCGGTCAGATCACCGCTGAAATGGATATCCATCCTGATGACTGGTTTTTAACCTGTCATTTTGTTGATGACCAGGTGATGCCCGGTACGTTGATGTACGAATGCTGTATGCATACGCTGCGGATATTCTTATTGCGCATGGGTTGGGTCGGGGCCGAGGGAGAAACATGGTGTGAACCGGTTCCGGGTGTCGGGAGCGGGTTGAAATGTCGTGGACAGGTGGTTGCAACGACAAAAACAGTGACTTATCAGGTCAGTATCAAAGAGCTTGGTTATCGACCTGAACCCTTTGCGATAGTCGATGCACTGATGTTTGCTGATGGCCATCCCATTGTTGAGATCCCCTCGATGTCCGTCCGTCTGGCGGGACTGGATCGACACAAGGTTGAAGCCCTCTGGCCGGAAAAGAGTTCTGACCTGATGACCTCACAACCCAGGAAAATACTTTATGACACGGATCGGATAACAGCTTTTGCCATCGGCAACCCATCAGCTGCATTTGGTGAACCGTATCGTATCTTTGACCATCAGCGTAAAATTGCAAGACTCCCGGGACCGCCGTTTCAGTTTCTGGATCGCATTGTTGCCATTAACGGCGAACCGTGGCAGTTGGTCGAAGGAGTGACTGTAACCTCAGAGTATGATATTCCTGTCGATGCCTGGTATTTTGGCGCTAACCGACAAGTAAATATGCCGTTCTGTGTGTTGCTGGAAATCGGTCTCCAGCCTTGTGGCTGGCTGGCTGCATATCTGGGCTCAGCATTGACCAGTGAGACTGATCTGTCATTCCGGAATCTTGATGGTCACGCAATTCAGCATCGACCTGTGACGGCTCAATCGGGAACCTTGACTGTTGATGTCAAAATTACCCGGATTGCTCAGAGTGGCGGGATGATTATTCAGGCTTACGATTTCTCCGTCAGCGATCGTCAAGGGCCTGTTTACAGTGGTGACACTGTTTTTGGTTTCTTTTCCAAGCAGTCTCTGGCGCAGCAGGTCGGTGTTACAGGGAGCATCTCTTTATCAAGCGGCGCAGACAGACTCAGAGATTTTAGAATCGTTTGATTATCCCCGTCAGAGCCCCTATCCGGACACGCAAATGCGCATGGTCGATGAAATAGATATCTTTTCCCCCCAAGGTGGCCCTCATGGATTGGGTTATATTCGCGGGATAAAGAATGTCGATCCGGATGAGTGGTTTTTTAAAGCTCATTTTTATCAGGATCCTGTTTGTCCCGGTTCCCTTGGCCTCGAATCGTTTTTGCAACTTTTAAAAATAGTGGCGGCTGAAAAATGGGGTGTTGAGGAAAGTTCTCAGTTTGAAACCATCGTATGCGGAGAAAAACACAGTTGGAATTATCGTGGTCAGATTATCCCAGTGAATAAACAGGTTCTGGTCGAAGCGGTGGTGACCCATGTTGATGAGGGGGCTCAATTGCTGAGAGCCGACGGCTTCCTTGCTGTCGATGGGAAAATTATCTATCAGTTGAAAGATTTTTCCATCAAATTAATCTCTTAAGTTACAGTTAAGAAAGATGCTGAAAACAATGAATGCTTTGTTTAAACTCTCGGTCATGATTCTTGTCATCCAGCTGTTTGCGGGATGCCGGGGCGATCAAAAAAACCGAAATTGCTCAGCCGAATATAAAAAAGCAGGAGGCCCCTGTTGTTGCCGACAAAAAAGAGATTGTCGTTACAGATAAAAAGGTTGTTGGAGAGATAGATACGCAACGCCGTGTGGATTTTCAGCGTATCTGAAGAGTTTCTTAATCAAATTGATGATAACGGAGAAAATTATCTTCAACAATTACCCTCACAGCTAGGAAAAGATAAAGCAGAAAAGCGTAAAGTCAAAATATCCGGCGGTGTCTTGCTTGACGCCGATAAAGAAGTCATGATCGATAGGGTCGATGGAGGAAGAGTCAATCTTTCTATCCCATTAAACTGATTAGGATCAATGCAGGGAGACACAGATGGAAATTCGTGAAGTAGAATATCTCATACTTGGAGTTGGAACCGCAGGGCTTGGTGCTTTCAGTCGTATCAGAAAGAAGACCGATAGTTTGTTGCTGATTCAGCATGGGCCCTACGGCACGACTTGTGCCAGAGTTGGCTGCATGCCGAGTAAAATGCTGATTGCTGCAGGAGATCTGGCCCATGCTATCGATGAGGGCTCATATTTTGGGATTGATGGACATTACCAGGTCAACGGTAAGCGGGTATTTGAGCGTTTAAAGCAGGATCGCGCTGATAAATTTGTTGGTGGGGTGTTGAAATATGTTGACAGCATTCCGAGCCATCTGAAGATTGAAGGCAAGGCAACCTTTGTTGACCCTCACACCATTGATGTTGACGGTACGCTGCGGATTAAGGCAGATAAAATCATTCTTGCCTGTGGATCTACACCATATATTTCCCCCGTTTTTGAACCTCTGCAGCAAGAACTTGATAGCAGCGATACCATTTTTGAGTTGGATGATCTTCCCCAATCTCTGGCTGTCGTCGGACTTGGGGTCATAGCCCTGGAGCTTGGACAGGCATTTCATCGTCTCGGGGTTGAGACAACCCTTTATGGCCGTAGTGGACGAATCGGTTCTTTTACTCACCCCGATATGCAAAAAGATGTGCTGCAAACATTACAGCAGGAACTCGACATTATCCCTCAGGGGAACTTTACCAAAGCAGAAAAAGTTGCGTCTGGTTATCAGCTTACCTATGTGACCGCAGCAGGTGAAACCGTTGTTAAAACCTATGAGAGGGTACTTCTTGCCAGTGGTAGAGCTTCCAATCTCCGGACCATGAATCTTGAGAATGCAGGTCTTGTTCTTGATGATCGTGGTTTGCCTCAATATGATCCGCTGACCATGCAGTGTGGTGATGCTCCGGTTTTTATTGCTGGTGACGCGACTGAAGATTTGCCTTTGTGGCACGAAGCCTATATTGAAGGTCGTATCGCTGCGGACAGTGCCATCAGTTTCCCCGAGCGCAAAGAAGGACGCAGAACCACAGCTCTTGGTATCTATTTTACGGACCCCCAAATGGCATCAGTCGGTGCAGATTATCCCTCACTTGACCCGGAACAGACAGTCATTGGGCGTGCGCGGATGGCACGTGGACCCCGCCACGAAATTTACAATGATCATCGCGGTATGATTCAGGTTTATGTCGATAAAAAAAGTGGTTTATTGGCAGGCGCTGAAATATTTGGCCGGGGTGCAGAGCACATGGCACAGACTCTGGTGCTGGCGATTGAACATGGAATGACGGTCGCTGAAATTCTACAAATGCCGGTTTATCATCCCTCCCTGGAGGAGGTGATGAAAGAGGCCTTGAACCATGCTCTGTTTCAATTAAAATAAGTTCGGGGAACCAACAGGTATTCCGAGGTCGCTGCTGCAGGCACTTCACCTGCCGGTTGTTTATGTGTTACAAGAACATCCTGACATCACTATTGTTTTTTTAATAAAAGAAAAGATTTGATGAAGTATTCAAGAGTCTATATAGAATCAGTGGGGTATGAACTGGCTCCGATTGTCATCACCTCAAAAGAACTTGAAAGCCGTTTGCGGCCAATGTATGAGACTTTGCACATTGCTCCCGGACAATTGGAAGCGTTGACCGGGATTCGTGAGAGGCGTTGGTGGAAGCCGAATACACCGATTTCTCATGGTGCCATTTCTGCCGCTAAAAAAGCATTGCAAGAGCGCAATATTGCTCCTCAGGATATTGGTGCTGTGGTTTATGCGGGCGTGTGTCGAGAGCATTTTGAACCTGCTACTGCATGTCAAATTGCTGCTGCCCTCGGCGTGCAGGGCAACGCTGCTATCTATGATACTTCAAATGCCTGTCTGGGAGTTCTTAATGGCGTCCTTGATATAGCAAACCGAATTGAGCTGGGACAGATTCGGGCGGGAATTGTTGTCGCTTGTGAAAGTTCACGAGAAATAAATGAAATTATGATCCAGCAGATGCTGGACAATCCATCAATGGAATTATTCACAACTTCCTTGGCAACATTAACGGGCGGTTCAGGTGCGGCTGCTGTCCTGTTGACCGATGGTTCTTTCTCTCCATCCCGACGCCCGAAGTTGTTGGGTGGCGTCAATATCGCTGAGCCGCAGTATCATGAACTTTGCCGCTGGGGAATCAACGCGGTCTCACCCGAAAATCATGTTCCTTATATGCAAACTGATGCTGTTGCAGTCATGAAGCATGGTGTGGAGCTTGGCAAACGGACCTGGGAAGCTTTTTCCAAAGAGCTTGGAATCACCGCAGATCGGATTGATAAGGTTATCTGTCATCAGGTGGGCGAAGCGCACCAGAAGCTCATTTTACAAACAATTGGGGTTGATCCGGCAAAAGATTTTCCGACCTTTGAATTTCTGGGAAATATGGGAACCGTGTCTCTACCGATTACAGCCGCTATTGCGAAGGAACGTGATGAGCTGCGGCCCGGTGATCTTGTTGGTTTTCTCGGTATAGGAAGTGGCCTTAATTGCCTGATGATGGCAATCCAATGGTAATGGACTCTGCGCTGTTTCAATCTGAATATCCGTTTAAAAATCATTATTTTGACCTACAGGGATTGAAATATCATTATCTGGATGAAGGTCAAGGTGATCCCGTGGTGATGTTGCATGGAAACCCTTCCTGGTCTTTCTACTACCGACACCTTGTGCGTGAGCTAAGGAGCAATTACCGTGTTATTGTTCCGGACCACATGGGCTGTGGATTGTCTGATAAGCCTGTTGACTCACAATACTCATTCACTTTAAAGCAACGGGTTGATGACCTTGATGCTTTCCTGCAAAGCTTGCAGTTGAAAAAGAAAATCACTCTGGTTGTTCACGACTGGGGAGGGATGATCGGTATGGCCTGGGCAATACGTTATCCGGAGAAAATAGCGCGACTGGTTATTCTGAATACGGCGGCATTTCACCTGCCTTCCACGAAAAAATTTCCTTATGCCCTGAAACTCTGTCGAGATACCTCGTTGGGGACTTTTCTTGTTCAGGGTTTTAATATTTTTGCCCGCGGAGCGGCCTTTATCGGTTGTAAAAGAAAGCGAATGTCTGCGGAACTGCGTAAAATATATTGCAGCCCTTATGACAACTGGCAACACCGCGTGGCGACTCTTCGCTTTATTCAGGATATTCCGTTACTCCCGGATGATGTCGGTTTCGATTTGATTGACCAGGTCGAAAATGGACTATCAGAGTTTTCAAGCGTGCCAATGTGTATTTGCTGGGGGGAAAAAGATTTTGTTTTCGACCGTCATTTTCTGGATGAATGGACAAAATATTTCCCTCATGCAGAGGTTCATGCGTTTGCCGATTGCGGTCACTATATCCTCGAAGACGCAAAGGCTGAGGTGTTGCCTATAATCAGCAATTTTTTGCAGGATAACCCGATTCCAAAATCAGGCAGATAACTTATGTCTGGATCTCAAAGTTTCAATATTGCGGCCCATTTACCCGCTATGGCCGCGCAGCAACCGACCACAGCAGCAGTTCATTTTCCATATAAACATGATAAGAACAACCAGGTTTTCTATCAGACTTTAACTTATGCCGAGCTAGAACAGCAAAGTAATCATATTGCGGCCGGTTTTAGAGTCGATAGGAATCAAGCGCGGCGTCCGCACCGTGCTTATGGTGAAACCCGTCTTGATTTTTTTGCACTGACTTTTGCCATGTTTAAGGTTGGTGCCGTCCCGATATTGATTGACCCCGGCATGGGAGTTAAAAACCTTAAAGTTTGTCTGGCTGAAGCTGATCCGGAGGCGTTTGTCGGCATTCCCAAAGCACACGTTGCCCGAGTGCTCCTTGGCTGGGGGAAAACCACTTTGAGGACATTTTTGACCATCGGTCCACGGTTTTTCTGGGGAGGAATAACCTTGAAAAAACTGCTGCAGACGGTTGTCAAAACTCATCATTTTGAGACTGTCGCTACTACGGAAGATGAAACCGCGGCAATTCTGTTTACCAGTGGCAGTACAGGAGTTCCCAAGGGGGCCGTATACAGTCACGGAAATTTTATTGCTCAGGTCAACGCTTTAAAGCAGGCCTATCAGATTGAACCCGCGAGAAATCGATCTGCCTACATTTCCATTGTTTGCCCTGTTTGCACCTGCTCTGGGAATGACTTCGGGTGATTCCGGAAATGGATTTTACTCGTCCCGGATCTGTTAATCCTGAAAACATTATCACAGCGATTAAGCGTTTCAATGTCACAACAATGTTCGGTTCACCGGCATTGATCCGTCGTGTTGGTCTTTATGGTGAAAACAAAGGAGTTAACCTTCCATCATTGAAAAGAGTGATTTCCGCAGGGGCTCCGGTTCCTGCCGGAGAGTTACAGCGATTTACGCAAATGCTCAATCCCGGCATTCAGATTTTTACCCCATATGGTGCGACTGAATCTCTCCTGTTTGTTCTATCGGGAGTGATGAGATTCTCCGGAAACACGCTTCTTAACGGATCAGGGGCAAGGAGTCTGCCTCGGCTTTCCTGTGTCCAGCATCCAACTTGCCATTATCGAAATCAATGATCATGAAATTCCTTTCTGGCAGGATAATTTAATGGTTGCTGCTGGAGAAGTCGGTGAGATTGTGGTTAAGGGCCCTCAGGTTACCCGTGCGTACTTAATCGACCCGAATCGACCCGTCTGGCCAAAATACCCGTTGCTGATGAACATAATTTTTTTCATCGGATGGGGGATCTGGGGTATCTGGATCAGCAAGGTCGAGTGTGGTTTTGTGGTCGCAAGAGCCATCGAGTGGTGACTTCGCAGAAGACCCTTTTTACCATTCCTGTGAGGCTGTTTTTAACACCCATAAAAAGGTTTTTCGTACTGCACTTGTGGGTGTCGGGGCAGAAGAAGAAAAGCAGCCTGTTCTCTGCATTGAACTTGAAAAACAACTGAGTGATGGAGAACAGAAACAACTTATTGCAGAATTGAAGGACATCGCTCAAAAACATGAGATGACAAAGTGTATTCATCAGTTTCTGATCCATCCTCAATTTCCAGTTGATATTCGTCACAATGCTAAAATATTCAGAGAGAAGCTTTCATCATGGGCTGAAGAGAGGCTATCTTGAAGATTCTGGTGACAGGTGGAGGAGGTTTTCTTGGTCAAGCCATTGTTAAACTTCTGCTGCAACAAGATCATGAGGTGTGTTCCTTTTCCCGTAACATCTATCCACAGTTAACTCAGCTGGGGGTAGACCAGTTTGTCGGTGATCTTGCCGATCTTTCTGCTGTTGTTAACGCTGTGGATGGCTGTGATCTGGTTTATCATGTTGCGGCTCGAGCCGGGGTGTGGGGATCCTACAATCAATTTTATCAACCCAATGTTGTTGGGACCAAGAACATTCTCTTGGCATGTAAAAAATGTGCTGTGACAAAGTTGGTTTATACCAGCTCCCCGAGTGTTGTTTTTGATGGTTCGGACATGGAAAATATTGACGAATCAGTTCCTTATCCTGACCATTTTCTTTCTTGGTATCCGCAAACGAAAGCTGAGGCAGAACAGCTAGTCCTTGCTGCCAACGATGCTTCGTTCGCAACCGTCGCTTTGCGACCACATTTGATTTGGGGCCCGGAAGACAACCATCTTGTGCCCCGCATTCTTGAACGGGGCAGGGCAGGGGCACTCCGCCGTATCGGTAAGCGTCCCTGTTTGGTCGATACCGTCTATATTGATAACGCGGCAAAAGCACATATTCTGGCGGCACAGAACCTTTCAACTGGATCTGCTGTTGCAGGAAAAGCCTATTTTATTGCCAATGATGAGCCTCTGCCTCTTTGGGATCTCGTGAACAAAATTTTGGCAGCAGGTGGGGTGCCGCCGGTTAAAAAAACAATATCTCCTGCACTCGCTTATGCTGCTGGATGGTTTCTGGAGCGATGCTATCAGGGCTTAAGAATTTCTACAGAACCACGGATGACCAGATTTGTTGCAAAAGAACTTTCGACGGCACACTGGTTCAATCTTTCTGCCGCAAAGATAGATCTGGGTTATCAGCCTGAAGTTTCAATAACACAAGGACTCAGTCGTTTACAGAGCTGGTTGCAAAGCAAGGGGTGATATGCGAGCTGAAGTGACCCCATGGCAGGTTCCGCCGCGCTTTTTGCATCTTTGTAATAATGAGCTTCATCTCTGGCGATTTAAATTGGATCAGGAAAAAGAACCCGGCACTGCCTGCCAAATAATGCTAAGTACAGAGGAGCTGCTGCGAGCTGATCGCTTGCTGGATCAACGAAAAAGGAATCAGTTTATCAGGGCCAGAGTGTATCTGAAGTCTATCCTGGGAAAATATCTTCACGTCAAACCGGATCAAGTTCAGTTTCAATATAATGCTTATGGGAAACCATCTCTCTCAGAACGGCATCAATCTTCTCTGATTTTTAATCTCAGCCATTCCGGAGACTGGGGTGTTCTTGCTGTTTGCGGAGAAATGGCTGTCGGTGTTGACGTTGAAAAAATAGATCCTGAAATACGCTTTTCATTGCTGGGTGAAAACTACTTCAATGAACGGGAAAAGTTATTGTTGAAATTGTATTCAACACCGCGCAAACGGCGCGGGTTCTATCGGCTTTGGACACAAAAGGAAGCACTATTGAAATTACTGGGGACCGGGTTTAGAATCAATAATCAGAACGACGTAAAATTTTTACAGTATACATCGTTTCCTTTGACTGCTGCCTATATCTGTTCTGTTGCTTTCAAGGGGAAAATAAGCCGGATCAAAAAAATTCATTTGCCTGACATCGCATTATTTTATCAGTAACCTGAAAAAGGAGACGTTCTTCTATGCATAAAGTAACGAAATGTTTGCTGACGATCGTATTTATTTCTCTGTTCTTTGCCTCGACCCATTCTTTAGCGGCGGAGAATAAAGGGGGATTGTTTGTAAATCTCACTACGGATGATACCTGGGCCGCCGGAAAGGCTATTTTGTTTGCGCATCAGAAAGTGTTGAAAGCAGGTCATAGTCCTGTAGCTATCTGGCTGAATGTCAGGGGTATCTATCTTATTGATAAAAAAAGAGCCTCCCATGTCCATGGGCTCATGAAAGAAAAAGGCACCTCTATCCAGGATATGTTGACGGCTTTCATGCATGATGGTGGTATGGTTATCGCTTGTCAGGCATGTTCTAAAGCGGCAGGCTTGACAGAGGATGATTTTATTGATGGCGTCACGATGGGAACTCCTGATCTGGTTCGTGGCTTGTTGTTTGACCCGAATGTTAAAACTCTTTCCTGGTAGTCATATCAATGGAGCTGTACTGAAAGACAAGTGCAGCTCCATTATTCTTCCCGCTTTTATAAAACCCGGTAGCACTGTGGTATTCTTTATCAATAACACCATCACTGAAGGTGCATCGCGATGAAAAGACAGCTTCTACTTGCTATCGGCTGTAGTATGTTACTGGCAGGCTGGTTGAGTGCTTTTCTCCTTAATAGCGACCCACAGAAGAGTACTCTGTATATTATCGGGCCAACATTGTTGCTTGGTATCGGCATGGCAGTTATTCGTAAAACGGCAGGTGTAAGAATAACGGTTGTGACCCTGGGACTGACAGCTCTGGCGGCATTGCTGGCCATGAATCAGATTTATCCCAGCAAGGGAGTGAGTTTCCCTGTATTCAACAACGACAGGGAAGCGCTGATGGAGAAAGGGGATTTGATTCCGATAGTTGTTCGGGAAAAGGATCGTGTCGATACCTTTTCTGTTCCCCGTTCCCTTGAAACTTTTTCTGATGTCAAAGTGCAACTCTTTGCCGGGCTACCCGGCCCACCCAGAATGATGGCTTTTGATGTAAACGGTCACTTGTACGTCAGCATTCCTAACCTTGGAGCTATTTATAAGCTGACGGATCGTGATGGCGATGGTTTCTCTGAACAGCCGATCCTTTTTCATGTCGGCATGGATAACCCGCACGGTCTGGTTTGGAGTGGTGATAAATTATATGTAGCAGAGACGTCTCAAGTCCTGGAACTCCGTGATACGGACCAAAATAATCAAGTCGATAACGTTCGTATCGTGGTTGATGGATTACCTGATGATGGAGGCCATTGGACTCGATCTCTTGCCATGGGGAATGACGGTTTCTTGTATTTGTCTATAGGGTCTCGCTGCAATGCCTGTGAAGAAAAAAATTCCATGCGAGCGACTGTCCTGAAATTAAACCCTGACACGGGAACCTTTGTCATATTTGCAAAAGGTTTAAGAAATACAGTCGGTTTAAGCTTTTCACCTGACGGAAACAGTCTCTGGGGTAGCGACAACGGACGTGATCACCTCGGGGATGAACTTCCCCCGGATGAAATTAATCAGATTGTCGAAAACGGAGATTATGGCTGGCCCTTCTGCTATGGCCAGCAGATCTCTGATCCTGATCTTGGTACGCCGGGAAGATGTCAGCAGACGGTTGCAAGTTCCGTAGATCTTCCTGCACACTCAGCGCCCCTGGGTATTGCCTTTGGTGATCGTCTGCATGCACCGGATACCTACAAAAACAGCCTTTATGTGGCCTTGCACGGATCTTGGAACCGCACTGAACCAACGGGCTATAAAATCATTCGTATCCCCTATGAAAATCAACAGATGGGACAGGAGGGAAAAGATTTTTTAAAAGGCTGGTTGGTCGATGGTAATGTATGGGGACGACCAGTCGCTCCCGTCGTTGGTCCTGATGGAAGTCTTTATTTGAGTGATGATCAGGCTGCTGCGATTTATCGCATCAGCTGGAATCAGTAAAAAAAGTCTCGCCGGAATCATCCGGTTACTGAATAAAAAAGAGATGTTCTTCTTTGGCTGATTTTCCTTGACACTCTCAGGTCGATTTGGTACTTCAATGCGCACGCTAAATCGGCGTTTATTGGCCCCGTCGCCAAGTGGTAAGGCAGAGGTCTGCAACACCTTTATCAGCAGTTCGAATCTGCTCGGGGCCTCCAAAAAACTCAGAGTGTCAGCCAGATCAGGCCGGCACTCTTTTTTTATCTTTTCTCTTATCGAACACCCTTTTTTGTGAGACCATCAATTTATGGATCTCTTATCTCCACAAATTATCCTCCTGACTCTGTCCATGGGCTCCCTAGCCGGATTTTTAGCAGGCTTGCTGGGAATCGGTGGTGGCGTTATTCTCGTTCCTCTCTTTCTCTGGCTCTTTCCTCTTGCCGGTTTTGATCCGGAAGTCATTGTTCATACAGCATTTGGAACCAGTCTTGCGATTATCCTGCCGACAGCGATTGGCAGCACTCTGGCACACCGGAAAAACGGGAATGTTGTTTGGCCAATGGTATGGTATTTAGCTTTGGGTGGGATTCTCGGTTCTTTTCTGGGATCATCTGCCGCATCGGTTATTCCCGGTGAAATGCTGAAGGTTTATTTTGGGCTGATGCAGATTCTTGTCAGCCTGAAGTTATTATTTTATAAAACCCATGTCCGCCTGGAAGATGAAGCGCCGGTCAAAAATTCTTCTCTGGTTCTGGTTGGTCTGATCGGTGGTTTTTTTTCCGCTTTCTTCGGTATCGGTGGAGGTGTTATTGCCGTCCCTCTGATGTTGATTTTTCTCCATCTGCCTATTCACAAGGCCGTTGGGAATTCCGCTGCCCTGATTGTTGTTTCTTCTTTCTCCGCAGTCATTTGCTATATATGGTATGGACTTCAACTTCCTCAGGGGACCCCTTTTTCATTCGGTTATGTTAATCTGCTGGTCGCGGCCCTTGTTGCACCGCTCTCAATATTTTCTGCCAGAGTCGGAGTTAAGTTTGCCAGTCGCACCAGCCAAACAAAGTTGGTTAAAATCTTTGCTGTATTGCTGATGTGTATTGGTATCAAAATTTTGCTCAAGTTGTGAAAACAGGAGGATTAAATGATACGTCAACCTGCCGTTGCCGGAAGTTTTTATCCTGCAAGTCCTGATGAATTATCTTCTCAACTCGATGATTTTATCCCTGCCGGGCAGGATCCAAGAAATGTTTCAGGGTTGATCGTTCCCCATGCCGGCTATATCTATTCCGGTAAGGTTGCCGGTGAGGTTTTTGCTTCTGCGAAAATCCCCAGAGAAGTTGTCCTTCTGGGTCCAAACCACCATGGGTTGGGTGATAATATCGCAGTCAGTGGTGTCGATGCCTGGTCAACCCCCTTGGGCCAAGTCCCAGTTGCCGTTTCTTTACGGAATCAGTTGGTCAACAGCATTCCTGAGCTGTCGGTTGATGATCGCGCCCATGAATATGAACATTCTCTTGAGGTGATGTTGCCATTTTTGTTGCAACGACAGCCGGAGCTCCGGATTGTTCCGATTTCTCTGGGACAGTTATCGCTTGCCGCATGTCTCAAACTGGGAACTGCGCTGGCGAAAGAGATAAAGAGCAGGCAAGAAGAAGTTCTCCTGCTTGCCAGCAGTGATATGAACCATTTCAGTGATGCTGAGAACAATGAAAAACTTGATTCCCTGGCAATCGATGCCATGACTGCGTATGATCCTCAACGTCTTTATCTGGTTGTCAGAGATAATCGAATAAGCATGTGTGGTGTGTTGCCGGCAGTCATTGTGATGCAGGCGGCCCACGAACTGGGTGCCAGAAAATGCCGGTTGATCCGCTACGCCCATTCGGGGCAGGTCAATGGAGACAATAGTCGCGTTGTTGGTTATGCTGGATTAACTTTAGAATGAAGCAGCTTTCTCCATAAGGAAGAAAGAACCATTTTTATATTGAAGGAGTTTTCATGTCAGATTTACGTGTCCGTTTTGCCCCCAGCCCTACAGGATATCTTCATATTGGTGGAGCCAGAACGGCCTTGTTTAATTATTTGCTCGCTAAAAAAGAGGCCGGATCTTTCATTTTAAGAATTGAAGATACTGATGTTGCCCGTTCAACGCAGGAATCTGTTGACGCCATATTAAATGCGATGGAATGGCTTGGTTTCTCTTGTGATGAAGGTCCTATTTATCAGTCTGACCGTTTTGAGTTGTATAAACAAAAAGTTCAACAGTTGCTTGATGAGGGGAAAGCTTACCGCTGTTATTGTACCCCCGAGGAGTTGGACGAAAAACGTGAAAAGGCCAAACGGGAAGGGCTGAAACCCAAGTATGATGGTACCTGTCGGCACCGCACGGATCACCCCGATGCTCCTTATGTCGTCAGGTTTATGCTTCCTGAAAATCGTGAAGAAACAGTTTTTGTTGACCAGATCAAAGGTTCAATAACTTTTCGCCATGAAGAGCTTGATGATCTGATTATTCAACGTACTGACGGCACTCCAACGTACAATTTTGTTGTTGTCGTCGATGATGCTGAGATGGGAATTAATCTGGTCATTCGTGGAGATGATCACATTAATAATACCCCCCGGCAAATTTTGCTGTATGAAGCCCTTGGCTATCCCGTACCGCAGTTTGCCCATGTTCCGATGATTCTGGGTGCAGATAAAAAACGCTTGTCCAAGCGTCATGGCGCGACTTCGGTTATGGCTTATCAGGAGATGGGTTACCTTCCTGAAGCCCTCGTCAACTATCTGGTCCGTTTGGGCTGGTCATTTGGGGATGAAGAGATTTTCAGCATGGAGGACTTGATTGAAAAGTTCAGTTTGAAAAATGTTGGACGTTCAGCAGGGGTTTTTAGCCCGGAAAAACTTCTCTGGCTTAACAGCCATTACATCAAAACAGGAGATCCTCATCGATTGGCTGAACTTTTGATCCCTTTTCTACAACAAAAAGAGATAGATCCTCTCAAAGGCCCGAACCTTGTCGATGTGGTAAAAAGCTTACAAGAGCGCTCAGGGACTTTGATTGAAATGGCTGCCGGTGCTGAATTTTATTATGCTGACCCTATTGTCTATCAGGAAAAAGCCAGGATAAAGTTTTTGAAACCGGAGCAGAAAGAAATATTTGACACGATTTACGATAAATTAAGTTGTTGCGAATTGTTTTCTGAGGAACAACTTGAGCACATTTTTGCTGAAATCATGGCAGCTGCCGATGTGAAATTCGGGAAAATTGCTCAACCATTACGGGTTGCCCTGACCGGTGGTGTTCCCAGCCCCGGCATTTATGAGATTCTTCAGGTGTTGGGGAAAGATGAGTCTTTGCAGAGGATTGATCAAGCTCGCAATGCTTTGAGCAGCTGAAACAACGGCTCGACAGTTTTCATCATGTCGAGCCGTTGTTTTTTACTATGATTGTTTTTTAATCCACTCATCTAGCCGTTCTGTGATATCTGAGGGCATATCTAAAAATTTGACCCCCATTCCCGGTTCAAAGGGGAGATGGGTTCCATGCGGCCTCTTCCAGACAACTTCACAGCGACAACGTGCGGTTCCTTTAAGGGGAGCCGGAAGTGGAAATTCCAGATCGATCTGTTCTCCTGCTTGAATTGGATTTGTTGTCGCAATAAACATCCCACTTTTGCTTATATTCTTGGTGTAACCAAAAAAAGCCGGACGATCGCTATTAATGTGTACCTTTTGAATAATCAGAGGTGAGCGTAAATTTTTTCTCGAATCAGCCTTAGGCCGATCTTGAGTCTCTTCCATAATTTCCCCACTTTTTTAATAACGTAAGGTATTCTATCTGGCTGGATAGTGCAACATTTGAGTTGACCTTTAAAGATTTAAATCTTGCTTTCTGCCGTTGTATTGACTTGTCACTGAGTTTGGTTAAACTCGAAACAGAGAGACAACTATAGCGAGATAGATTGTTGTCAGCTGAGGCAAAAAAACTCAACAGGTGATCCGCATTGAGGAAAATCGTTGTAAGATGTTGAGATCAATAGGTTATTTATCTGTTTCCAAGGGAATAAAAATGAGACATGCTTGTGTCCTTACCCTGATGGCTTTATTTTTTTTCTATGCAACTCAAACTTTAGCTGGTCAATATGATCGCAATGGTATCCGTGATCTGATTACTCTTGGACTGGAAGTGAATCTAGGGTTACAGCTGGAAAATTTAGATGTTGCCAAGGGGAAAGAAGCAATAGAACAGGAACGATCTGTTTTCGATAGTACTTTTTTTGCTGTTGCAGAATATAAACGTTCTGTCTTTCCTTATGATTCAACCATGTCTCTTTCTTCTGAAAGTCGGTCAGAAGACTTTTCCGGCCAGATGGGTCTGCGTAAGCAGTTCAAGACAGGGCTTATGTCCTCTGTCTCCCTTGACTCGCAATGGTTGTCTGATAATGAATCAAGCGAAAATCTTGACCCTCGTTACCGAACCGCGCTGGTTCTTGAGCTTAGTCAACCATTACTGCAGAACTTTGGTACGGCAGTTAATACAACGCTGCTCAATGTTTCTAAAAACAAGGAACGTCAGGCAGTTTTAAATTATTTATTATCGGCTCAAAATTTGATTCTACAGCTGGAGGTCGCAGCGAGACAGCTCGCAGAAAAGGCTGAAATTATAAAACTGCGCCAACAATCGCTCGCCTTATCCCATGAATTATATGCGGCCAATCAAAAACGTTTCAAAGCAGGGGTGATAGCAGTTACTGAGATTCAAGAAGCTGAAACTGAGGTTGCAGCGAGACAACTGGCCCTGTCTCTGGCGATTCAGGAGCAAGATCTGTTGAAGGAGGACATCAACAGGCAACTCAACCAGGATTTGCCTGAAGATTTTAATCCGGAAGACCTTGTTGATTTTGAGGAAGGCATTAAACCGTTAACCCTCCCTCTTTTAGAGGATCTTGTCGAAACGGCACAGAGGCAACGATTGGAACTCAAGATTAGTGATTTTTCAATTCAGAGTAGTTCCTTGCAGCAGGATTATTTACGCAATCAACTCAAGCCACAACTGGATTTGAATCTTCAATTTGGACTAAACGGGCTTTCAGGCGATAAACGAACATCAACGCCAAGGGGTGAATACTCTGGTCATTGGCTGGACTCATTTGTCGGTGCGAGTGAGGCCGATGGTTACCGTTGGCAGGCGGGATTTGAATTGACAATGCCTATCGGAAATCGTGCAGCGAAGTCACGGTACCGGCAAGCTAAACTACAGTTAAGACAGGATCGCTATCGTTATAAAGATCTTGAGTCCATCATCAGGAATGATTTACTGCAACAACAAATTAATATATCTCAGACAAGAAAGCAGTTGGAAATAACCGAACGGGTTGAAGCATTGGCAAAAAAATCTCTTGATCAGGAGCAACGGCGGTTACAGGAAGGACTGTCTGACACGTTCCGGATCATAATTTTCCAGCAGAGAATGGTTGAAGCCATGGTCGATCGCGTTAATGCTTTCACTCGATATCATCTGGCTCTTGCTCAAATGGATTTTGCTTTGGGTCATACCTTTAAACGGCATCATATTGTCTTGAGAAATAATACAGAGGAGTTGACCCTTGAAAACATCTAAAGGCCCTGTTCAAAGCTTTTTTTTTGCGTTTCTGATTTTCAGTTGTATTGCAGGTTGCAGCGGTCAGGAAAAAAGTCCTCCGGTGAAAGCCGGACCTGAGAAGGTTGTTTCTGTTGCTGTTGAAAAAATTGCTCTCAATAATCTTACCGACTTCTTTACATTGCCTGCAAATATTGAAGCCTGGCAAGATCTGACTTTATCTGCCGAAGTTGCGGGTTCAGTTGATAGGATTAATTTTGAAGAAGGCGATACCGTCGTATCTGGTGAGATTTTATTGGAGATCGATCCAGAAACAATCAAAAGCCAATTACTGAAAGCGCAAAATGACGTCAATCTTGTCCAGAGTAAATTTCAACGCTATCAACAGTTGATCAGTGACGGTTTAGTCAGTCAGCAAGAGTTGGATGATCTGGAAAATCGTTTGACCGCCTCTAAGTCAACCTTGCAAACAACGAAACTTCAACTTGAAAAAAGTTTCCCTCAAGCCCCTGTGAGCGGCACCATTGATAGAATCTTTGTTGATCCTGGTGAGTATGTTGATCCCGGAATGCCTCTTTTGCAGTTGGTTCAAGTGGAAAAGCTGAAGGTGATAGCAGATATCCCTGAAAAAGATGTTCAATTTCTGCATCTTGGCGATCGAGTTGAAATAATTTCAGCCGCAATAGCAGCGACCTCTTCAGATCCTGTATTTGGGATTATCGAACACATTGCTATCTCGGCCAATCCTGCGACGCGAACATATCGGACAAAAATCATCATCGATAATCCTTCTTCTGAATTGCGTCCCGGCATGATTGTCAGGGCAAAGTTTGTCAGGCAGGAGATGCGGCAGGTTATTTCTGTCCCTTTGTTTGCGATTATTGACCGGGATGATGAAAAATTTGTCTTTCTTCTTGAAAATGGCCGGGCTAAGAAAACAAATGTTGTCATCGGCAGTTCGATTGGACAGCGGATTGTTATTGAGGATGGTTTGGAGGTCAATCAATCTCTTATTGTTGCCGGACAGCAACTTTTGGTTGACGGAAGCATGGTTGCGGTTGGAGAGAATTAAACAATGCTGATATCAAACGCAGCAATAGATCGACGCAGTACTGTTTTTGCGTTGATGCTGATTATTCTTATTGTCGGGACCTATAGTTATCTTGTCTTGCCACGAGAATCATCTCCCGATATTACCGTACCCTATGTGCTGGTTGTTACTGCCTATGAAGGGGTGACTCCTGATGACATTGAAAGTTTGATCACTTATCCGATTGAACGCAAGTTGAAAGGGTTGAAAGACGTAGAAGAAATCACTTCAGTGAGTGCTGAAGGTTCTTCTATGATTACAATTGAGTTTGCCCCCGAGGTCAATATAGATAATGCTCTACAGTGGGTACGGGACAAGGTTGATCAGGCAAAGGGTGATTTACCCAATGATCTGGAAAATGACCCCTCCGTTCTGGAGATAAATCTGTCTGAATTCCCCATTCTTATGATTGCGATTTCCGGCGACGTTGATGAAGAAGTTCTGAAGGCGGTTGGCGAAAAACTGGAAGATCGGATTGAAGAAATATCCGGTGTTCTTGACGTGGTGTTGACCGGCGGTCGGGAACGACAAATACGGGTAGAATTCGACCCTGATCGGCTCTATGCTTATCGTATCTCTTTAAGCGAAATTGTCCGCGCCATTCGCCAGGAAAATGTCAATATTCCCGGAGGGAGTATTGACATCGGTCAGGGTAAGTATCTGTTACGTATTCCTGGAGAATTTTCCGATCCAGATGAAATAGATAATATCGTTTTGCTGGAGCGGGAGGGGCAGGTCATATATTTTAAAGATGTCGCCCGGATCGTTGATTCCTTTGAAGACCGTGTCAGTTATGCCCGTTTGAATGGCAGTCAAAGTGTTTCACTGGCCATTAAAAAAAGAACCGGGGCCAATATTATTGAAGTCGCTGATCGTGTTTTTGCTTTACTCAATTCTGCGGGAGAGCTTGTTCCTGAAGGAATTGACCTGTCGGTTACATTCAATCAGTCAAAAGATATCAGGAGGATGGTTTCCGAGCTCGAAAATAATATCATTACCGCGTTGATTCTGGTTGTTCTTGTTTTGTTCATGTTTCTTGGTTTCCGAAACTCGATTTTTGTCGCGATCGCCATTCCTTTTTCCATGCTTCTGTCTTTTTCGTTACTGCAAGTTCTGGGTATCACTCTCAATATGGTTGTTTTGTTCAGTTTGATTCTGGCACTCGGGATGCTCGTCGACAATGCCATTGTTATTGTTGAAAACATTTACCGCCATATGCAGGAAGGTTTTTCAGCAAGAGATGCGGCCAAAAAAGCTGCTTCAGAGGTTGGTTGGCCGGTTATAAGTTCGACTGCTACAACTCTTTGTGCCTTTTTTCCGATGACCTTCTGGCCGGGAATTATGGGTGAATTTATGCGGTTTTTACCTCTGACCCTTATTATCACCCTGACTGCGTCCTTGTTTGTTGCCTTGGTTATTAATCCGACCGTGTGTGGCCATTTCATGTCTTTGCCGAATAAGAATAAACGTCAGAACCGTAAACAGGCCCCGAGCAAAATCATCAAAGCTTACGAGCTTTCGCTGGTATATGCTTTGAAGCATCGACTCCTGGTTGTTCTGGCTTCTTTTTTTCTGCTGATTGGCATTGGAGCGACTTATGGGGTCCTGGGACACGGGATAGAGCTGTTTCCTGATATTGAGCCCAATAATGCTTTTGTCGAAATCAAAGCCCCAGAAGGTGCCAATCTCGCGGCGAGTAATGCTCTGTCCAAGCGAGTGGAGTCCGTTGTAGACGGGGAAACGGATATTCGTCACGTTGTTGCTGAAATTGGTGTTTCCGGAACAGATCGCGGCGGAGGTAGCCCGCAGTCAAATTTAACGAAAATATCCCTTGAATTTATTGACAGAACCGAGCGAAGTGAGGATTCACGGCATGTTCTTGACAGAATCAGGTCGGCTCTGCTTCCAATATCCGGCGCTGAGTTCAAGGTAGAAAAACAGGAAGAGGGCCCCCCGACAGGACCGCCGGTGAGTGTCGAAATCAGTGGAAACGAAATCGACATCCTCGATCGTTTAGTTGTGGATGCGCGACAAAGAATTAAAGATGTTCCCGGTCTGGTAGATCTTAAAGATGATTTTTCCAAAGCCAAGCCGGAAATAAGAATTGATGTTGATCGTGAAAAAGCAAGTTTGTTGAATTTATCCACGGCAGAAATTTCTGAAATGGTGAAGGCTGCAATCAGTGGTACCAAGTTAGGTGTCTATCGCGAAGGGGAAGATGAATACGACATTGTTGCACGGATGCCGGAGAACAGGCGTACTTCTGTCGCTGATATTAACAATCTCCTCATTCCTTCCGTTGACGGCTCCCCGGTTCCTTTATCAACGGTTGCTCGTGTTGAATTGGGGGTAGGATTTGGTTCAATCCGTCATATTGATCAAAAGCGGGTGGTGACGATATCGGCAGAGACATTTGGACGCAATAGTAATGAAGTTCTTCTCGAGGTTCAAAATCGTCTATCATCCATGTATTTGCCGGCTGGTTATCAGGTTAACTATTCAGGAGAACAGGAGGAACAGCAGAAGGCCTCTGCCTTTCTGTTGAAAGCCTTTATCGGCGCTATCCTATTGATTACTCTTGTGCTGATTACCCAGTTTAACTCGCTGCTGCAAACTCTCATTGTCATGACTTCCGTTCTGCTTTCTTTGACTGGTGTATTCCTTGGTCTGATGATCACCTCAACACCCTTCGGTATTATTATGACCGGGATTGGAGTTATTTCTCTCGCAGGAGTAGTTGTGAATAATGCCATTGTACTGATTGACTATATAAATCAATTGGTTGCCGAAGGGATGGAATTGAATACAGCGCTCATTCGGGCTGGAACGGTGCGTTTTCGACCCGTCATGCTTACGGCAGCAACGACAATTTTGGGACTGTTGCCAATGGCAATCGGGATCAGTTTTGATTTTAAGACATTTCATTGGATTATTGGCGGGGAATCAGCTGATTGGTGGGGGCCGATGGCCGTGGCGGTAATATTTGGCCTGGCTTTTGCGACGTTGTTGACTTTGGTCGTTGTTCCCGTTTTATATTCACTGGCAGAGTCTGCACGAGAGAAAGTCCGGCAGATAAAAGAGTCATCCCCGGATGCAATTTAAAGCCTCCTTTGTTTCGGTTGTTTTGCATTTGACAAGGACTGTTGCTTGGGGTAGAAGAAAGCGGAGAATCCTATATGGTATCGATTGCGTAATAGGTGAAATCGGTCCGTTGTTCCCTGCTTTATTTGCATTTTGCCTTTTCTCAAAGGCTCTCTCATTAACCCATAATGCATGAAAGGTAACTGGTATGTTTGAAAAGGTTCAAATTGCTCCACCAGACCCTATTCTAGGTCTCACTGAAACGTTCAAGGCGGATCAAAATCCGAATAAAATTAATTTATCCGTTGGTGTCTATCAGGATTCCAATGGCAAAACACCTGTTCTTGAGACCGTTAAAGAGGCTGAAAAACGTATTCTTGAGCAAGAGGACTCCAAAGGTTACCTGGCAATGACTGGTGAGCCTGTCTACTGTGCAATGGTACAGGAACTCCTGTTTGGTGAGGGTCATGAAATTATCAGCAGTAAGCGGGCAGCGACTGCCCAATGCCCTGGTGGCACTGGTGCTTTGCGCGTAGCCGGCGATTATCTGCATTTTGTTCATCCTGGAGCCACGATCTGGTTGAGTAATCCGACTTGGGCCAACCATAATACTATTTTTGGGGCAGCAGGTCTGAAGTGTGAAAAGTATGACTATCGTGATCCGGAAACCAATGGTCTTGATTTTGATGCAATGTGTGCGTCAATTAAAAAAATTCCGAAGGGAGATGTCATTCTTTTACATGGATGCTGTCATAATCCAACAGGAATTGACCCGACTCCGGAGCAGTGGGCTCAAATCGGAGACTTGCTTGCTGAACAAGATGTTCTCCCTCTGGTAGACTTCGCTTATCAAGGGCTGGCAAATGGTATTGAGGAAGATCGCAGTGGTCTGCTTGAACTTGTGAAAAAAGTTAAACAAATGCTGGTTTGTTCAAGCTTTTCCAAAAACTTTGGCCTCTACCGTGAAAGAACCGGGGCGCTGACAGTTATTGCCGATGATGCACAACAGGCAAATATAGTTATGAGCCAGGTGAAATTGCGTATTCGCTATAACTATTCAAATCCGCCATCTCATGGAGGTCAGATAGTTGCTGTTGTTCTAAGTGATAAAGAACTTAAAGCCAAGTGGTACGAAGAAGTTGCAGGAATTCGTAGCCGCATCAACGACATGCGCCACCTTTTTGTCAAGACACTGAAAGAAAAAGGGGTCCAGCAGGATTTTTCGTCTATTATTGAGCAACGCGGCATGTTCAGTTTTTCGGGGTTAACCAAGGATCAGGTTGACCGATTGCGTGATGAGTTCTCAATCTATATTGTCGGCTCAGGCCGGATCAATGTTGCCGGAATGACCCCTGCCAATATGGACAGGCTTTGCGAAGCTATTAAAGCTGTTCTCTAGTTTTGTTTTCCGTTTACTGCTAATCGACTCTGCCGAGAATACTACGACAGGGTCGATTTTTGCTTGACGGAATAAGCTAACTTTGTTAGAAAATCTTTCTCATTTATTGGGGCGTCGCCAAGCGGTAAGGCACCGGATTTTGATTCCGGCATTCCCAGGTTCGATCCCTGGCGCCCCAGCCATTTTAAGCTAAACAGATCTCTTAGGGGATCGAAGCGGAGCGAGCGCTGACTTAATGTCAGAAAAACGGACAGGATGTCCGTGTCAGCGAGAACAGGTGAGCCGACGCAGAAATCGACAGGATGTCGATGCCGAAGTGGGCGATCCCTGGCGCCCCAGCCACTGTATTTTAGTTGCCCTGAGGGGTAACACCAAAAAGGATGATGCTGATGCATTGTCCTTTTTTTATTTCTATTGCTCTTTGCCGATGTTAAATTGATTATAAGCACAAGGTTGGTTCTGTCCTTCAAGCAATCCTGGTACTCTGAGGATCAGAAATCAATCTCATAAGGAGGATCAATGGAGCCGATTCGTTTTGCTGATATTTTATTTATCCTGATTACGTTGGTGATTACATTTTCGATTTTATGGATGGTTAATAAAGGTAAAAATAAAACAAAAAAAACGGCAGACCCCAGCCAGCCCAAGAGTGATGAAACCATTGATGTAAATTGATTCAGGAGGTTTAATTACATGACTTGGGATTTTTCCTCTTTTCCCCGATTCAGCAGCAACTGCACTTCTTTATTGCGTCGTCATTTGTCAAAAGGGGTATTTGATAGCTTAAAAGATAAAAAAACGAGTAACGGCTTTACTCTCTTCCAGGCAATCAACTCCGGGGTTGTAAACCAGGACAGTGCTGTTGGCGTCTACGCCGGTGATGCAGAGTCTTTTGATCTTTTTTCTTCTTTGTTTAATCCGATTATTGCAGATTATCACGGTTTTTCCTCGAAAGACACCCATCGAAGTGATCTGGATCCTGGAAAACTGTCCATCTCAAATCCTGATCCTGAAGGTGCTTTTATTCTTTCAACTCGAATCAGGGTTGGGAGAAATCTTGCTGAAATGCCTTTAGGTCCTGCCATCAGCAAAGATCAGAGAAAGGACATTGAGACTCTTGTTGCAGACTCTTTACTGTGCTTGGAAGACGATCTGGCAGGAACCTACTATCCTCTGACGGGTATGGAAGAAAACATACAGCGGCAGCTCATAGCAGACCACTTTCTGTTTAAGGCCGGTGATCGTTTTCTGGATGCGGCAGGTTTAAATCGGGACTGGCCGGAAGCTCGTGGAATCTTTCACAATCAAGAAAAAACATTTCTCGTCTGGGTGAATGAAGAAGATCAGCTACGTATCATTTCAATGCAGCAGGGTGGTGATATTCAAGCCGTTTTTGAGCGTTTGATTGTAGCTGTTGAGAAGATCGAAGAAACCGTTCCTTTCCTGGTTGATCCTCGATTTGGTTACCTTACAAGTTGTCCTACCAATCTGGGAACGGCAATGCGTGCCAGCGTCCATATTCGCCTGCCTAAACTCGCTATGGACCGGTCAGCACTCAAAGCAATTACTGACAAGCATCACTTGCAGATACGCGGTATTCATGGGGAGCATTCAGAGAGTGAGAGTGGCATTTTTGATGTCAGCAACCGAAGACGTTTAGGGGTAACAGAGGTTGAATGCGTGCGGGATATGTATGCTGGGGTTGTGGCTCTTATTAATAAAGAGAAAGAATGAAAAAAAAGAGTCCGGCTGAAACAACAACCAGACTCTCTTCAGTTAAGTGAAAGTCAATTTCCGTTCCAGATCCATAGAATTCGAAACCCGCTTTGCTTCTCTCATAGAAATCAACCCTTTATTACAGAGTTGGATCAGGTGTTGATCCATTGACTGCATCTGGTACTGAGCCGTTCCTTTTTCAATATGGCTTTCAATATCGTTAAGATTTCCGTCGCGGATGCAAGCCTGAATTGTTGTTGTTGTGCGCATGACCTCGACAACGGGAAGGAGTTTCTCCCCATCTTTTGATTCTACCAGCCGAAGAGAAATTGTGGCGACTAAAATATCTGCCAGTCGTTGGCGGATGATCTTCTGCGAATCCGGTGGGAAGTTTCCCAGAATCCGATTGATCGTTGAAGCTGCATTCTGAGTGTGCAGGGTAGAAAAAACCAGGTGTCCAGTTTCTGAAGCTTTGATACAGGCATCAATTGTTTCTACGTCTCTCAACTCTCCAACCATGATGACATCAGGGTCCATACGTAAAGAAGCCTTCAGCGCAGAACCAAAATCTGCAGTGTCAATCCCGACTTCTCTTTGAATGACACAGCTCTTGACGGATGAAAATAGAAATTCAATGGGATCTTCAATGGTAATAATATTGTAGGCAAATTTTTCGTTGATATAGTTAATCATCGAAGCCAGTGTCGTTGATTTCCCATTTCCTGTCGGTCCGGTCACTAAAACCAGACCGTTGGGTGCCTTTACGATTTCACTGAGGACCGCCGGTAATTTCAGATCACTGAAACTCCCGATTTCAGGCGGGATAACGCGCATAACAATACCGATGTGACCTCGCTGCTTAAAAATACTGACACGGAACCGGCCACTGTTTGCTAATGAGTAGGAAGCGTCAAATTCCGTGAAATCATCCGGCAGTTCACGGTTATTGTTTTTCATGATTGTTGCGGCAATAAATTCAGTATCTTGAGGTGTCAGGCTGGCCAGTTTTGATCGCAACAGTTGTCCATGAGCTCTGAAAAAAGGGGGACTGTCTACTTCAAAATGGACATCGGAAACTCTTTTTGCAAAGGCAATTTCTAAAATCTGATTGAGAATTTTACTATCCATGGAAATATCCTAGTGCCTGATTTCAGGCTGATTTGAGTTGTTAAGCTGCTTACGGAAGAGTGCATTTTCCATAGCAATTCCGGCCTGACCCACGAAAAATTCAAGAAAATCAAGTGATATTTTTCCGGCCGCACGACTGCCAAAATCAGCGTAGGTTATTGTAATAATGCGATCATTACTTTTCAGGGGCAATAAAAGAATTGTGGCGTCAGCCGGGGCACCTATTTCCGGATAAATCAGGTCGCTGAACGTTTCATCTTCGGGTTTGCCGAAAAAACTGTTTCCTGAGTTGATGATATCAACAAACACTGAATCTTTGCGGATCGGGATGCGAAATTTCATTGGCGCGGCAGGCCCGCTTTCCTTCGGTGTCAGAATCCCCACACTTCGTTCGGCAATCAACTCTCTTTTATCCACTATAAGCGTGAGGGAACGCGCAAAAAGCTCACTGACAAATTGTAATACCAGTAATGAAATATCCGGAGCTTTACGCAATAATCTCAAACCGGACAGACTATTGCGCAATTTTGCGAACTGTTGTCTGCGTTCTTCGTTAAAGCAGCCACGAATATAGACCTGGAAAGTGTTGAGAAAATGGGTCATATCGTCAGCAAAAGTCTCTTCTCGCTCAGAAAAATACGGTAGAGGGAAAACCGCACGGGTTCCATCGTTGAGAGATTGCAGTGAAAAAGTAAAATCGAGAGGGGAGGCGAGTTGAATGATTGAAATTTGTGGATATTGAGCCATCTTTAGAGAGCGGATATCAATAATTTCCGCTTTACTAAATCCGTCAACATCAGTAACCGGACCACCAAAGACGAGGATCGGTTCAAGGTATTTAAACAGCGCTCTGTCAATTAAGTTATCTAATTCAGTTCTGTCGGCAGTGACAAAAACCAGGATTCCTTCTTTTTTACACACGGTCATAACCGCGTGTTGTAAAAATTCATCACAAGTGTAAATGATGACGGCCTGAGACTTCGTTGTTGACGCTGTAGACCCATCTTCCAGCAGGTGAGATGTTGATAAGCCGGATAAAAAAGAGACCAGATTTTCTTTTCCATCATCAGGGATGTCGGACAATGTTCGGTTTATTACTTGGCGATGAATATCAGCAGGGTCAAAGGCCTCCAGCCCTTTAAAAACATACGGCTTCTTTCGTTCCAGTTTGTCAAGATCAGCCAAGCCCAACAGATCTTCAGAGACCACAATTTCTTCACCCGTCTTTTCTTCTATCTGATCTTGTTCTCTCGTTTCCTCAAGGTGTTCAAGCGGATTGTTAGCCAGAGGTTCATCAGAGATTTGAATTTCCCCTGAGTGAATTTTTTCATCAAAGATCCGCAGAGCATCCATCAATACCATCTGGGTGTCTAGGGTAACCGTTTGCAACTGTTTGGGTAAATATCTGTAGTCGTCAGAAACATTGATGTCATCAATATCCAGAGTAAAGATTCCTCGAGTCCAGCAGATCATCTCGACAACAGTCATTTCAATGAGGGTCTCAAGGGCTTTATAAGCAGCATCTTTTGATAGACCGCAGTGTTCTAGAAGGGTTGCTATAAGGGGCTTTCGATCCTCTTCAGATAGCTCCTGAATTGCAAGAGCTTTATCCAGATCAGCTTGAACGATAATTTCACTTTCAAGGAGAATTTTGCCGATTTTAAGCTTTTCACTGGAATGGGTTGCACTGACGATATAACCGTTGTTAAACACCAGCTGGCCTTCGCCTTTGCGGCTATAAACATTAAGCGTACCGGATTTACGGGTTGAGTGGATCAGCTGAATGACATCAACAATAGGAAGATGTTCGAGCTCGCCAGTTAACGGCATCTGCAGTCTTTCCTTTCTATCTATCGTGATAGTAGAATGACATGATGTGTTCACAGTAAAGTTAAAAAACATTAAACTAAAAAAAAACAACAGTTTCAAGTGAAATTAACATGTTTTGTATTATTTGACCATTTGAGCTGACAAACTTTTATATATTTGGGTTGGAGTTACACTGTTTTCGTTAACGGCTGATTTCCTTTTACCGTAAAATTAGCCATAAAAGACTCCGTGGATGTAAAACCGCACTGTTTTCTTTGGCAGATTTTCTGAGTATGTTTATGGGCTGCTGTATTTAACGACATGACTTCGTGCTATTATTATCTGCAAAATCATTACGACTTCTACATGAATGGAAACCTTTATGAAGGATCAGCTTCCGGCTAATCGTCAAAATGCAATAAAAATTTTTCAAGCAGGTCTCCAGGCTGTGGCACCGGGAGCTGCCATTAAAAATGTATGTCATCTAGATCAGAGTATATTGTCTGTAGACGGACAAAAATATGATCTTGATACTTATAGCTCAATTTTGATTATCGGTGCCGGTAAAGCAGGTTCTTCCATGGGAAAAGCGGTTGAAGATATTCTGGGTGATAGAATCTCAAAAGGTCTTATTGTCGTAAAATATGATCATCTCGAAGAACTCAAAACGATAAAAATTCATGAAGCAGGACATCCTGTCCCTGATCAGAACGGTTTAGAAGGAGCTCAAGCTATATATCGACTTGCCTCTTCAGCAAAAGAGGATACTCTCGTGTTATGTTTGATCTCGGGTGGGGGATCTGCGTTACTCACACTCCCTGTTGAAGGGGGCACTTTGGAAGATAAGCAGGAAACCACTCAGGTTTTGCTTTCCTGTGGCGCAACTATTCATGAGATCAATGCAATACGGAAACACTTGTCTCTTATCAAAGGAGGGGGGCTGGCCAAGGCCGTTTATCCAGCAACTCTGATCACTCTGATCTTATCTGATGTCGTTGGAGATGATCTCGATAGTATCGCATCAGGGCCCAGCGTTCCAGATTCAAAAACCTACGCCGACTGTCAGGCGATATTTAAAAAATATGCCATTACAAAAGATATCCCCGAAAGTGTGCGCAGACACATTGAATCAGGTATTGCCGGAAATATTGCTGAAACACCGAAGCCCGGTCAGGAGTTTTTCAGAAAAACCCAAAATGTCATCGTTGCGAGCAATTTTAACGCATTATTAAAGGCGAAAGAAAAAGCTGATGAATTAGGGTACAATACTTTGATTCTTTCTTCTATGCTAGAGGGGGAAACCCGCGAAGTTGCTGCCATTCATATTGCGATTGCGCGTGAAATTCATTCTCATGGTTACCCGCTACAGAAACCCGCATGTTTACTTTCCGGTGGTGAAACGACAGTCAGAATTCAGGGTAATGGAAAAGGAGGTCGAAATCAGGAGTTTGCTCTGGCTGCGGCGATCAAAATGGCTGGAATGAAAAACAGCATTGTTCTCAGTGCTGGTACTGATGGAACTGATGGTCCGACAGATGCTGCTGGTGCAATCGTTGACGGTAGAACAGTGGAACGCGCTGTCAAAGCAGGATTGGACCCCCAACAATATCTCGATAACAATGATTCTTATCATTTTTTTGACAAGTTGAATGATCTTTTTAAAACGGGTCCCACCCATACGAATGTGATGGATCTTCGGATCATTTTGATTTTATAAGTTAGTTTGGTCGTTTTTTGTTTCATCAGCTTTGTGGTCCTTTTTTTATAGCTATCCTCACCTTTAATTAATATTCTGTTGTTGTAATTTTCAACATCTCAAATCCATATGACTCATGCCCTATGGGAGTAAATTAATATGTATCGCCGAACCAAAATTGTTGCCACATTAGGTCCGACATGTTCTGAAAAAGTTCATTTGGAAGAACTATTGAAAGCCGGTGCCAATGTTTTTAGATTGAATTTTTCACATGGTGAACGTGAGCAAAAAGTAACGTGGATTTCACAAATCCGGGAACTTTCAGATGAGCACAACTTGTCAATTTCTATTTTGGGAGATTTACAAGGTCCCAAAATTCGCACTGGCCTGATGCTTGATGGTCGTCAGGAGCTTGAAGCAGGGCAAGAAGTTATAATAACAACAGCTGCCGTGGAAGGCGTTGACGGTTTGATTCCCACAACTTATAAAAACCTGCCGCAGGATGTTGTTCCAGGTGATCAGATTTTACTTGATGATGGGAAGCTTGAATTAAAAGTATTAAGAATTGTTGCAGATGAGGTTCAATGTCTGGTCAAAGTTGGTGGGATACTCAAAGATCGTAAGGGCATCAATCTGCCGGGAGTTAACGTTTCAGCCCCGGCAATGACCGAAAAAGATCTGGATGATCTCAACTTTGCGATAGCGCAAAAGCTCGATTGGATTGCTCTTTCTTTTGTCCGAACAGCAGCAGAAGTCAGTCACTTAAAGCAATTGTTGTTGGATCAGAAATCAGCAATGAAGGTTATTGCCAAAATTGAAAAACCGGAAGCCGTAGCCGGGTTTTCAGAAATTCTGGCAATCACGGATGGGGTCATGGTCGCACGAGGTGACTTGGGTGTTGAAGTTCCTTCTGAACATGTTCCCCTGATTCAGAAAAGGATTATCCGGGAATGTAATCAACAGGGCAAGCCGGTCATTACCGCCACTCAGATGCTGGAAAGTATGATAGCACAACCTCGCCCAACGCGAGCGGAAACCTCTGATGTTGCCAATGCTATACTTGATGGTACGGATGCCGTGATGTTGTCGGGAGAAACTGCCGCAGGGCTTTATCCTGTTGAAGCGGTTAAAGTTATGGACCGTATAGCAAGAGATGTCGAAAAGGAACCGACAATCGGGGTCAACAAGACCTTCGTTGAAACCCCAGTCTGCCCTCTGAGTCACTCCGATGCTATCGGTAAGGTTGCCTGTCAGGTGTCTGAAAATATAGGTGCTGCTGCGATACTTGCTTTTACCCAGACGGGAAGTACCGCTGCGCTGATCGCTAAATACAGGCCATCTCTGCCCGTTATAGCCGTGACTCCTCATCAGCATGTTAAACGCCAACTTGCTCTTTACAGGGGGATAGACTCTATTCTGGTCAATATCCAAGGCGATACCGAATCACAAATTCTGTCAGTTGAGTCGGCTGTTCTTGATAGCGGTATTTTGAAGCCGGGAGATGTTGTTGTCATCACTATGGGGAGTCCCGTCTCTGCACCGGGGACAACTAATTTACTTAAAGTTCATCAACTTGAAGACCGGAAATAATGAGAAGGTTCTTTTTGACAATTGAGTCACTTTGTATAAGACTGCTCAAGCTATAAATTCCGGAATGTTATTGTCTATTTAAAGAATTAAGAATGGAGACCAGAAGACCATGATGATCAAAGTTAACTCTAAAGAATCGATAGAAATAGTTGCTGATGTTTTTGTGAATATTATCAACGAATCGGGCGCAAAATATATCAGTTGGGATGAGCTGACAGAAGCGCAAGTTGAATCTTTTTCTGGTCTGAGCCGGGAGCTTCAGGCTGTGTATGAAAAATACAAGGACAGCCTTTCCAGCTAAGCAACTGCTCGTAAAAGCGGATATAAAGCTTTTGCTTCTAATTTTGAGTTGCAATTCCCAGTTTTTTGCAGCTATTCACTTTCAAGTTTGTAAAAAAGATCAACACCGCTTTCGTCACCGATGTTTGATTCAAGCTCCCAGTCCGGGGTCAGCCGATAACGGATTTTTATCTCGTTGCTATTACTGAATAATGAATAGCCGAGACTGACATAGAGATCAGGACTCAGATATTTGCCGGTGGTGATGATTGATGAACTGACATCACCATCACCGGCACTGATATCAAGGACGTCAAGGCCCAGTTGATTCTTCAACTTTTCCTGTAAAACAGCCGATTCCCCTTGCGATAACAGCGCTCCGGCTGCTGTCATCAACAAACTGCTCTGACTGCCGCTTTCTCCTATGGGGCGACCTAGAACAATATAAGAGAGAATGTCAGTTTCCGCCATTGCCGGTTCCGAATAGAGTTGTACCACAGGTAATTTTGGTGTCCCGGTGACTTTGACTCCAGCCTTGACTTCACCTGATTGACGTAGCGCCAGAATGTCGAGAGCGGGTTGATCGAGTGCTCCACCATTAAAAAACAGGTTCCCCCGGGTGATGTCGAGACTGACTCCATAACTGGAGTATTTGCCTTTAACAACATGAATCTCGCCGAAAGCGGCCAATTCCTGTTGAACGGTTGATTTTAGCTGCACACTTCCGCCCAGCCTGGCATCCATTCCTGCACTGTCGACCAGGACCTGATCCCCCAGTAATAATTGCAGATCGATATCGTGTGTCAGTATGTACCGTCTTTCAGTCGAGGTAGGAGCATCAACAACGACCAGATCGGGGCTATTTTTAGGCAGGTTATTTCTTTTCCGGTCATTGATGTGTAATTCAGGGATTGCCACGCTGCCGCGTAGACGATATCCACTCTTGTCTCCTGTCACGTTGAGATCTGGTGTGACCCGAATCATCATGTCCGGCAGGTTGACCAACTGAAAATTTTCCCCTTTGAGCTGCAACTGATAATTTTGCGGACGCCAATCAGATAAGTTCAATTCTCCCTGTCCGTTGAGTGAGCCCTCTGCAGAGATCAGCTGAAAGGATTCGATTCTGATCTGATCGACGCCGATGGTACTGGATAGTTCAATGGTTTTGAGCTGAATGCCGAGAGTCGGGAGAAAAAATCCGGCATCTGACAGTCGTGTTTTGCCACGCAAAACCGGCTGTTCTCCATTCCCGGAGAGCAGCAGATCTATGTCAACTTGCCCGCGACTCTCCTGCACTCGATCAGGAAAGAGCACAGACAACAAACCAAGTTCCTGGAGATTGGCGTGCAACTTTCCGTTGATCGGAAGCGATCTGTCCCACTGAACAGGCCAATTGGCGGTAACCGGCAATGCCAGTTGAGCTTCAATTTTTCCGTGTTTCTGCAGTTGCAGTTGAACCTTTCCGGTCAGCTGTTCCCGCCAATTCCAGCTGATGTTGGCATCATTGAGCTGGACGCTGATGGGGTTGTCTTCTTCTTGGCGAAAAAAACGTCCGTTTGTCACCTTGGCGCGACCAGTGATTGTCCAGGGGCTCTCTGCCTGCCACTGACCTGACGTTTGCCAGTCCAAGGTTCCGGTTAAGTTCAGATCAGGAGGGAGCCAAGGCTGCGCTCGCGCTAACGGAAAGCTTGATCCGGTCAGCTGTAATTTGCCTTGACGGGGCCAACCCATGGTCATCTTATTCTGTGAAGAAAGTTGCCCCTGCAACTGGGTTCCATCCTCAAGTTGGAGGTTCAGTTCACTTTGCAACCCTTGCTCATTCCACTTTACAGACCATTGCCCTTGCTTGAAATCAAAAGACAGGTGATCTTTTTTGAGATGTCCAAAAAGGGAGAGGGTACCATTTAAAAGTTGTTGTTCTCCCCAAGTTAAGGTGACGGAGCCACGACTTTCTGCTGCGATATCCCAACCCTTTAACCAGGGTTGCAGCAGCCCAAGGTTTAGGTGCTGCCATTGCAGTTTGGCTTCGGCTGTTTGACTCGGAGGGAGAAAATATCCCTGCAAGCTCAATTCGCCATGGTCATCACTTATCAGTTCCAGATTGTCAATCTGCAAGCGCTCGGTGGATAAGATCAGAGGAACGATGTGGCGTGTTTGCCAGTGTCCGGTCCGGCGATCTTTACCAGAAAATGAGATGAGCTCGCCTCGCCAGGCCGAGTCGTTCCAACTGCCTTTCAGATCTGCTTGCAGAGTTGTATCAAGCTGTCCAAGCTTGAGTAATATTTCATGCTGCTCAACAGTACCCTCAAGTTGGACAAGGAAACTTTCCAGCTCAAGCCGGGGTTGCGATCCTGAGAGTTGTTGACCTACGAACTGCAGTTTCCAGTCTTGCGAATCAACAAAAGTCTGTCCATAAATCTGTCCATTTTTCAGTTGCCAGTTTTGGTACCTCAGTTCTTCGGTATGTGCTCTGAACGAAGCGCTTAACCCTTCCGGCAAGAGCTTAAACCATCCCTTACCTGCAACTTTTCCACGAGCCTCATCAACCAGCTGTTCCAGACGATCAATCGCCCAGCTGAGGTGAATCCTGTCATTCCACTTACCGTTTCCCTGTAAACGGATTCCGTCACCTTGCAGGTGTAGTTGTGAAAGTTCAAACAGTTGATTCGTGATAAGGATTTCTGCCATTCCATTCAGGGGTTGATTATGCAAGAAAGAATCATTAAGCCGGAAAGAAAGACGACCATCCAGATTCTCGTCACTGCCGGTCAATTGCGCTTGCAGGTCAAGATTTAATTCTCCGCTCAGCTGCTTGTGGAACAGTTGAGGATCAAGGTTGCGACCATTCAGTTGTGCATCAATCTGCCAACCTTTGCTCCAGCTGATCAGTGCTTGCCCCCCGAGAGATCCGTTCAACCAATTGCCCCGTAGCTCATTAAGGTGTAATTGATTCAAGTTGCCGGAATAGTTGCCGGACAGGTGAATATCATAAGGCTTTTCTGCATGACTCGTCAGTGTGAATACGCCGCTGTAGTCTTGCAGATGACCACTCAAAGTGAGTTCGCCGGAAAGTTTGATTTTCTTGCCGGTTTCCGGTTGTAGGTCGAATTCCCTGAATTGTAGATGGCTATTGAATCCGACAGGCAACAGGGAAAAATCCAAACTGCCGGATGCGGTCAGACTGCCGGAATCCCCGAAACGCTGCAGTCTGAGGGTTTGAAAATCCAGGGATTCGGGTCCGATTCCCAACGTTCCACTCACCTCAAGAAGCGGACTGTGGCTATCCCTGATTGTGAGGTTGATCGGCCCCGTCATCAGTTCATTTTTCGATGCTTGCAAATCGGTTCGTAACTCTATTGAATGGCGGGATTTCCCTGAAGGGCTATGGTGAATCTCTAGCTCAGCCATCAGTGATGGGAGGGCAAAATTGGACTGCACTTGTCCTTCAATAGAGGAGTCTGACAATTGTATCAGCATGTCTGAAATACGCAGATTATGCTCGTACCAAAGAATCTTTCCTCGTAGTTGATCGATGCTGAACGGATCCTTACCGGCGCTTCTCAGCTGAAAGTCGATGAGTTCAAAATGCTCCAGGTCTATCTTGATCAGACTTAACCACCAGGGCAGTTCGGGGAATGTCAATCTCAGAGGTTGTTTTGGTTTGACCGTGGTTTGCTGCTCAACTTGCAAGCGATTAAGCTGCAAGGTTTCAATCTGCAGGTGTAAAGGAAAAAACTGTTGTAGGCGGGTTGTCAGTTGCATATCGGCACAACGGATTTCTTGACCTGCCGAGCCGAACTGCATGTCTTTCAGTTGGAGATTCCCGGCAATAGTTCCCTGAATTTCACTAACCTGTCCCTGCTGTGAGCTTATGATCTTATTGACAGCCCACTTGCTTCCGCTTGCCGAGTACAGCAACCACCAGCCACAGCCAACAAGGATCATCAGGGTCAGAAGCAGCAATGTTATGAGTATCAACCTGATTTTCACCAACCAAACCCCATGCTTAAGTGAATACGCCAACGCGGTGAACGGTTACCAATCTGACGAGCCAGATCAACACGGATTGGGCCAATTGTGGTATAGCGACGGATTCCGATTCCGGCTCCCTGTTCAAGTTCATATTCTGACAGCGAATCGAAAGCATTGCCAATATCGTAAAAAATTGCCCCGCCCCACTTAGTGGTGACCTTTTTTTCAATCTCCAGATTGGCAACCAACAGGTGTTTCCCGCCAATGACCTGTCCGTTTTCATCTTTAGGGCCAAGAGACTGGTAGGCATAGCCACGCACACTACGGTCTCCACCGGCGAAAAAACGCAATGACGCGGGTAAGTCTTGAAACGAGTCATCATGCCAGGTGGTTCCGCCGCGTAACCGGATCATCAAGGAAAAGTCGTGTGGCAAAGGGGTCAGGACCGTCGATTGGGCGCTGAGTTGCAACAGGCTGGTGTCGGATAGAAGGGTGGTATGTGCTCCTTTAATCTCAATATTTCCCTGCTGACCATAGCGGGGCATTATCAGGTTATCCATCTGCCTCCATTGGAGACGAATTCCTGGTAACAACATCTGCGAGCGGTTGGTTTCATCAGCAATCTGAGAGTATTCTTGGGTCAGACGCAGAAAAATTGAGGCTAAAAGATTTCTGTTAATGGCCCGTTGATATTCTGCCTCTGTAAAGAGTTCCCGACTCAGATAGCTGTCACTCTCTTCCCGGTTAAAACCTACTCTTAGCTGGGTCTGACTGTCGAGGCGATCCAGGTCTGGAATGAGGTAGGTAGCGACCAGAGATTGCTTTTTTTCTGCGATTAATAAGTCTCCGTCCAATTCGTGACCAAGATGAAACAGATTCAGTTCACGATAGCGCAAGCTGAATCTTGTGCCTGTATCCGTACCATAACCAACTCCGGGACGAAGTTGATGGCGGGGGGCAGGGTGGAGTTCAATCTTGACCGGCATGAGATTTTCAGTAGCATGAGTTCTGTCCGGATAGACTCTGACAGACTTGAACAGGTCTGAGTTAAACAGGTTGATCTGGGTCTGGTTGATTTGCTGCTGAGAAAAATTGTTTCCGGTACGGTAACTCAGATAGCGATTAAGGAAGCGGTCCGGATAATTGCTGTTACCGGTAAAAGTTGTCTCACCAAACCGATAACGGTGACCAGTGTTCAATTGCAAAACGATCTCAGCCCTATGCTTCTGTCGATAAACGTGAATCTGGTGAATCAGAAAATCTGCATCCAGAAAACCAAGTTTAATAGCCTCCTGAAGGAGAAGAGACTTTCCTTGTTCATAAAAATCCTGCCGGAGTATCTCTCCTTTTTTCAGAGGGAAGTTTTTTAATGTTTGCTGTAGTTCCGGTAATTGCTTTCCCGGTCCGGATAATTCCAGTTGCAGAGTTGATATGATAACGGGTTTTCCGGTGATAACATTCACTTGAAGCAGATATTGATCAACGGATGGATATTCAAGTTTAATTTCTGCCAGACTGTGAAAATAGCCATAAGGTTCCAGACTGCTGCTGATCAGTTCGGGAAGCTGTTTTTGGTAATGCCTTAACCAATGTCGGTTCAGGTTTTTTCCACGGCTCAGGGACTGGGGGATAACGATAGCGGCTTGTAATATCTCTTGTAGCTCGGGGGAATCCGCCTTAATATCGAGTTGAAGGCTGTCGCCAAAGCAAGGAAGAGCATGCAGCCAGAAGAGGATGAGGAAAATAAATAAAAATCTCATCATCTGCCTTGGGAATAGCGACTGGTTTCTAATGATGTTAAATATATAACGAAACGTTCCGTTGTTTCGAATTTCATGCCCATAGAGAAATCATTTTTCCTAAGATATGCTTGTAAAAGGGGCTTCCCTTTTAAATCAGTGTTCAGTGAGATAATATCATAATTTTTATGTTAACAGTTTTTTCAGCTGCCGATGTCATCACAAAGTAGTAACCTTGGCCTGGAATTATTAATATTGTCAGTATTGACCTTAGCGGGGGAATAGAGATTTTTATGAACAGAGCTATTGAATTACGCCATCAGTTGCACCAAAATCCTGAACTGTCCGGAGGAGAGGCGAAAACAGCCGAAAGAATTATCCGTTTTTTCACACCATTATGTCCGGAAGCGTTAATCAAAAAACTCGGCGGTAACGGCATTGCAGTGGTGTTTTCCGGGAATGATCCAGGACCGACAGTTCTGCTGCGTGCTGAACTGGACGCGTTACCCATTCAAGAAACTATCGATGTCCCTTACCGTTCGATATATCCGAATATCTCTCATAAATGTGGGCATGATGGTCATATGGCCATTCTTGCAGCCGTCGGCATAAAGCTGGCTGCCAAGCGACCGCTCCAGGGCCGGGTCGTTCTGCTTTTTCAACCTGCTGAAGAAACCGGAGCCGGTGCTGCGGCAGTTATTGCGGACCCGAGATATGCTGAAATTGCCCCCGATCTGGTCTTTGCCTTGCACAATTTGCCGGGATTCCCTTTGGGGCAGGTGGTGATCCGGGATGGTACTTTTGCCTCTGCATCGCGAGGGATTACAATTAAGCTGTCCGGCGCTACTGCCCATGCCGCACAACCGGAAACAGGATGCAGCCCGGCTTTGGCAATGGCACAGATCATTACAAGACTGTCCGGACTTTCTGCGCAATCTTTTGCTTCAGCAGAGGCTGCTTTTGTGACCATTGTGGGCGCGCAACTTGGGAGCAAGTCTTTTGGGACAGCTCCGGCAGAAGCAGAGATATGGGCGACCCTGCGCAGTGAAACCGATGCTGTTATGGAGTCAATGATTGCGGAAACGGAACAGATTATTTCAGCCGCAGCTTTTGCATCTTCACTTGATTATTCAATCAACTATAGTGATATTTTTCAAGCAACGGTAAACTCTCAATCCGCCAATGATATTATTCGTTTGAGCTGCAGAAAGGAACTTGTTGCTGAACTCGCGAAACCTTTCCGCTGGTCAGAGGATTTCGGTTGTTTTACCTCTATGACATCTGGAGCTCTGTTTGGAATAGGGGCAGGAAAAGGGAGCGCTGAACTGCATAACAGTCACTACGATTTTCCGGACGCGTTGATTGAACCTGCAGCCCAACTGTTTTGCGAAATTATTGATCGCAGCCTTGGCTGATCGCCGCTTGAGTCCTTCCTGTTTTGGGGTTGGATCAAAGGATACTTTTTAAGAACGCTTTGGTGCGATCATGTTGTGGATGAGTGAATATGTTATCGGGAGTATTCTCTTCCACAATATAGCCTCCGTCCATAAAGATGACCCTGTCGGCGACTTCCTTTGCAAACCCCATCTCATGAGTGACCACGACCATTGTCATCCCTTCACGGCTCAGTTGTTTCATCACATCAAGAACCTCTCCGACCAGTTCTGGGTCCAGGGCACTGGTCGGCTCGTCGAAGAGCATGGCTTTTGGATTCATGGCTAGAGATCTGGCAATAGCGACCCGCTGTTTTTGACCACCGCTCAGATGGTCTGGATAGGTATCAGCCTTATCTGCGAGGCCGACTTTTTTTAATAATTTTTTCCCCAGTTCATTCGCTTCAGAGCTTGGTGTTTTTCTGACTTTAATCGGACCGAGAGCAACATTTTCCAATGCCGTTTTGTGGGGGAAAAGATTGAATTGCTGAAATACCATTCCCGCTTCTGTGCGTATAAAATTAATGTCAGTGTTTTTGTCCATGATATCGTGGCCATCAACGATAATGGTTCCTGAGGTGATGTCTTCAAGTCGATTGATACAGCGCAACAGGGTGCTTTTTCCTGAACCACTCGGGCCCATGATGACTGTGACTTCTCCCTGGGAAATTTCAAGATCAATCCCTTTGAGAACCTGAAGATGACCAAAGCTCTTGGTTAGATTTTTTATTTCTATCATGTGTTGATATCCATTTTGTTCTCGAAATAATTCAGAACTTTTGCTATGGACAGCGTCATCACGAGATACATAAGAGCTACGGTGATCCAGACCTCAAACGCCCTGAAATTGGAGGCGATGATTTCCTGACCTGTTCGTGTCAGCTCCCCAACACCGACAACAACCAGAATAGAGGTGTCTTTGAGACTGATAATAAACTGGTTTCCCAAAGCAGGAATCATTCGTTTTAAAGCTTGAGGCCAGATAATATAATACATTGTCTGAAAATGGCTGAGCCCTACAGATCGACCTGCTTCGGTCTGCCCCCTCTCAATCGATTGAAAAGAGCCTCTGACGATTTCCGCGATATAAGCACCCGAATTGAGGCCAATGGCAAAGATACCCGCCACCATCGGGTTGATCCGCATGCCGAGTGCCATGGGGAGGCCAAAATAGATAAACATGACCTGAACCATCATCGGCGTGCCACGGATGCTTTCGATGTAGATACCGGCTATTTTTCTTAAGAATACATTCCTCGAAATTTTCATTAACCCTGAGATTGATCCTAGAAAAAATCCAATCATCAGTCCGAAAATGGTTATTAAAATGGTCCATTTTACCCCAATGAGTAATAATGGAACCGACTCCCACATCACGCTGCTTTTGAAATCAAAGCCCATGTTGATATCCTGTCAAAAAAAAAGGATAAAGCGAAAATGAAATTCCACTTTATCCTTTAAGGTCCATGCTAATTATCTATTCTGATGTTCCGAACCACCGCTTGTACAAGGTGTCATAGGTTCCGTTTTCTTTGAACTTCAAAAGGGTGATGCTGACCTTTTCACGAAGGGTGCTTCCTTGAGGAAATGCAATGCCGTAGGATTGACCCTGGTAGAGAGGACCGACCACTTTAACTTTTCCTTGGCCCTGGTTTTTTGCATAGTACATCAACGGAGGTGAATCGAACAGAACGGCATCAACTCCACCAATGAGCAGTTCCATGAAAAGATTATCCGTATTGGGAAGAAGTTTTAAATCCGTAACTCCCTTTGATTTCAGAAAATCAACACTTGTTGTCGCGAGTTTCGTCGCAACTTTTTTACCTTTGAGATCACCAATGGACTTTATGTTATTGTTGTCAGCCTTGACCAGGATGACCAGACCGGCATCATAGTAGGGGTATGAAAAATCGACAACTTCTTCTCTGGCCGATTTTATGGTCATTCCGGCAATTGCGGCATCAATGCTTTTGGATTGCAGAGCAGGAATAAGTCCGTTAAAATCCATAGTTTGCCATTTGTAGTCAAGGCCCAGATCTTTGGCAATGGCATCCCATAACTGAACATCGAATCCGGTAAATTCGCCCTGCTCATTCTTGAACTCAAATGGCCTGAAATTAGCGTCTACGCCAACAATAAGCGTTTTTGCATGAACGGTTCCCACTGTAATAGTGCACAACATAATCATCAACATGATCCGTCTGAAAAATTTCGACATTGCCTGCTCCTTAGGTTGAGGATAGGATTATTGCCACATATTGGTGACAAACGACTATAAGATGCCGCAAGTATTAGAATTTTTCTCGGTGTTTGTCAAGAATTGTGAACTGGAAATAATAAGAGGGGTACCTTTAAAAAGAATAAAGTGAAAAATCTGTGACCTGATTTTTACTATTGTCAGAACTCAGAGGAGATCGTTATGTATACTGAAGTTCATCCTTTCCCGGAATTCATCCCGGCGAACGCAAAGGCATTGATAGTCGGGAGCTTTCCACCTGTCAAGTTGAGCATCAAGAACCTTTTTTCTATATCGGGCTCAAATAAGAAGCTTTATGACGAGTACTTTCTTAGCAAGCGGAATCAAAGAAGTGAAAAAGACATAGACTACTACTACGGAAGCAGCAATAACATGTTTTGGGATCTGATAGGAGCAGCATTTAATTGTGAGATCAACACCAAGGACGATATGATTAGTTTTTTGACAACAAAGAAGATTGGAATAACAGATCTGGTTGAAAAGTGTCATAGAAAAGAAACAAAGAGAAAACCGTCTCGTCAGAATCCGAATAATGTTGGTGTTGGCTCTCTGGATTCTGATTTATCCGCCATTGAGTTTCGGGATGTTATGCAATCAATCAAAGACCATAATATTAAAAAAGTCTATTGCACCAGTAGATTCGTTAAAAAATTACTGCTTGAACTTGATGAATCTAAAATTCTGAATAATAGCAATGTTCAGGTCGTTGTTCTGCCTTCACCATCTCCGGCAAGCAGTCGATCCATAGGACGAGAGGCAACCTACAAAGCTCTGCTGAAATCTGGAATCGTTAAAAATACAAAGGACTATAGGATTATAAGATATAAAGAAATTTTCAAAGATATGATTTAAGCTCTAAGCTGAGATAAAAAGGCATATGAAACAAAAAGCTCCCGAAATATCGGAAGCTTTATTCGTTTATTGGTGCCGAAGGCGAGACTCGAACTCGCACGAGCAATTGCCCACCACCCCCTCAAGATGGCGTGTCTACCAGTTCCACCACTTCGGCAAATTGGGTGTACTTTATACTCAACCGAATCTTCGGTTGTCAATACATAAATTATTACTTTTGTTCTGGTGCAGGCGTTGTTATCGGTGCTTCAACTGAGCTGGGCATGACGGATTTAGATGTTGCTGATCCGTAGAAATAAGCCAGACTTAAGCTGGTTAACATGAATATGACTGCAGCGGCGACAGTGACTTTGCTCATGAAATTACCGCCGGTAGAACCAAACATGGCCTGGCTACCGCCGGCTCCAAATGAAGCGCCTGCCTGAGCACCTTTACCCATTTGTAACAGAACAATTACGATCAAAGCGATTGAAACAATAATATGAAGTCCAATTAAGATTGAGGTCATTCATTATTCTCCTATAGCTATTTTTAGAACCGAAGAAAATTAGCATAGTTGTGTTGCTTTGCAAAGTAATTTTTTATATTAAGGTTGTCAATCCTCTGGCGATTTTATTCCTCAATCGCTACAATGCTTTGGAAATCAATTCAACGGAGCTTTTTAAGCATGGATATAGCAAAACTAGATCAGGATGGTGAATATTTTTTACGTCTTTTTAACGGTATAGCAGATGCTGTTTTCATATCCGAATGTGAACCCGACGGTTCTCCCGGGAGGTATGTCGAGGTTAATGATGTCGCTTGTAAGATGCTCAAGATGAGTCGAGGGCACTTACTGACCCTGTCTCCACAAAACATCAAACGGGTCGCTATCGAAGAAAAAAATGCGTTTAAAGCAATAATTGACGATATCAAGGTGACGGGCAAAACTCTTTTTAAAACAGATTTATTGCGACAGGACGGGTGTTGGATTCCTGTTGAGATCGGGAGTCAGATTTTTGAGCTGAATGGTAAGAATGTCTATTTTTCGGTTGCAAGAGATATCACCTTGCGGGAGAACTATGAAGCCTCTATCCAGGCATTGGTTCGCAGTACAGTTGGTTTAACAGGACAGGAATGCCTGGATGAAATCGTCAGGAACCTATGTGACTGGCTCAATGTTGATGGCGCCTGTATCTCTTTGGTGCAAAACGATCAACTTGAGATCAAAGCAAGTTTTTTTGCCGGAGAGCAACAGCTGCCTTACTCTCTTCCCGTTGATTTTCCTCCCTTTCAAGACATTATAGCGGGTAATTTTTGTTTCCATCCCGAAGGTGCCGGGTCTCTTTTTGTCAACAGTCATCATGAAAATTTACAGCAGATTTCAGGTTTTATCGGATGCCCCATGCTTGGCCATGAGCGACAAGTTCTCGGAATGGTCTGTGCCCACTCGCATTCTCCCATGCAACCAGTTCCGCATGTAGAAGAGCTTTTATCTGTTATTGCCTCCAGGGCCGCGGCTGAATGTGAACGGATGCACTTTGTTCGGGAAATTTCTCATAGCGAAGAAATGCTCCGAACCCTCTTTAATTCAACGGCTGAAGCAATCGTCGGTATTGATATGAAAGGGGTTGTCCAATTTTGTAATCTCTCAGCAGCAAAAATCCTGGGCTATGGTGAAGAACAGGATTTAATTGGAAAAAGTTTCTGGCAGATGATTAGTTCACACACAAATGATAATCAGGCTCTATCAGGAGATGTTTGTCCTTTTATCTCGTCTATTGTCTCCGGAGAAAAAATATCCGGCGAAGATGGTTTTTTTACCCGCCATGATGGTTATCAGATACCGGTTGAGTATTGGGGGCACCCGATGGCTCGCGATAATCAGCTGGTTGGTGGAGTGATAACTTTTATTGATATCTCGCGTAGAAAAATGCTGGAAAAGCAGTTACAGCATTCTCAGCGAATGGAGGCAATTGGTACCTTGACTGGGGGAATTGCGCATGATTTCAATAATATTTTAACCGTAATTTCCGGTTACGTCGGATTGCTGGAGTCACAGATAACGGATAATCCGAAGCTGCTGGGGAAAATTAAAAAAATTGGTGAAGCTGCTGAAAGGGGATCTAAACTCACTCATGGCTTACTGGCATATAGTCGTAAAAAGTCAGAACCTTCAACTCCTGTTGACTTGAATAAGTTAATTCTTGATATTCAGGAATTTTTTGCTCGTGTTATTGGTGAGGAGATTGAAAAAACATTATTTTTGTCGGAGCAGCAACTTGTTGTCCTTGCTGATTTTTCTCAACTTGAACAGGTATTGGTGAATTTGGCGACCAACGCGCGCGACGCTATGCGTGATGGTGGCCGATTGCAAATTACGACGGAACAAACTGAAATTGATCGTAGTTTCTGCCAGATGTATGGCTATGGGGAGCCGGGTGCATACGCATTGATTCAGTTTGAAGATACCGGAGTTGGTATCCCTAAAGAAATTCAACAGAAAATCTTTGATCCTTTTTTTACCACCAAAGATACCGGGAAAGGGACAGGGCTTGGCCTTGCAATGGTCTGGGGCATTGTCAAGCAGCACAAAGGGTACGTTTTGGTTGATAGTGTCCTGGGAGAAGGATCAACCTTCAAGATATATCTCCCATTAACCCAGCAGCCTGTTGCTGCACCTGTTGTGACTTCCTGTTCTCAGCTTCCCGGTGGTGATGAGACGATTCTTCTGGTTGAGGACGATCCTCTGGTGCGTGAATCAACGCATAGTATCTTAACGACAGTTGGTTACCAAGTGATAGTCACCGATTGTGCTGAATCAGCTCTCAAGGTTCTGGATCGCAACGATAATAATATCTCTTTAATTCTGTCAGATGTTGTTATGCCGGGAATCAAAGGCCCTGAATTTTATCAGGAAATCAGAAAGAAAACCCGGATGCCCGTTATTTTTATGAGCGGATATACTTTTGATTCGCTGTATGAGCAGGGGTTATTCCGAGATGAGGTTATGCTTTTGAATAAACCTATTCAGCCACTTGAACTGTTGACGCGCATTCGTGAAAAACTTGATATGGTATAATTCAACAGTTCTATCCCTTTGTGTCTCTCTTCAGTATTAATTTTGTTCTGGAAAGCTCTAATTACCTAATATGGACTACCATTGGTGAATTGTTTATCCCATATAGGGTTGACAGCTGTTTTTGTGAATGATAGAACAGTATTTTATGATTATAAAATGGAGTGCTCTGGAATGGTCAAAAAACTGATAGGTCGTAAGTTAAAGTCGTCTCGATTAAAACGAGATAAAACAATTCAAAACCTCGCTGAAATGTCCCGTGTTTCATCAAATATGATCTCCAGAATCGAACGAGGATTGACAATCCCGTCTGTTGAGATTTTGATGAAATTGGCGGATTCTCTGGGGCTGAGTCTCAGCTATTTTGTCGAAGAGGCGGAAAAAGGAAATAATATTGTTTTCACCCCAGCAGGAGAGGGTGAACCGATTTTCTTTTTTGAAGATAAGCATCAGATAACCAGTCTTACTCAAGGCTTACGCGATCCGGGTTTTTCGGTTTTTGTTGATACTCTCGAACCCTATTGTGATAGTGGTGAAGGTGGTATGGTTCATACCGGTGAAGAGTTTGCAATGGTTCTTGAAGGTAGCGTGGATTTTGTGATTGATGGGGAGGCGTTTCATCTGGACAAAGGCGATTCACTCAGCTTTAAAGCCACTTTGCCGCATAGCTGGAAAAATATAAATAATCAGCAGACCAAGATTCTTTGGATTGTTTCTCCTCCACCGAATGTTTAAAGCGACCGATAAGAATGTATTCCAGGCAGAAGGGAACCTAGCCCATGCAAGTTAAAAAAATTGTCGGCAAAAAATTAAAAGAAATTCGATTGAAGCAGGACTTAACCATACAAATTCTGGCAGAAAAGTCTCAGGTCTCATCCAATATGATTTCCAGAATCGAACGGGGGCTTACGATACCGTCTGTTGAAATTCTTATGCGTCTGGCAACGGTATTTGATAAGAGTATTAATTACTTTGTTGAGGATGTTTCTTCATCACATGAAGTTGTTTACACGCATCCCGGTGGACGAGATAAAACAGTCTATGATGACGAGCATAATATGCACACGGAATCTTTTACCTCAGGGCTTCGCGACCCTCAGTTCATGTCGTTCTATTGTACTGTTCAAAAAGGTGGTAAAAGTGGTCACACCAATATGTACCATCCCGGCGATGAGCTGATTTATATTCTGGATGGGCGTCTGAAAATGACGATCGCTGATGAAATTTATATTCTTGAAACGGGTGACAGTCTTTGTTTTAAGTCTCACTTGCCTCATCGTTGGGAAAATATAGGAGATCAGGATGCAAAGGTTATCTGGACATTGTCGCCATTTACGATCATCTGATCAGACCCAAGCACTTGAAATTTAAATGACTCTTCTTGACATGATTTAAAAATATTGTATAGTTGGGTATTATTTGATTCTGATTTTGATCCTCTAAAGACCCGTAAGGGGGGCATTATGAACAAGTCTGAACTGGTAGAGACTCTATCGATTAAGCACAACCTGACTTACAAGAAATCTGAGCAGATAGTTAATTTGATATTTGATGCCATGTCGCAAGCTTTAATTGATAATGACCGGATTGAAATTCGTGGCTTTGGTAGTTTTATGGTGAAAGACTACAAGTCCTATATGGGCCGTAATCCAAAAACCGGAGAAATTATTCAGGTCAACGAAAAGAAACTTCCTTTTTTTAAAGTTGGCAAGGAGCTTCGAGAAAGAGTCGACAACTGACTTTTATCATTGATACTCACAAATCGAGACCTGTTCACATTGAAGTGAACGGGTCTTTTTATTTAAAAGAGGGATCTATGTTGCATAAATATCAGGGAATCTCACCACAGCTGGACTCTGGTGTGTTTTTAGCCCCTTCAGCGGATGTTATTGGTGATGTGGTGATCGGAGCCGATTCAAGCGTCTGGTTTCAGGTTGTTATCCGTGGTGATGTGAATCATATCTATATCGGAAAAAGAACCAATATCCAGGATGGAACTGTTGTCCACGTGACCCATAAAACCCATCCAACCATTATTGGTGACGATGTGACCATCGGTCATAATGCCACAGTTCATGGGTGTAAAATAGGTCACCGTTGTCTGATTGGAATGGGCGCGATCGTACTGGATGGCGCAGAGGTGGAAGACGACGCAATGGTTGCTGCCGGCGCATTAGTGACTCCCGGAACACGCATTCCTTCAGGAACATTGTATGCGGGAGCACCAGCAAAATATAAACGTCACTTGTCAGACAAAGAAATAACCGAGCTTAAACAGTCTGCGGAAAATTATGTCCAATCTGCCGGCAACTATGAGTGCTGATATGCTTTTTTGATTGAAGGGGACATTTATGAGCCTGGTAAATCTCACAGAACTGAACACAAGCCCACTGTTTAAAGGCCTTGCTGCCAAGGAAATAGAGTATCTCAGCTCAATCTTTACTGCTAACAAGCTCCCCGAAGGCAAGACTGTGTTTATAGAGAACATGCCGGGTGAATCTCTCTATCTGATTAAGCAGGGGGTTATCAAAATCTCCCAGATGCTGGCAGAAATCGATGAAGTCGATCTTCACACCTTGAATGCCGGCGATGTTTTTGGAGAGATGGCTATCATTGATGGCGGTAATCGCCTTGTCAGAGCGAGAGTTGCTGAAAACGCAGTACTTTATAGCTTGCACAGGAATGCTTACAACACACTGGTCAGTGAGCAACCGCGCCTGGCTTTACAGTTGACCTTGAACGTCGTCAGGATTTTCAGCTCTCGGATACGTAGCGCGAAAAAAGATTACCGCACCATGTTAACGGCCAGTCTGGCGCGTAAGAGTTGATAAAGATTTAACATTCGTGAATAAAAAAGTCGGCATAAACTGCCGACTTTTTTTATTGAGAAAACACTATTCACGTTATAGTATCCGTGCTTGCATTCTCACCTTGTTTATTATTTTTTTAAGTTTGTTTTTCTAAGATAGTTTTCTTGGAGGAATCATGTCTGCTTTATTAAATCAGCAGCTCATATTTGGATTGTTGGGCGGATTAGGCATGTTTCTGTTCGGCATGAAGATCATGTCGGAAGGTTTGCAGAAAATAGCAGGCGATAAAATGCGGAAAATTTTATCCGCATTAACTGATAATCGTTTTATTGGTGCTTTTGTCGGAATAGCAGTCACGGCTATCATTCAATCTTCAAGTGCGACAACGGTTATGGTTGTTGGCTTTGTCAATGCCGGTCTATTGTCTCTGATTCAATCTATAGGTGTCATTTTAGGGGCAAATATCGGTACAACGATTACGGCCCAGCTTATCGCTTTCAAAATCACTCAATTCGCTCTTCCGGCAATCGGATTGGGTGCAGGATTAAAACTCTTCAGCAAAAACAAAAAATATTCCTACACGGGAGAAATTATCCTTGGTTTGGGCCTGCTGTTTTTAGGCCTGCTGACGATGAAACATGCTTTTATCCCTTTAAAAACAAATGATGATTTCAGACAGCTATTCCTGCTTGTCGGAGATTATAAGTTGCTGGGAGTTCTTATTGGTGCTCTGCTGACAGTTATTGTGCAAAGCAGCAGTGCAACTATCGGTATCACTCTGGTTCTGGCAAGTTCGGGATTGATCTCGTTCGAAGCCAGTGTGGCGCTTATTCTGGGCGAAAATATCGGAACGACAATTACCACAAATATCGCTGCAATCGGGACCAATCTGGCAGCAAAGAGAACCGCTTTTTCTCACTTTTTATTTAATGTCATTGGTGTTATCTACATGCTCCTGCTCATGCCGGTGTTTATGAAATTTATTTCCTCGATAACTCCGGGAGACGCCGACTTTGTGATTCAAACGCAGGCTCAAGCTAATAGTTTTGCGGCTGAAATAGGAGATAAGCCTTTCATTGCGCGTCATATAGCGAATACTCATACTGCCTTCAATGTGATCAACTCAATTATTTTCCTGCCTTTCATAAATCTTTTAGCTAAAATTTCGACCCTGATGGTGCGTGGTGAAGACAGTCTTGATGTTATCCAGGTGAAATTTATCGATGACCGGGTTTTGAATACACCTCCGGTCGCCATTGGTCAGGCCCGCAGGGAAACCAGAAGAATGGCACAGGTGACTCTTGAGATGTTGGAAGAGACCTCCCTTTTTTTGGAGGATGGTGATTATTCACGAATACGCTCGCTTGAAATGAAAGAAGAACTGGTCGATGTTCTGCAGCGAGAGATTTTGAGTTTTCTCGTTAAGCTGTCACAGAGATCAATATCCACAAACACCTCAGAAACGCTCAGTTCTTTGATGAATATCGTCAATGATCTTGAGAGGATTGGTGATTTTTGTGAGAACCTCTGGGAACTGGAAATTGAAAAGAATCAAGGGAAAATTCTCTTTTCCAATCTGGGTGACAACGATCTTAGTGGCATTGCGGAAAAAACTTTTGAATTCCTGGAATTTGTCGTCAAAGCAATGGACGCGGAAGATAAAACCATTGGGCCCAAGGCGATTGAATATGAGGATGCGATCGATAATCTGGAAGAGCGTCTTCGGTCGAATCATATCCAGCGTCTTCATACGGGTGAGTGCGCTGTCCGGCCCGGATTGATATTTATTGATATGTTGAGTTGTTATGAAAAAATAGGAGATCATACCTACAAGATATCTGAAGCCATTTGCGGAGAAAAATAGATGGTCGCTGTTATTGATGTCGGGAGTAATACCATCAGGATGCTGCTGAGTGGAACCAGGACGGAGGCACCTCGCTACTACCGGAAGATCACCAGATTGGCAGGGGGATTTACTGAAAAAGACGGTCTTTCTGAAGCAGCGATGAACAGAAGTCTGACGACACTGAAATTTTATAAACACATTATTTCGTCACTGAATATTTCCCGGATTCAAGCTGTCGGCACTGCGGCATTGAGAAGGGCAAGAAACAGTCAGGTTTTTATTGATGCAGTTTATGCAACGACAGGTATCAAAATTGAGATTATTGATGGAGAAAAAGAGGCTTATTTAGCAGGAAAGGGTGCTTTATCGGTTATTGAACCCATACCGAAAGAAGCCGTTATCCTCGATATCGGTGGCGGTAGCACGGAATTATCTTATATCGTCAGCGGACATATCTGCTTTCAGAAAAGCTACCCGCTTGGCGTTGTGCGTCTTTGTGAAGAATGTGCTTCAAGAGAGGAAAGATTTCAGAAAATTAATGCCACCTTCAGCTGTTTTTCTGAAAGTATTCATGGTGCCGGTTTCGACAGTCAGAAAACGCAACTGATAGGAACCGCCGGGACAATTACAACTCTTGCTGCCATTCATCTGGGGTTACGTGAATACGATGCAGATAAAATAAATAACCATGAAATATCAGCTTGTTGGATTAATAAACTTCAGTCAAAACTTGATCTTATGACAGTTGCAGAAAGAGAAGAAATGATCGGCATGGAAGAAGGACGGGGCGATTTGATTTTGCCGGGCTTGGAGATTCTTCTTTACCTGCTTAACCAGCTGCAACTTCCAATATTCCGAGTCTCGGATTCAGGTCTGCTTGAAGGTGTCATGCTTGATTTGACAGACTCATAGCAATTGCCTATTATCCCGAAGATTTATTTTTGTCCGTTATTGACCTCTTTCCATTTATCCAAGGGCTGTTATGAAAAAAGTTCTACTCTCCGGCAATGAGGCGATTGCTCGTGGTACCTATGAAGCAGGAGCGCTGGTTGCTTGTGCCTATCCTGGAACACCCAGCACTGAAATTCTTGAAAACATAACCCAATATGAGGATATTAATTCATCCTGGGCGCCAAATGAAAAGGTTGCTCTGGAGGTTGGTATCGGAGCCTGCTTCGGCGGTGCCCGTGCTTTGGTGACCATGAAGCATGTTGGGGTCAATGTTGCGGCTGATCCTCTTTTTACCCTTTCTTATACGGGTGTCCGGGGAGGTCTGGTGCTGGTGACGGCCGATGATCCTGAATTACATTCATCACAAAATGAGCAGGATAATCGTAACTTTGCCAAATTTGCCAAAGTGCCCATGCTTGAACCCGCTGACAGTCAGGAAGCGCTGGATTTTACCAAGTTGGCATTTGAAATCAGTGAGAAATTTGATACTCCGGTTTTTTTACGGACCACCACAAGAATCTCCCACTCAAAGTCGGTGGTTCTTTTGGGGGAGCGCCCAACGGATATCCCTGAGCCAAAGCTGGAACGGAATCCAGCAAAGTTGGTCATGCTGCCGGGAAATGCACGCAAACGTCATGTTATCGTTGAGCAGCGGACTCTGGATCTTGAAAAGTGGGCTTGTCAGCAACCATTCAACCGGGTCGATAAAGGGGCAGGAAAGGTTGGTGTTATTACTTCCGGTGTTTCGTACCAATATGTCAAAGAGACGATGCCGGATGCAGATATCCTTAAACTTGGCTTGGTTTATCCTCTCCCCAAGCAGATGATTCGTGATTTTGCTGCTGACTATGAAACCCTCTATGTTATTGAAGAATTGGACCCTTTCATTGAAGAACAGGTCCGGGCCATGGGGATCGAAGTTACGGGAAAAGATAAATTATCCATCTGCGGTGAACTGACCCCGGGACGTTTGCAGCAAGGTCTGTTTGACAAAGATCTGGCGGAAGAAGATATCTCAGAAGATCTGCCGCAGCGGCCGCCAAACATGTGCCCCGGTTGTCCTCATCGTGGTGTTTTTATGGAACTCAACCGCGCTAAAGCCTACGTCACCGGCGATATCGGGTGTTATACGCTTGGGTTTATGCCGCCACTTTCAGCAATGGACACCTGTATTTGCATGGGAGCCAGCATTGGTAATGCAACCGGCATCAGCAAAGTTCTGTCGGAAGAAGAACAGCGAAAAGTTGTCGCTGTGATCGGAGACTCAACCTTCCTGCACACTGGAATTAACGGTCTTCTGGATATGGTTTATAACCAATCGGCCGCTACTGTCATCATTTTGGACAACCGTATTACGGCGATGACCGGACGCCAGGAGAATCCGACTTCAGGTTATGCTCTCAATGAGAAGGAGGCTCCACGCGTCGATATGGAGCAATTGTGTCGGGCGGTCGGCGTCAAACATGTCAAGGTCATCGATCCCTATAATATTTCCCTGACGCGAAAAACGATTCGCGAAGAAATGGCGCGTCCGGAAACCTCAGTGATTATTACTTCTCGTCCCTGCATGCTGGTTCCTAGAGATAATCTGGAACGCCGCACTCCGCTGTTTGTTGATCATGATAAATGTACCGGGTGTAAAGCCTGTTTGCGGCTGGGTTGTCCCGCTATTACCTGGGACGCGGAAAAAAAGAAATCGAATATCGATAAAATTATCTGCACGGGCTGTAAGGTCTGCCAACAGACTTGCGGGTTTGATGCTTTTCAGGAATATGGTGATAAATCATGAATAAAGTAACGAATATTCTCTTGGCCGGCGTCGGTGGGCAGGGGATTCTCCTGGCGAGTGAAGTCATTTCTGAAGTCATGTTGATGGCTGGTCTTGATGTCAAGAAGAATGAAATTCATGGAATGTCACAACGCGGAGGGAGTGTTGTTTCTCATGTTCGCTACGGCGAAAAAGTCTACTCTTCGATTATCCCCGAAGGGGAAGTCGATATTCTTTTCAGCTTTGAAATGTTGGAGACCTGTCGTTATTTACCTTTGTTGCGCGAAAATGGACGGGTTATCGTGAATGATTGGAAAATAGCCCCACCTTCAGTCGCTTTGGGTAAACAGTCTTATCCAGCCAACATACCGGACAGTATTAAACAACAATTTCCGGAAACGACGGTGGTCAGTGGTCTTGATCTGGCCTTGGCCGCAGGGAATGCCAAAACCGTCAACACTGTTCTTCTCGGTGCTCTGTCAAACGTTCTGGAATTTGATCGAGAGCTCTGGCTGACCGCGTTACGGAAGATGATCCCTGAACGATTGCTAGAGGTTAACCTTAAAGCATTTGCTTCCGGCTGCCTGATCAAGTAACCAAAGACCTCTGTTTTTGTATGGAGAAATACCGATGATTTGGAATAATGACTTTGAGACATTACCAAGAGAAGCTCTGGAATCATTACAGTTAAAACGGCTGCAACAGACCATAGAGAAAGTTTATGCCTCAGTCCCTTTTTATCGCAGCTCTTTTGATCAGTGGAGCATCAAACCAGCGCATATAAAGACTCTTGATGATCTCCGGCGATTGCCGTTTACATTAAAACAGGATATGCGGGACAGCTACCCTTACGGGTTATTTGCAGTACCGCTGGAGCAGATCGTCCGCATTCATGCATCTTCAGGAACAACCGGAAAACCAACCGTCGTTGGTTACAGCAGGCGTGATATCGAAAACTGGACCGAATTGATGGCTCGCTCTTTTGTGGCTGCAGGAACGCATCAAGGAGATATCATCCATAATGCTTATGGATATGGGCTGTTTACAGGTGGTCTCGGGGCCCATTATGGCGCCGAGCGTGTCGGGGCATCAGTCATCCCTATGTCAGGTGGCAATACCAAAAAGCAACTGATGATAATGCAGGATTTCGGATCAACAGTTCTGACCTGTACTCCATCATACAGCTTATATCTCGCTGAAGTTGCTGCAGAAGAGGGGATTGACATCCGTTCTCTAAAGCTTAAGGTCGGCATCCTTGGTGCTGAGCCCTGGAGTGAGATGATGCGTCAGGAAATTGAAACCAAACTTAACATCAAGGCAATTGATATTTATGGTTTATCAGAAATTCTTGGTCCGGGTGTCGGGATCGAATGTATTGAAGCCCAAAACGGCTTGCATATTTGGGAAGATCACTTTATCCCGGAAATTATTAACCCCGAAACAGGTGAAGTGTTACCCGATGGTGAAAAAGGTGAACTGGTCATTACCACCATCACCAAAGAAGGAATCCCTCTGATTCGTTATCGGACCCGCGATATCACCCGTTTGATCAAGGAACCTTGCATCTGCGGACGCACTCATGCTCGAATCGAACGCCTGAGTGGGCGCAGCGATGATATGCTCATTATCCGTGGTGTCAATGTCTTCCCGAGTCAGATAGAGTCAGTCCTTTTTGAAATTGATGGGGTTGAACCGCACTATCAACTGATTGTTGAGCGGGATGGGAAACTGGATACCCTTGAGGTTCAGGTTGAAGTGAATGAACAGACTTTTTCCGATGAAGTCAAAGTTTTACAGGGACTGTCCAACAAAATTAAAAAAGACATCAAAGATTTGCTTGGTGTGACCTGTAAGGTTCGTCTGGTCGAGCCTAAAACCATCACCCGTAGTGAAGGTAAAGCCCAGCGGGTAGTTGATAATCGACCCAAAGAGTCCTAAGGAGGCTGTTATGAAAGTTGATCAGATTTCGATTTTTATTGAAAATAAATCGGGGCGGCTTGCAGAAATTACCGGGGTTCTTGCCAAAAACGGCATTAATATCCGTGCCCTGTCTTTAGCGGATACGTCTGATTTTGGAATCTTGCGGCTGATTGTTGATGACAGTGAAAAAGCCCTTAAGGTGTTAAAGGAACAGCGCTTTACTGTGAGTATTACCCATGTCATCGGCGTAGCAGTACCGGACTCTCCAGGTGGTTTGACGACGATCCTGCAAACTCTTGATCAGAGCAACGTGAACGTTGAATATATGTATGCTTTTGTTGAGCGCACAGGGGACAATGCTGTCATTATTTTCCGTTTTGATGATGTCGATGAAGCAATTGCAGCATTGACAAAAAATGGTATAGAAATTTTACCAGGTGAAAGAATTACATCGATATAATACTATTAAATCAATAACTTAAAACCTATTCTTTAATTTATAAGCTGAGATATGAATCCACCTGTTAAAATTTTAAACCCCGCTGCAGAGTGCATGCCCAGGGAAGAATTAAGACAACTGCAATTAAAGCGTTTGCAAGAAACCCTCTCTCTTGTTGCCGACAAAGTTCCCTGTTACCAATCCAAATTCAAGGATTCAGGGTTCCATCCCGAAGATTTGCAATCCCTGGAAGACTTGAGCCAGTTGCCGTTTACAACCAAAGAAGATTTGCGGCTCAATTATCCCTATGGCATGTTCGCTGTGCCCATGGGTGAAGTTGTCAGAATCCATTCCTCTTCAGGGACAACGGGAAAACCAACAGTCGTCGGCTATACACAGGAGGATATTAAGGTCTGGACTGAGCTCGTCGCCCGCTTCATGACCGCAGCTGGTGTCACTCGCGATGATATTGTCCACATTGCATTTGGTTATGGTCTGTTTACAGGTGCTTTTGGTCTCCACTATGGTTCAGAGGCTATTGGTGCGTCAGTGATTCCCATTTCCGGTGGAAATACGGACAAGCAACTGATGATTATGCAGGACTATTGTTCTTCAGTTCTGGTTTGTACTCCCTCTTATGGCTTGACTTTAGCGGACCGGATGGAAAAACAGGGGATAGATCCGCAGTTGCTTTCTCTTCGGGTTGGTTTGTTTGGCGCCGAACCCTGGAGTGAGCAGATGCGAGTAGAATTGGAACAGCGTCTGGGAATTATTGCAACGGATAATTATGGTTTATCGGAAATCATGGGCCCCGGTGTTGCAGGCGAATGTCTTTTCAAGCGAGGAATGCATTTCGCAGAAGATCACTTCTATGCAGAAATCATTGATCCTGATACCGGAGCTGTTTTGCCGGAAGGCTCTGTGGGTGAATTGGTGATTACCAGCCTGACCAAGCAGGCTTTTCCGATGATCCGTTACCGAACCCGCGATATTACCAGACTCAACTATGCGCCCTGCGATTGTGGCCGGACTCTGGCTCGAATGGAAAAAACCCGGGGTCGGACGGACGATATGCTTATTATCAAGGGAGTCAACGTCTTCCCGACTCAAATTGAGGAGGTCTTGTTCCAGATTGAAGGAGCTGAACCTCATTATCAACTGATTGTTGACCGGGAAAACAACATGGATTCACTGGAAGTTCAGGTGGAAGTGAATGAACATATCTTTTTTGATGAAATGAAGCAGCAGCGGCAGTTTGTTGTTCAGGCTGAAAAGAGATTGGCAACAGTTCTGGGTGTCAGTGCTAAGGTCAAACTGGTTGAGCCGTCAAGTATTCAACGCCATGAAGGAAAAGCTGTTCGTGTGATTGATCGACGCCGGCAATAACCTGACTGGGATCAAGTTTGATCTGGAGTCCTCAGGCCTTGATGGCATCCCAGGCATTGTTATAAAAATCCTCAGCTGTTTCCAGTAGAGGTCTTGGTAGAACGCACTCCAGATGAAGTTGTACCGGACGAAGAATAGCACCGGTATAAGAAACGGCAGACACAAAATAATCGCCCTGTTTGATATCACCACACTCCATTCCGTCCTTGATGATTTCCCGAAGAACCTTGAAGGGTTCGGACATACAAATCGGTGATATTCCAGGAATAAACTCACTGTGGCGCATGAAAAACATAAACTCAATTCCGTTGGGATCTTCTTCAGCCAATTCGTAGATGACTTTAGCAAAAGCCCTTAATCTGGTGCTGGTCGTAGAGCAACCCTGTAGGCGTTTCTGAAAAGATAGCATGAAGCTGTCCACCAGCTGTTGATGGAGTGTGCGGGCAATATTCTCCTTGTTGCCAAACAGGTTGTAAATGGCGCCGGTACTGACTCCTGATGCTTCAACAATATTGGGTATTGAGACGCGGTGATAACCTTTCTCAACAAATAAACGATGGGCAAAAGTCAGAATTTTTTCCCGCTTGGATTCTGGGTCTATGTGGCGGATTTTTTTTGGGGCAGGGGCCGTTCTTTTTTCAATGTGTATCATTTCACTAATCTCTTCTTGATCTCCCCCCAACCTGCGTCTAAATTCATCAGAAAGCAGATGAACACGATGTTCAAGAAAAGTCAACGTATACAAATGTATTGTTTTTAGAAAGCTGTAAAAAACTGTTTATTTCTTGTGAGGCTTGTACCGGCGGGTTTAGCTGACTGCCTTACTGCGCTGGAAACTGAAAAATAAGCTGTATGTTTTCCCGTTTTTAAACAGTGGTAAGATCAGAATGCTGCTGAGCATTTTTATGATCGTCTGCCCCCATATGGCCGGCCAGGCGGGTCCGAAAGCCAGAAGAACAAAAACCAGGGAATCCAGAGGGGTAGAGATCAGGTTGCTTAACATCAGGCGCTTTTTAAAGCTTCCCCTCGTCCTGGTATAGATGAACCAGTCACTCAATTCAGCAAGAAAAAAAGCGCAGAACGAAGCTAAAGCCAGCTGTTGGTTGAATGCCAGGGTGATTGCTGACGCTGTCAACATCCAACCCCAGCAGCCGATTTTGCCATAACGCTCCTGGACAAAGTCCCGGGCCGAAAAAGTGAGTCCTACGGCGATTGCCCCAGCAGGGAAAGTCAATCCCAGAATCGTAACAAGGCCCAGACTGTGAACCATAATGTTCCCCAGAATAATGGAACCAAGATAAAAAACAACACTCATAAAAGGGCCTTAACGTCTTACTTTGAATAAAATTCTATAACCATATTTTCATCGGCGATAGACTGAATTTCGTGACGATCCGGTAAATGGTTAACGCGAATTGTCAATGATGCCTTCTCGACTGTAAACCATTGGGCATCAATAAAGCGGATATTGCTCTGAAGAATGTTATTGATCAGGTTTTTGCTGCGATCGTTTTCGCGAACCCTGATCTGGTCTCCGGTTTTCACCAGAAATGAAGCTATGTCCACGTTTCGACCATTGACAGTGATGTGGCCGTGGTTGATTAGCTGCCTTGCCTGCATCATCGTCGAACCAAAACCGGCCCTGAAAAGGAGACTGTCCAGACGCCTTTCCAACAGGGTCATAAGATTATCTCCGGTGACTCCGCTTTGCCGTTCAGCTTTGCGGAAAGTTCTGCGAAATTGCTTCTCGAGCAGGCAGTAGCTATGACGTAACTTTTGTTTCTCGGTTAATTGCAGAGCATAGTCGGAAACCTGCCGGCGTCCCTGAGAAGGGCGATGCTGTCCCGGCGGATGATTGCGGCGTTGCAGTAATTGATCAAACTTGGGGTTGCCATAAAGGTTGACACCAAAGCGGCGTACGATTTTCCCTTTTGGTCCGGTAAACTTTGCCATAATTAAAAAATTCTCCTTGAAGATTGTGAAAACGGTTTTCATAATTATTAAATATAACCATTTTTGTCAACAATAAAATAAAAATTCCTTGGCTTTCATTGATAAGGTCGGAAAATAGTGTCCACTAAAACAGAAAAGACTTTATGATGCTCGACTTTATAAGAGTTTGATTCTTGTTAAAGAGGATGCTATTGGTTATGATTTAATTGACATCTTAAAAAGATTTATGATTTTCAATCCTGGGATTGAAAAAAAGGAGTCGAAGTATGATACCTGAAAAAATGGCTGGTGTTCAGTTGACCGGACATGGCGGCATAGAAAAATTGGTCTATAGGGACGACATTACCGTACCAACCCCGAGCACCGGCGAGGTTCTTGTTCGGGTCACGGCAACAGCAAAAAATAATACAGATCGTAAGGTCAGAGAAGGTCTTTATTCTATTGACGATGAAAAAGATATCGCCTCATTTCAGATAGGGGGATCTCCAACCCTGACTTTCCCACGCATTCAGGGCGCTGATGTTGTCGGTCAGGTTGTGGAAACAGGAGACGGCGTCTCAAAGGAACGTATTGGTGAACGGGGGCTGCTCGATTTTAATATCTATGCTGACGAACGACGGGACATCAATCTGACCCCGGATTATTACGGTCATGGCCGTGATGGAGGATATGCCGAATATGTCGTTGTTCCATCCAATCAATTCTATCGCATTGATAATCCTGAACTGGCCGATGCACAGCTGGCAGCGCTGGGCATGTGTTCTTACCAGACCGCCCTGCATATGCTGACGGCCGCTCAGGTCAAAAAGGGTGAGCATATTCTGGTGACCGGTGCCAGTGGCGGGGTTGGAACTGCTTTGATACAGCTTTGTCGTATTCTGGGTGCGATACCACATGCAGTGAGCAGTTCCGGGAAGGAACAGGCTCTCCTTAACCTGGGGGCTGAAAGCATTGTTGACCGCACGGCTTCGCCAGATCTGAAAACAGCAGTGCACAAAGCAACTGGTGGCGTTATCATCGATGCGGTCATGGATCTGGTCGGCGGGGAGATGACCAATCCGTTGATAGATGTTCTGATTGATCGCATGGCTGAGCGAAAAACCTACCCACGCTTGTCAAATGCCGGAGCCAGTGCCGGGAGCACAAGTCAGATCCTCTGGAGCAAGATTTATCTCTATCAGGTTCACATCTTCGGGGTTTCGCACGGCACCCGGGAAGAGGCGGAATGGTTGATCGAATGGATACGGGATGGCCGGCTATCTCCGGTGCTGCATCGGACTTTCCGGCTTTCGGATATTCACAATGCGGAAAATTATTTCGCCCACAAAAGCGGCGACTATATCGGTAAGATTGCCCTGGTACCTGATAGCCAATGGCAGCAGCATGGAGCTCCGTTTGCGTCCTGATGTCTAAAAGAGGGTTTTTAATTATCTCGCCGTGAAGATCCGATGGCGTCAATCATACCTTTGAGATCAATCATTTCTGCTTTCGTTAAAGGGTGCTCGCCGTAAAGAATCGCATTGAATTGGCGTGCAAATCTGATTGCGTCGGGATCATTCAGTTGCAGAGCAAACTCAAGCAAACCGGTGCTGGTGGGAATGGATTTTAGCTTGTAACAGGCCTTGATTTTTTTCTGATAACGCCGCAGAAGCCGTTGTTTCGGACTGAGCAGATGCTGTCTCCACCACCAGCACAGCAAAACCGTCAACAGAATACCTCCTCCCAGAGCAACAACAGTTTTCTTAAGTGTTTCCGCTTTTGGAATTTTGTTTTTCAACTGCTTGCTGCCGAGACGAGCAAGGCTGAGTTGCTGACGTAGATCATAATTAAGGACTGACTGGGTCCAAACATATTCCAGACTGTCAGTGAGACTTTTCAGTAGCGACAAGCCTTGCCGGCGCGGCGCGAGTAAGGCGCTACCGGCATTGACCGCAAAACGGCTAGGATCAAGCCGTTGCCAGTATCCATCAATGAAGGCTTCTACCCACACATGAGCCAGATCTTCCGTCAACAGATAGTACCCGCCCAGATTGTTGTATTCGCCTCCATGATAACCACCGACCAGACGGGAAGGAATTCCACATAAGCGCAACAGCTGGGCAAATGACGAGGCGAAGAATTCACAATAACCACGTTTTTTATCGAACAGAAATTCGTCGATGGGAGAAGAAGGTCCGGGAAGATCGGTATCAGCGTAAACCAGCTGTTGCTTGCGAAAAAACTCTTCCAGGAGGAGAACTCTCTGACTTGGGCTATCTGTTTGCTGACGAATCCGCGCTGCAGCCTGATTGATTCGGGTAGACAATGCCGGCGGGACATCCAGATAAAGAGCTCTGTTTTGCACAGATTCCTGTCGCAGCCGAGCTCCCAGAAGTGATTGACCTTGATAGGTGACGCTCTTTTCCAGGCGCCGGTTTGCCATAAAAACCCCATCATTTTCAATCCGATGGCGCACCCCTTCAATCTTTTCAGGGATATCGAGGGTAAATAGAAAATGTCCGTTTGTGGGGGGAAGAGTGACGGTATAACTGACCGGTTTTCCGGAAGCTGTCTGTTCCCCCGGTTGCTGTGGAACAATCCGCTTCCATGTCGTTCCGGTAATGGTATTTAACACCGTTCCACGCCAGTATAGGTCCTCCCTGGCGATTTCATCGATCTTGACTCGAAACGCCACACTTTTATCGGCAATATTGCTGCTATAGGCTCCCGGCCGCACCTGTTCGCTGAACCCGGTCTTTGCTGCTGCTTTGGGGTTAAGGAAATTCCATAGTGGATACTGAGTTCTCGGCAAGAGAACAAACAGCACCAGCATCAGCAACAGAGAACCAACAGGCAGAATTACTGCTGTCTTCATCAGGGTGAATAGTTGTCGGCGATTGAATCGTAAGCCGGGATCACGGTGAAAGAAAGTGAGCAGAACCAGACCGATGGTCACTCCTGTAACCATCAGAATCAGAGCGGGAAGGTAGGCGATATTCAAACTCAGCAACGAGGAACCGGCCAGACAGAAAAGAGACAGAACAAAAATTTGGAGATAGTGGCGTCCCTGTTTTTCTGTCAGCAGGCGGATGCTGAGCAACAGAACCAGGACATTAACGGCTGGAGAAACGACATCACTTAAGTTGAGTTGTACCCCGTAGAGGGTAAAAAACAAAATTGTCAATGCTGTAGCAATACGTGATCCAAACCAGTACTGGTGGCGCTTGTCGCAGATAATTCCAGCGATAAAAGCAGCTATGGCTATACCTTGAACACTGAGATCAAGCCATGGAAACAGAGGGGCAATTCCCAAGGCGACGATCAGGTAGGTCAGGATATCCAGAGGAACTTTAATCTTGACCATAATGCGCCAGTACTTTGAGTAAATGGATTTTGTGGTTTGTCCCAAACCCAGGTGAAATAAGCTCTGATCCCAGTTTCAGACCGACAGGATGGTGACGACGGATAAGGTCGTTGATCAGGTAAGAGGCACAAGATAATTTTTGTTCCAGGTCGCATCCAGGCAAAGCTAACGGCTCGATTTCGACTGGGGGCTGTTGTTGCGCTGCCAGTTCTTTGATCTTCAGATTGTCATGTCGGGCACTGAGCTTCCAGTGAATCATTTTCAGCGGTTCACCACCGACATAGTCTCCTATGCGGCTGATATCACCTTCGTAGCCGCGCTGCATAGTGTCCTGAGTTCCATGCTCATGTTGCAGGTTCGATTTACCCTGATTGTGGCAAGATAACGGGCGCGGAAAAACTGTGATTGCTCTGTGCAGATCAATGTGACGATGACGGATAAAAAAGTTGATGGGAAAAGTGGAGCTGATGGTCAATCGATGGCTGCAATGATCACCACGGGCAGAGAACGTGACCGGAACCCCGACTTTTTGCTTTTCATGTGGTTTTAATAGCGCAAGATGCCCAGGCTGGCGATGATTATTGTTGATGGATATATCGAGAAGAAACGCAGGCAGGCGGCGACGTTGATTGCTGATACGGACACTGAGTAACGTTCCCAGCCCCGCATAAATTTCATTTGCCGGTTCCAGCTCCAACTGCAGTTTTTTCAGGTTCCAGTGCCCCAGAAGACCTGATACCGACATGAATCCAAGTAGCGCGGACACCATCAAATAGAGCAGGTTGTTTCCTGTATTAACCGCTCCAAAACCAAGCAGCAAGGTCATAATAATATAAAGCGCCCCTGCTTTGGTCAGCTTCAGACCATAGGAACGGGAACGTTGTCGAGAATTGATACTAATACCTCGCGGTTGTTGAGGGATTGATATTCAGGTTTAAGAATCAGGCGGTGAGCCGCGACTGGTCCCGCTATCAATTTGACATCTTCGGGAATCACATAGTGACGTCCATCAAGGTAGGCAGCAGCCCTGGCAGCAACAGCCATACTGATGGCGCCACGGGTGGATATCCCTGCCGCAACAAACTCATGACTGCGGCTGGCTTGAGAGATTGTCAGGATATAGTCAACCAGCTTGTCGTCGAGCTGGATATTGTGGACCGCCTGCTTTGCCTCCTCAATATCGTCCAATGTCAGTAACGGTTGGATATCGGACATTTTGTTGCGGATTCCGCCGCCACTGATTATCTCTTTTTCCAGCTTGGGTGGTGGATAGCCGATATCGGTCGTGATGAGAAAGCGATCCAGTTGTGATTCCGGCAGAGGATAAGTACCAATCTGCTCCAGTGGATTCTGGGTGGCAATCACGATAAACGGCTGCGGCAGGATATAGCTGGTTCCTTCAATCGTGACCTTGCGTTCTTCCATCGCTTCAAGTAAGGCACTCTGGGTTTTCGGCATGGCGCGGTTGATTTCATCGACTAGAAGGATATGATTAAAAATCGGTCCTTTAATGAAACGGAAATTGCTCTGATCGCGGTCAAAAATCGACAATCCGGTAATATCGGAGGGGAGCAGGTCACTGGTACATTGAATGCGGCCGAACGACAGCCCGAGAGCCTTGGATAAAGCCAGCGCTAGAGTTGTCTTACCCAAACCCGGGATGTCCTCCAGCAGCAGATGCCCATCCGCAAGCAGTGCAATCATTGCCAGGCGCAAAGCCCTGATTTTGCCTTGCAGATAATGTCCGGACAACGTATCGATGACGCTGAGGATTTCAAGTTGTTTTGCCGGTTTTTTTGCCATAAATCAGTCCTGGTTCAGGTTGATGGTGATTATTCAGGAATTTGCAGCTGTGATGATAACATCATCAGCGCCATCGGTGTAGAGGTGGTTGTTCAAGAACTTCGGAGCACTGACAAGGAGATAGTTTTTTCTATGAATGGAAAATGAAGGGAACTTCTTGACAAGTTGCAACGAATAAAAGATAATTCGCGGCTCTTGTAGATACAAAATCATAACGGGATGTGGCGCAGTTTGGTAGCGCACTTGACTGGGGGTCAAGGGGCCGGAGGTTCAAATCCTCTCATCCCGACCATATATCAAGGACTTAGCGAAATAGCTAAGTCCTTTTTTTGTTGAAATGCTATTGACCTTGTCGTTTCTTGGTATATCGGGTCGGCAGGGCATTCCACGGATCATCCGGCCAGGGATGTTTCGGGTAGCGGCCTCTCATCTCTTTTTTAACCTCGGGATAAACCTCGTTCCAGAAAGTTCGTAAATCCTGGGTCACCTGGAGCGGACGACCGGCAGGGGAGAGGAGGTGCATTTGCAGCGGGATTCTTCCGCCGCCGATTTTTGGGGTATCGGATTCGCCAAACATCTCCTGTAACTTGACGGCAAGAATCGGTTGGCTATCCAGGCTATAATGAATTCTGATGTTGGACCCACCGGCGACTTTCAGCCGTTCAGGAATCAGCTTATCGAGCCGTTGTTGCTGCTGCCAGTCAAGGAGTGATTGCAGGGCAACCAGCAGATCAATCTTTTTCAGATCGGCGCTGCTTTTCGCTTTATCGATATATGGTAAAAGCCAGTTATCCATATTAATCAGTAGTTTATCATAAGAAAGTTCAGGCCATTTCTCATCTGGATAGGTCTCTCTGATCAAGGCAACTCGGGCGCGAAAAGTCTCAACTTCCGGCGTCCAGTTGAGCAATTCCAACCCTTTTGTCTGCAAGGTGTCGAGAACTACTTTTGCTGTTTCTTCCCCTGAGGCGGAAGCCGGTTTTTCCACCAGATTCAGTTTGCCGAGTCGCTGGACTGTGCGGGCAATAACGCGCCCCTCCCGGTCATCCCAAAAAACCTCTTTCTGCCAGGGGCAGTCAGGATAGAGGGTGAGGATATCGGCCAATTCCAATGCCGTCGCCTGAACAATTTGACCTTCCTGTCCTTGTTTGCCGGTGAGTTCCGTTGCCACCAGAAATTTTTGAGCTGCCAGGGGTGAAGTTTTTGCAAGCTGGCCGCCGCGACCGGAGGTGAACAGATAGCGGTTGTTTTCACCGCTGCGCAGTCGGCCGATGCGATCGGGAAAGCCACAGGTCAGCAGTTGGCCGATCAGGGCAGAATTATTACCGGGGAATTTATCCCTGGGTTGCAGTTTGTACCTTTTTCGCCAATAGGCGGAGGCCCGTTCGATGTTGCGAACTTCATCCAGGCGTCCCTGCTTGCGACATCGCCAGAGGGCTTCCAGGCGGGTTTGCAAATCCTGATGATTATGTTGCGCCGGTTCGGACAACAGCGCTACCAGATCACAAGCCAGCGGCAGACACTCAAGTTGTTCTGCAGCCAGCAGCAGGCGACCTAGACGTGGGTGGAGCGGCAGCTTGGCCAGTTTTTTCCCGAGGGGGGTTATCTGTTGTGAGCTGTTGAGCGCTCCGAGCAGCTGCAATAATTGTCTCCCGGCTTCTAATCCCCCCGCAGGTGGCGGATCGAGCCAGGTCAACTGCAACGGATCAGTACAGCCCCAGTTGCTCAGTTCCTGCACCAGTGGTGCCAGATCGGCATTGCGGATTTCCGGCGGGGTGAAAGGGAGCAAGCTACCGTGGGCTCCTTGACTCCAAAGCCGGTAGCAGACCCCAGCAGCGACCCGTCCCGCTCGTCCGGTCCGTTGTTCCGCACTGGCTTGAGAAATGCGCACCTTTTCCAGGCGCGTTAAGCCGCTGGCCGGATCAAAGCGGGGTTGGCGGGCATAGCCGCTATCGATCACCACGCGCACCCCTTCGATAGTCAAACTGGTTTCGGCGATATTGGTGGCCAGAACCACCTTCCTGCGGGTTCCAGATTTGATCGCTTTTTCCTGATCGGAGTAGGGAAGGGCGCTGTACAATGGGCAGATCTCGACAGTGTCCAGATCCTTGAGCAACTGCCAACAGCGGTTGATTTCGCCCGCGCCTGGAAGAAACACCAGAATGTCCCCTTCGGTTTCACGCAAAGCACGGCGGATGGCTGCGGTTGCCCCGGCAACCAGGTCGCTGTTTTCCTGTTCAGCATGGTGGATGGTGACCGGGTAGCTCCGTCCGGCACTGGTGAGCAGGGGGGCACCCAGCAATTTCGCCAGAGGATCGCCATCCAGCGTCGCCGACATGATGAGGATTTTCAGGTCTTCGCGCAGTCCCTGCTGGGCATCATGGCACAGTGCCAGAGCCAGATCACTGTTGAGGTTGCGTTCGTGGAATTCATCGAAAATGATCAGCCCGATCCCCTCCAGCTCGGGGTTTGACTGCAAGCGCCGCGTCAGAATCCCTTCAGTCACCACTTCGATCCGGGTTTGTTTCGACACCTGCCGTTGATAGCGGATCGTATAGCCAATGGTTTTACCAACCGCTTCTCCGTACAGAGTGGACATATAACGGGCGGCATTGGTCGCCGCCAGCCGTCGCGGTTCCAGCATCAGGATCTTTTGCCCCTGCAACCACTCTTCTTCCAGCAGTGCCAGCGGTACCTGAGTTGTTTTTCCCGCACCCGGTGGAGCTTGCAGAATCACGCTCTGGTGTGCTGCAAGGGTGGTTTTTAACTGGGGCAGAATGTCGTGAATCGGTAGGGTCATGGGTTCAGGTCGGTAGAAAGCTGAAATTGTGGAAAATTACTGTTTCCAGATGAGAACCAACTATGGGTTACACTTGGTTGATCTGTCAATTTCTATTACAGCGGGGCTCATCTGGGGAATATGGATTCACATCCGATAAGGTCGCAGGGTTGCGCCCCTGCACGTCGCCGTACTCTTTTGTACACCACAAAAGAGTAAGCAGAAAAAGGTGCCCGAACTCCTTGCCCTGCGGGTTCCCTTCATTGTTCTACGAATTGCAGCTCAGCAAAAAACTCGCCTTCGGCTCAAACATTTTTCTTCGAATTCCTGCAAATCGTAGCTTCATTCCGGCTTCGTCACACGGGGGCAAAGAAAGCTAAAGATCAAACGCCTACCCACTTTTGCTGGGAGTTTTCTTTTTCTTTTTACATCCTGTTTGAGATGCCCTATGTTATTGAGGTTTTTATATGTGTTGATGGAGGGATGGGATGTTGGTTTTTGAAGGGGATAAATTGGTAAGTTGATGACCGTCTGGGTCGGTGTGAGCCGATTGGGCGGTTTTTTTGTTTTTTAAAATGTCGTTAAATCTGATGGTTATAGTCTTGAAGTCGCAAATTGCGACCTCAAGGTGAAAGAAAAGGCTGAAAGTTATCAGTAGAGGACTGATCATGACACCAGCACCGGAAGCGGAAGCACGGATTAAGATTGACGAACTGCTGGAGACAGCGGGTTGGCAGGTTCAAGATGCCAAAGCTGTCAATATCCATGCAGCCCGTGGTGTTGCTATCCGTGAATTTCCTCTGGCTACCGGGCATGGTTTTGCTGATTACCTCCTCTATGTCGATGGTAAGGCCGCAGGTGTTATTGAGGCGAAAAAGGTCGGTTCTACTCTGACCGGGGTTGAAATTCAATCGGACAAATATACGACCGGCCTCCCTGAAGGTTTACCCTGCTGGTACAACCCGCTACCGTTTTCTTTTCAGTCGACTGGAGTTGAAACCCGTTTCACCAACGGTTTTGATCCCGCGCCTCGCTCCCGCAATGTGTTTGCTTTTCACCGACCTGAACTTTTTGCTGAATGGTTAGAGCCAGATTCTGGGGTTACGCTTGATCAGGTTGCAGAGGCGCAAGAATGTTATGGTCAGCCGCAAACGTTTCTGTCTCGTTTGCAGCAAATGCCGCCACTGGTCACCGAAGGCTTATGGCCAGCGCAGATCACAGCGATTAACAACCTTGAAGCCTCTTTGCGCGACAACCATCCCCGTTCGCTGATTCAGATGGCGACTGGTAGCGGCAAGACCTTCACGGCTATCAACTTTATCTATCGACTGATCAAGTTTGCCGGGGCCCGACGAGTGTTGTTTCTGGTCGACCGGGGAAATTTGGGCAAACAGACTCTCAAGGAGTTTCAGCAGTATGTTTCGCCTTATAACAACTTTAAATTCAGTGAAGAATATAATGTTCATCGCCTGACGACTAATTCATTTGGTAGTAAGTCTACGCGTGTTTGTATCTGCACCATCCAGCGCCTCTATTCGATGCTCAAGGGGCGTGATCTTCCGGAGGAGTTGGAAGATTCGGTCGAGTTTGGAACTCTGTTTAAAGAACCCGATCCCATTGAATATAATCCCGCTATCCCTATCGGTACTTTCGATATCATCGTCACCGACGAGTGCCACCGCTCCATCTACAACCTCTGGCGTCAGGTGCTGGAATATTTCGATGCTCATCTCATCGGTCTCACAGCGACCCCCAGCAAGCAGACCTTCGGCTTCTTCAATCAGAATCTGGTGATGGAGTACGGCCACGAACACGCCGTCGCCGACGGGGTTAACGTCAATTACGATGTCTATCGTATCAAGACCGCCATTACCGAACAGGGCGGGGAGGTCGAGGCCGGTTATTACGTCGACAAGCGCGACCGGGAAACCCGCGAGGTGCGCTGGGAACAGTTGGATGATGATTTCAACTATGACGCCAAACAGCTTGACCGGGATGTGGTCGCCGTCGATCAGATCCGCAAGGTGATTCAAACCTATCGTGACAGACTCCCCTCGGAGATATTCCCCGGTCGGACCGAAGTACCGAAGACGCTGATCTTTGCCAAGGATGATTCCCACGCTGAGGATATCGTCAAGATTGTCCGCGAGGAGTTCGGCAAGGGGAATGACTTTGCCCAGAAGATCACCTATCGTACCACCGGAGCCAAGCCCGAAGATCTGATTGCCTCTTTCCGCAACAGCTACAATCCGCGTATCGCCGTCACTGTCGACATGATCGCTACCGGCACCGATATCAAGGCAGTCGAAGTGGTCTTCTTTATGCGCAGTGTCAAGTCGCGTGCCTATTTCGAGCAGATGAAGGGGCGCGGAGTGCGAATCATCAATGACAATGACCTGCAAGCGGTCACGCCTGACGCCCTCACCAAGGATCATTTCGTCATTGTCGACGCAGTCGGGGTCTGCGAGATGGATCAGACCGATTCTCGTCCGATGGAGCGCAAGAAAAACGTCGGTTTCGAAAAACTTTTACAGGCCGTTGCTTTCGGTAATGCTGAGCCCGATGTGATATCATCCGTCGCTGCTCGTTTGGCACGGATGGAAAAGAAGCTGACCGCCGAAGAGCATCAGCAAGTTGAACCCTTGCTTGGTGGCAAGAGCCTCAAGGAATTAACGGGTGATCTGGTCGACGCACTTAATCCAGACAATCACATTGTCAAAGCGAAAAAGGATTTCGCCACCAGCGAGCCTGATGCTAAACAAGTGAAGCAATCTGCCGTCAAGCTGGTCGCCGAGGCGGTCAAGCCGCTCTGTAATCCGGATTTGCGTGAATTGCTGTTGGCGATCAAAAAGAAGAACGAGCAAATTATCGACACGGTCAGCCCCGATACCCTAATATTCGCCGGTTTCACCGAAGAAAAGGCCAAGGGTGTGATCGAATCATTTGAGCAGTTCATCGTCGACAACAAGGATGAAATTACCGCCTTACAGATTCTTTACAGTAAACCTTTCAAACAACGCTTGAAGTTTGAGGATGTCCGTGAGCTAGCCGAAAAGCTGGTGGCCCAGGTGGAACAGTTGCGCATCTACCAGACCCATCCGCAGGGGTGGGAGAAGCGAGTGCCGGATGAACTGTGGGCGGCCTACCAGAAGTTGCAGGCAGGTAAGGTTCGTGGTGCAGCGGCCAATCATATTTTGACCGATCTGGTGTCGCTGGTGCGTTTTGCCATGCATCAGGAGAATGAGTTGGTGCCGTTTCCCGAAAAGGTGCAGGTTAACTTCCAGGCCTGGGTTGAACAGCAACAGGCAAGCGGCAAGAACTTTACTGATGAGCAGCGCAAGTGGCTGGAGATGATTCGGGACCATATTGCGGCTAATTTGTTGATTGAGACCGATGATTTTGATTATGCGCCCTTTGCGCAGGCGGGTGGGATAGGGAAGGTTTATCAGCTTTTTGGTGACCAGTTAACGAACGTTATAGAAGAACTCAATGCCGCACTTGTCGCCTAATTCATGGTATGTCTACGTCCTGTTGTGCGAGAATGACACTTTTTACGTTGGTGCAACCACCGATATTCGAAAGAGATTCGGAGAACATCTGAACGGCCAGGGTGCACGCTGGACAAAGAATAACAAACCGATCCGAATTGTTCATCACGAACAGTTAGCGAGCAGTAATGAGGCGTTTGAACGAGAGAAAAAGTTAAAGACTGGTTTCGCGCAAGTGGATCAAGAGAGAGTATGAGGCTGGACGTTTAAAGCCTGTAGAACTCTAAGTGTGGCAGTTGTTTGCCTGCGCCGATAGGCAGGCAGGTTTGGGATGATTTGAGTAAAATTCTTGATGAGTTGAATGAGGCTTTGACGGCGTAATTAAATGAGTTCTGAGAAAATATACGACAACATTTCGGAGTTGCCTTCTGGGTGGCGTAGGGAACCACTCGGAGAGGTCATTCCTGTAATACGTGGAGCATCTCCACGGCCTAAGGGAGATCCTAGGTATTTTGGCGGTGATATTCCATGGATAATGATCTCCGATATTACCCGCGAAAAAGGTAAATTCTTATCTAAAACCAAAGATCATGTTACAGAAGCTGGGTCGCAGAAAAGCCGCTTCCTAAAGGCAGGAACTCTTATTTTGTCCAACAGTGGGACGGTCTGTGTTCCTAAGATTCTTGCTGTTGATGGCTGTATTCATGACGGCTTTGTGGCCTTCCCTGAACTACCAGAAAATTTCGATCCACTTTTTCTTTATTACTATTTTGACCTGATACGGCCAAACATTATCAATGCGAACCGGCAGGGAATTACCCAGGTCAACTTAAACACCACAATAGTAAAAGAAATACGACTTCCCATTGCTCCTTTGGAACAACAAAAACGCATCGTCGCGGAAATCGAAAAGCAATTCTCCCGCCTCGACGAAGCCGTCACCAACCTCAAGCGCGTTAAGGCCAACCTCAAACGCTACAAAGCCGCCGTTCTCAAAGCCGCCGTCGAAGGCAAACTCACCGAAGAATGGCGCAATCAGCATCCCGATGTTGAGACTGCCGACAAACTTTTAAAAGATCTCCTTGTCGCTAAAGGCTTGTCCCTTGGAGGGAAAACTAAGTCAAAAGAGCCAAAGACTCTACCTGAATTGTCAGACCCTGAAATTGTCAAACTACCAATGCTTCCAGATGGCTGGGCATGGGTTAAGTTGCTAAATGCAACTCTGGAGGTTGTTGTTGGTTATGTTGGCCCAATCAAGGGGCATTTTACAGAAAACCAAGCAATTCGGTTCTTGAGCACGACACATATTGGCGAAAACGTGTTTATTGATAGTGATGTCCGTTACGTCACAAATGAGTTTGACTCGAAAAATGCAAAGTCGTCAGTAGAAGCAGGGGATATCTTAATCGCAAGACATGGGGATTCTGGAAAAGCTTGTTTGGTGCCACAAGGCCTAGGTAAGGCTCAAGTTTCGAATGCAGTAATAGTGAGACCTTTAAAAAAACACACAGACCCCATTTATATTACCTATGCAATTAATGCAACAAGACGAGAACTCCAACGCCTTAAAGTTGGAGGTGTTCAGCAAGTGGTTAACACTATGTCTATGAGTAATTTTCCCTTACCACTACCCCCACATGAAGAACAGAAAGTTATTGCCAATGAAATTGAGTCGAAATTCTCAGTGATTGATTCTTTTGATGAGGTTATTGCTGAAAGTTTGAAGCGAGCAAATAGTCTTCGGAAATCTATTCTAAAGAACGCATTTTCTGGCAGATTAATTGCTGACACCACAATAGCGAATGTTGAGGTCGTGAATGTTTAAATCAGACCAACCAATTGACTCATCTAAGCAAGACTTGTTAGGCCGCGCCCTATTTGCGCAGTCTTTTGCTACCGCCTTGCTGAGCCACAAAGATAATAGGAGTGTAGTTACTGCATTATATGGGAAGTGGGGTGCTGGCAAATCATCAGTTATCAACATGGCGCTTGAGCATGTGCAAGAAAAAGCTCGAAATCTTGGGAAAGAAGAACTGCCTATTGTTTTCAAATTCAATCCGTGGAACTTTTCTGATCAAAACCAACTCGTTTCGCAGTTTTTTAAGCAATTAGCGTACAGCTTACAGCATAAGGATTACGGGGAAAATGCAAAAGAGGCTGGGCGAAAACTAGAGGTTTACGCAAATCTTATAGCCCCACTAACATTGATCCCAATTCCAGCCGTCAGTGGTGGTGTCGCAGCATTGGTAGCTGTACTAAAGGGTGTCGGTAATGCTGCAATTAGCTGGGGCAAAAAGAATCAGAAGGATTTAGCTGCACTCAAAGATGATCTCAACGAAATCCTAAGTAGAAGCAAGAGAAAGATCATTATTGTTATTGATGATATCGACCGATTGAATAATGCTGAAATAAGACAGATTTTTCAGTTGGTTAAGATGCTTGGTGATTTTTCTAATACTATTTATCTGCTTGCTTTTGATCAGGAACTCGTCGTTAACGCCCTCTCAAAGGTACAAGAAGGCCCTGGTCTTGATTATTTGGAAAAGATCGTCCAGGTGCCTTTTGAATTGCCACAGATTTCAAAGAGTGAAATTGAAAGCCTATTGTTCAGTCAATTAGATGAGCTAGTCGCCGATATCCCTGAAGGAAAGTGGGACTCAACATATTGGGGAAATATTTATCATAGTGGCTTGAGGTATTTATTTGAGAACGTACGCGACGTTACCCGTTACATCAATTCCCTGAGATTTAGCTTTTCGATGGTGCGAAATTACGTTAACCCAGTTGATTTTTTAGCAATTACCGGTCTTCAGGTTTTTTTGCCCGAAGTTTATTCGGGTATACGTGAAAACAAGGACTTATTTGCGGGCCATTTTTCCGGCCAAAGATCGGATTCTGCAATAGAGCAGACGGCTACGCGACTTAAAGAAATACTTCAGCGAACTGAAGCAATGACCCACGAGCAACTAAGCGAGTTTCTGACCTATATTTTTCCGAAGCTAGAAATCATCTCAAGCAATATGGAATATGGCTCTGACTGGCTGGGAGAGTGGCGCAAAAATGGTCGTGTGTGTAGCCCAGATAATTTCGACATATTTTTTAAATTAGCGTTGCCCGTTGGGATGATTTCTAACAAGGAAATGGAAACGATTCTTGGTTTAGCTACGGACAAAGAGGAGTTCTGTGTAGCGCTTCAAGGGCTGAATAGTGATGGTCGAATAATAAAGTTTCTTGAACGTATAGAAGATTATACGAGGGAAGACGTCCCAGAAGAGAATATTGCCAATATTGTAAATGTTTTGATGGATATTGGTGACACTTTCCAAGAAGTTGAGCAGGGCTTTCTCACAACAAGTACTTCAATGAGGATTTTGAGAATTTTTTATCAGCTTAGCCAGCGATTTGAAACGCATGATAGGCGTTTTGATTTGTTCAAGAATGCTATAGACCAAGCAGAAAATAGCCTTTACACCATTGTCCATGAGGTTGGTGTGCAAGGCCAACAGCATGGGAAAAACACCAGTAAAGAGCATCCGGCGCCTGAAGAGAAGAGAGCCGTAACCGGTGAGCAGCTTGAAATATTAGAGCAGTTGGCAGTCGAAAAAATAAAGCTATGGGCAGATTCTGGAGCGTTGGCTACGCATCAGGACCTTGTCAGTATTCTATATTGCTGGGAAAGATGGGACAGGGGTGATTCAGGAGCGGTTAAGGAATATATTTCAAACCTGATTGAAGAAGACGTTGGTTTGATTCAGCTTCTTGTCTCATTTATGTCTAAGGTGAGCAGCCACAGCAAGGGGGACAAAGTCTCAAAGACAAAATGGAAAATCACCTTGGATAATATCAGCAACTTTGTATCTATAGATTTAGTTGAGCCACGCGTCAGGAAAATCCTTAGCTCAGACGGGTTTGACACGTTGGAAGATAAACAGAAATTAGCAATAAATGTCTTTCTCGATACATTTGATGGGAAAGTTGAAGATTGATAAGAATATGACCCCAGCAGCAATCGTATCTAAACTTTGGAACTACTGTAACGTTCTCCGCGACGACGGCATGAGCTACCTGTCTGCATGTGTACACGCACAGGCACGCGGTGACTACGTCCCTGCCTGCATTTCATGCGCAGGCAAGGAACTGCCCACCTATCAGCCTTTTCTCAAAATGGCAGACGAACTGAACAGGGTGCTATACCGCCAGTCCAGCCATATCCCGAGTCATTGTTGATATGTTGCCTCCTTCAGATCGTTACGACACATCCGGCTTGCCGGAAGACCAATACGAACCGGGTTCAAATAGATCAGTTCTGAAAAATCTGCGTGGAATTACCTCATCGGAAGAGATGCAGATTGTTGAGACAGAGGAATTATGGCGAACGCAAGAATATCTATTGGGAGAAATTGAACAAGACCAGAGATTCACTGTTAATGATATCTATGAAATGCATCGAATCTGGCTAGAAACGGTTTATTCGTGGGCTGGTAAAGATCGTCAGGTCAATATCAGCAAAGGCGGATTCGATTTTGCCATGGCCCGGGTAATTCCGAGCATGATGGCGGAGTTTGAGCGGAAACAGTTGGCGGTACATACTCCGTGTCAATGTACCGATATGAATGAAATTACTCAGGCCCTGGCGGAAGTGCATGTAGAGCTGATGTTGATACACCCCTTTCGTGAGGGGAACGGTAGACTCGGTCGTTTGCTTGCCACACTGATGGCATTGCAAGCAGGTTTGCCGCTACTTGATTTCAGTGATTGGTCAGGAATAAAGAGAGACGAATACTTTGCTGCGGTTCGTGCAGGGATTGATATGAACTATGAACCGATGAAGCAACTATTTTTTGAGGTGATGGAAGATTCAGGCAAGTAACGGAAGAGGCTAGCTAAGACTTCTTCGAGGTGCTGTAGTTCGTCCCGGAGGTAGATTCGTGGACGCAGTTTGTCGAACTGCTGTCTTTGGATACGAACTGTCCCGTAACAGCATCACGCTTGACGCTAATCCCTTCTATTGCGGAAGACGATTCTATGTTTCGAGTCATCGATTTTTCACGAATTGAGCGATTTTGAAGATGCCGATTGGTTGTTAATAGTGACTTTTTCATGTCGCTAATTATACAAGAAGCAACAGTTTTAATCAGTAAAATAATAAACAGGACAGGAACTTAAATGACCCCCGCAGCAATCGTATCGAAACTCTGGAACTACTGTAACGTCCTGCGCGACGACGGCATGAGCTATGGCGACTACGTCGAACAGCTCACCTATTTGCTTTTCCTTAAAATGGCCGACGAGCGCACCAAGCCGCCTTATGTGCCTGCCTCCGGCGCACACAAGCAACCAGACATGGTTCCGGAAGCTTACTCATGGCCGACACTGGTCAAAAAGGACGGTGATGAGCTATTTGACCACTACCGCCATACCCTGGAAAACCTCGGTAATGAAAAAGGGCTGCTCGGGCTGATTTTCAACAAGTCGCAGAACAAATTTCAGGACCCGGCCAAACTGCGTCGCCTGATTGTCGATCTGATCGGTAACGAGAATTGGTCGGTTATGAGTGCCGATGTTAAAGGGGATGCCTACGAAGGGCTGTTGGAGAAAAACGCACAGGACACCAAGAGCGGTGCCGGGCAGTACTTTACGCCACGGCCATTGATTCAGGCAATCGTTGATGTTATTGCCCCCAAGCCGGGTGAGACCATCAGTGACCCCGCATGTGGAACTGGTGGATTCCTCCTCGCCGCCCACGACAGCCTCGTCGATAACCATCCTCACATGACCAAGGATGAGCGGAAAAAGCTCATGGATGGCACCTTCAAGGGCTGGGAGCTGGTGCAGTCGACAGCACGACTCTGTGCCATGAACTTGATGTTACATGGTATCGGCAGTGATGACAGCAATTTGCCATTGGTTGTGAGTGATTCCCTCGCCTCTGATCCGGGCGACCGCTTCAATATCATCCTCACCAATCCTCCCTTCGGTAAAAAGAGCAGTACCACCATCGTGGCCGAAGACGGCAAGGTAGGCAAAGAGAAGGAAATCATTGAGCGTGACGATTTCTGGGCGACCACATCAAACAAACAGCTCAATTTCATGCAGCACGTCAAAACCCTGCTCAAACAGCATGGCCGCGCTGCCGTAGTGGTGCCGGATAACGTGCTGTTCGAAGGCGGAGCCGGGGAGACCATCCGCCGCAAACTGCTGCACGAATGCGACGTCCACACCATTCTTCGCCTGCCAACCGGACTATTCTACGCTCAAGGGGTCAAAGCGAACGTCATCTTCTTCGACCGTAAACCCGCCAGTGAAACACCCTGGACGAAAAAGCTGTGGATCTACGACCTGCGCACCAACGTGCATTTCACCCTGAAAACCAATCCACTCAAGCGCAGTGACTTGGATGAATTTGTCCAGCTCTACAATCCAAGCAAACGTCAACAGCGTACCGCCACCTGGAATGAAGAAAATCCAAGCGGTCGTTGGCGCTGTTACGACTATGAAGACCTGATCGCCCGCGACAAAGCCAGCCTCGATATCTTCTGGCTCAAGGATGATTCGCTTGAAGATTCTGATAATTTGCCGGAGCCTGGTGTGCTGGCTGCTGAAATTGTTGAGGACATGCAGGCAGCGCTGGAGCAGTTCCGGGAGATCGCCGCGGATTTAGGTGTAGAAGATACTATTGCCGAATGAATAGAAACGGAGAGGGTAAATGCCAATCAATCATGCTGTTTGGAAAGTAGGTTCTGAACCGCAACCATTAGCTGAAGTTTCGTTGCAGAGTGAAGCATTGCTGGAGAAGATGATTGTTTCGGATCCCAGTATTCTGTCTTTACACTGGCTTCTCATTGGTCAGCAAGTAAGAACAGATTTTGGTGGAATAATCGATTTGCTAGCTGTCAATCAAGATGGCCAGCTCATCGTTATCGAACTGAAACGTAATCAAACCCCGCGAGAGGTTGTAGCTCAGGCGCTTGACTATGCGTCATGGGTAAGAGATCTCACCTCAGACGAAATTGCCCATATCTTCAACAAGTTTTCCAGGAATGGCTCACTTGGTGAAGCCTTTCAGAAAAAATTTGGTATTCAGCTCGATGAAGAGCAACTGAATGGTTCTCATCAGATAGTTGTCGTTGCATCCTCACTTGATTCAAGCACAGAGCGTATAGTTAATTACCTTAACGACATGAATGTCGCAATCAATGTTATCTTTTTTCAGGTGTTTCAAGATGGCGCTAACCAATACCTTAGCCGCGCCTGGCTAATCGATCCCATCGAAACAGAAACACGTGCGACATCTGTTCAATCAGGGGAGCGTGGAGAATGGAATGGCGAGTACTACTCATCTTTCGGACATAGCGAGGATAGAGACTGGAATGAAGCAATCAAATATGGCTTTATTTGTGCTGGGGGCGGGCAGTGGTATACAAAAACTCTCTCTTTGCTATCTCCAGGTGATCGCGTTTGGGTGAATGTTCCCGGCCAGGGATATGTTGGCGTCGGTAAGGTATTAGGACAATCGGTTCGTGCCAACGAATTTCAGGTTGATGTTAACGGTGAGAAACAAGATTTTCTCGACATCGCACAGGCAAATTATCACCGGCAATACGTGGACGATGAGGAAAATAGTGAATATTTCGTTTCCGTAGAGTGGGTTGCTACGAAGCCAGTCAATGCGGCAGTTTCAGAAGTTGGTTTTTTTGGCAATCAAAATTCTGTGTGCCGACCTCGAACAACCAAATGGATCCATACGGTAGAGCGGTTGAAGAAGGTGTTTTCGATTAATGATTGAGTTGTGACAAGGAAGATGTTGTCACTGAATATATTGTTGGAATATCGGGGGACATAATACCTGTTTTAATCTGTGTCTGCATGGGGGCATTCTCATGCTTGCAATTTATACAGAGAATAACGAAATTATGATGATCCCGGTTGCACGTGTTGTTTCAGTTCACAGACGCTTTTCACACCCTAGTTCATCTGGTAGAGCAACTAACTCGTAATGATTGTCCGTTGGTTCTATGTGAAGCGTTTTTTCTCGAATGCCGCGATTCTGATCTAGCAACATTTCGCCATAAAACCACTAAGGAAAACTGAGTATGTCTATGACGACCGAATGCCCATTTTGTTGTGTGGATGAATCAAGACAATTATTTTCGAATGATTTTGCCATTTCTATAGCCGATACTTTCCCGGTGACCCGTGGGCATTGTTTGATTATCCCGAAGCGCCATTTTACCTCCTTTTTTGAATCAACGGAGGAAGAACGCACAGCGTTATGGGTCCTGGCAGACCAGACTCGGCAATATCTCATAACTGAATACGCTCCTGATGGTTTCAATATTGGTATTAATGACGGAGTTGCAGCAGGGCAGACGATAATGCATCTACACATCCACTTGATCCCCCGCTATCTGGGAGACTCAGCAGATCCGCGGGGCGGGGTGCGCTGGGTCATACCTAAAAATGCGCCATATTGGAAAAAATGATGCCCCCCCTTTAGTTTAAAATAATCTGTTAGGAGCGATAAAGGCTGATAAGGTGGGGAAACAACCGCGGCCGCAATGGGAACCGCTGAGTGTTTCTGCATTTTATCAGGATAATTAATATCTGGCTGACCTGAGATGCTTCTGCTAGATTGCTGAGAATCTTAGTGAAGAAGACAATGAATAACCTGAAAGGGTATATTTTAAATGCAAACCATAACTTCTATGGCAATCCCTATCGCATTGTATTTGTTCGGGATTTTCAGCTTCACATTTCCTCTTGTCTGGCTGCAGAAACGTAGGCAAAAAGGGAAGAAATCACCGTTAAGTGGTCATTTGTTGCGCAGCCCAGGGACATCACTACAAGCCCGGATTGAAAATCTGAATTTGGATATTATGGCTTATATTGCGGTTTTCCCGACCTTTCCTCTGCTGATCTATTCAGTTTATCTTCCCCTGATGCAGGCCGAAAAAACCACTAATCTGAGTGATTTTATCATTCTTGCCAGCGTTTTTGGGGTGTTTCTTTGGGTTGGCTTTAAAGTCTACCGATTGATGACTGAAAGAAATAACTGCCGTTTGGGGCTCGATGCAGAAATGGCTGTGGGGCAAGAACTGAATCAGCTGATGGTGGAAGGTTGTCGCGTGTACCATGACTTCCCCGCTGAAAATTTCAATATTGACCACATTGTGGTTGGGCCGACGGGTGTGTTTTCCGTTGAGACAAAAGGGCGAACAAAAGCGTTGAAACGAAAAGGGAAGGTTGATGCAACTGTTACCTATGACGGAAAGTTGCTGCAATTTCCTAATTCGTATGAAACCGAACCGTTATTGCAGGCGCAACGGCAGGCGGACTGGCTTAGAGTATGGTTAACCAGCGCAGTTGGTGACTCCGTGTATACTCAGCCGGTGTTGGTTCTCCCTGGGTGGTATGTTGTGCGTAAAGCGGATCGCCCAATAAAAGTGATCAGCGGTAAAGAGGCTTATTCCCTGGCAAAACCAAGTGGTATCCATCTGAGTGGTGAAATGGTTAAACGGATTGCCCATCAGGTGGAACAGCGTTGCCGCGATGTTGAGCCGATTGCGTATCGACAAGAAAAAAAAGGAATAGGCTAAAAATATCTCAAGTTTTCACCGTTACCTCTATATTTCAGGGCTTCAATTTGAGCACTAAAGTCACCAACGATTTTCCATCAGATTGCTGACCTCTAAATATAGTTATAGTTACTATTATGCTAAAAAGTTCTCTTAAAAAAGCGGTAAAACAGGATCAATTCTGATAGACTTTCCGGAAAAATATAGTTTTAACAAGGAGTCCCTATGTCTGGTTTGTTTCTAAGATGGCTCATTCTTTCAACCGCTATCATGATTTCTGCCTATCTCTTTCCCGGTGTTGATGTGGATGGGTTTGGAACCGCTCTGTTTGCTGCCTTGGTGTTAGGCATTCTCAATGCTTTTTTCAGGCCTATTTTGATTATTCTAACGTTGCCGATCAACATTCTCACTCTGGGCCTTTTTACTTTTATCATTAATGCCTTTCTGCTGATGATGACCTCTGGTGTCATCGGCGGGCTCCATGTGTCCGGATTTGGTGCTGCACTTCTGGGTTCGCTGATCATCAGTCTGGTCAGTTGGGGACTCAGTTCATTTATCAGTGATCGCGGACGGGTTGAATCCATGGATATTGAGCTGCACCGTAAACGTGGTGACCATTGGGAATAATTTCGTTCGCCGTGTTGATCGTTTTATCTGTAAAAATATACAATAACCTCATTTCAAGCCAAAGGCCTTAATATGACCAAGCTCGATGATGCTGTTAAACTCTGTACTGAAGATGGTCAACAGCAATCGAAATTTTACGAATTGTTTCTGAATTCCCTTTTTTATGTCCCGATTTTGCAGGAAGAGGGCGCTTCAGTGCAGGAAGAGGGCGCATTACCTCTGCTGGTTGAAGCCAATGATAAGACCTATTTGATGTTGTTTGATACCGTTGGCAGATTGACCCGGTGGGCTAATGAAGATGCCAAATATCTTGGTGTCACCGGTCATGGGATCACTGAGATGTCTTCTTCGAATATCTACTGGGCGATGAATTATGGGACTGAACAGCAGAAATTTTTCGATCCGGAAGAAATTAAGTGGCTCAAAACGGTTGTCGATGAAGCGAATGAAAAAAATAAGCAAAAAACAACCGTAGAGAATGGAGACAAGCAAGATATAGAAGGTGAGTAAGTTGGTGGTTGCATGAAAAGGTACAGGAAAAAACCGCGTAAATGCCCTGAATGTGGCTAGTCTCAAATAGCCACGATTCTTTACGGCAATCCAGCACTGACCAAAGATCTGGAGGATCAGCTGGCATCTGGTCGTATCGTCCTGGGAGGTTGTACCTTTGAGAGAGATGCTCCAAGCTGGCAATGTGTTGCCTGTGGCATGAACATCTATAAGGCGATTTAAAATATATTTCTTGATGACAGATACAGGTCTTTTATGTCCCACTTAAAAAGCACAGCTTGTTTTAGGCTCAATGTTTTTTTCTTGCTGACTATCATTGTTGGCCTCTGCACAGCAACAACGGTCAGTGCCCAGATGTATCGTTGGGTTGATGCTAACGGGCAACTCCATTTTTCCAATTCTCCGCAAAGTGTTCCTGATAATATCCGCAATAAAAACAATGAGTATACTCCTGATAGTTCAAGTATCACTATAAATAATGATGTTGACCGAACTGAGTTAAAGAAATCAAAAAGCAACAACTCCTCAGCCCGGAAAGATTCTATTTCAATTCCCTATACAGCCAGAGAGGGATTTGCTGACCGGGTGATTATTAATGTGAGATTTAATGGCAGAGTGACGGTACCAATGATGGTCGACACCGGATCGCCGGGCCTGGTTATTTCCGAGAGTCTGGCCGATCGCCTTAACCTCTTTGATGAAGAATCCGGCAGGCTTATGGTGATGATTTCCGGTATTGGTGGTCGAAAAACTGCAACCAGAACCATTATCGACAAGATAACAATAGGGGAGATAACCGAAAAGTTCATCCCTGCGCATATTGTCTCAGGAATGTCTTCGGGGCATTATTATGGCTTGATTGGCATGGATGTTCTGTCCAGCTACACCATGACCATTGATCCGGTCCAGCGCAAATTAATCGCACATCTTATACCATCAGCGCAGAATCAACCTGCAGGCCGCAGTAGGGCATGGTGGATGTCGAACTTCAGGGAGTTTGGCTTTTACCAGCAATTCTGGCAGCAACAGGAAGAGATGATCGGCAAAAGCGATTCTCCATATTCAAGGCTTTCTACCGGTGAACAAAAACGGGTGGAGGAATTTATTTTACAGCAGAAGTCGACTGCAGACGCACTCTATGAACAATTGGAACGTTATGCCGGTTACAATGGTGTCCCACGGCACTGGAGACGTTAAAATACGGTATAGAGATAAAGAAAGGGGACGAAGAGTTGCCTTTGACCGCTGATACAGCTATAAATAATTGAAATTGACCGGTTTGAATAAAACATAATAACAGCATCAGATTTTCTTGCGAGGTTTTTACTGAAATGAGCAAGGCAAAAAAATTATTTATAGCGGCGATTGATAAAAATGCCGGAAAAACGACAACGAGCATAGCGCTGATGGCTCTTGCTTTGAAGAAATATGATCGGGTCGGCTATATCAAGCCCTTTGGTGGACAGACAGTCGAGTATCGGGGACGCGTAGTCGACAAGGATGTTGCTTTGATGGCTCAAGTTTTTGGTCTGAACAGAGATCTGGATTTTATGTCGCCGGTTGTTCTGTCTTCTGATACGACGCATAAGGTGGTAGACGGACTGATTTCTCCTCAAGATCTTCAAGACAGGATCGTACATGCCTGCAATCAACTTGAAAAGAAGTGTGATTTTCTCCTCATCGAAGGCTCCGGGCATCCGGGCGTTGGTTCTGTTATGCAGATTTCCAATGCTCACATCGCTCGTTTGCTTAATGCTCCTGTTCTTATGGTCACCGGCGGCGGTTTGGGTAATGTCGTAGATAGACTGGCTATGACGCAACTTTTGTTTGAAAAGGAACAGGTTGATGTCAAGGCGATCCTCGTCAATATGCTTGTTCCGGAAAAGAGGGATAGAAGCCTTGATTACTTGACACGTGCATTGAAAGACGAAACATTTAAAGTGATCGGTGGCTTCGACTATCAACCGATTCTGGCAAATCCAACCCTTAGACGTATTTCAGCGGTCCTTGATCTGCCTTTACATGGAAATAAACGTGAATCACAGCGAATTATCCATAGTGTTCAGGTCGGTGCAGCGTCGACCCAGCGGGTTGCGGAACTGATTCAGGAACCGTCAATCATTATTCTCACAAGCAGCAGGGACGAATTGATTGTAACTCTGTCACATCTCTACAAAATGCCTCACTATAAAGACTTGATCGTGGGGATGGTGATTTCCGGGGCAACAGCTATCAACTCAATGACTCAGCAAATTCTGGATGACACCAACATTCCCTATATCAGAGCAGAGAAAATGATTACAGCAGAGCTGTATCATACCATCAATAAAGATGTATCCAAAATAGTTGCCGAAGATAGGGAGAAGCTCGATCTGATTAAAAAACTGGCTGAAAAACGCTTTGACTTTGATGTGATAGATGAATTGATTTCGACCTAATTTGTCAAGGAACAATCACCAGAACTTGATCATCTTCGAGAGGGGTGATTCGAGAAGGTGACTTTGAGAGAGTTGTGCAGATAAAAGCATAGCGAGGCCCGTTCATGACCTCGCTATGGATTGCAGAATATCTAACGTCGCATAATATATATTATGTAAACTCAAATACAGATAAACTCAAATTATATGAATCCAGCTGAATTTATGGTTGTAGCTGGAACATTAAGGGATAAGAACAATCTTCCCGTAAACGCCCTCCTGCATAACAAGGTCATGAGCTTTTGCCGCATCAGCAAGTGGTAATTCTGAATGAATGATTTGCTTATAGCGTCCGTCAATAAGTCCAGCCTTGATCGCTGCATGAATTTGATTCATGGCTTTTGCGTCTGCATTAAATAAGGACATGCCATGAATTGATGCATTTTTACCCATGGTATCGCGCGGATCGATTTCAATTCTGCCACGGTTGCCGATGACGACAATCCTGCCGAATTTGGCCAGCAGCTTAAGATCAGTATCAAGATTAACGTTGGCCAGCATTTCCAGAATAACATTGACCCCTTGACCGCAGGTTAATTCTTCCAGGGCATCAAGGTAGTTTTCAGTCCTATGATTGAGCGCCGCAATGACACCCTGGGATTTGATCAGCTCCAAACCCTGTTGCGTTCCTGCGGTACCAATAACACGGAGTCCTTTGGCTTTGGCGATCTGAATCGCTGCAATTCCGACTGAGCCACTGGCTCCATGAATCAGGACTGTTTCGCCTGGTAATGCATGAGCGCGAAAATTAAGAGCATAATAAGCTGTACTATATGGCACTCCAAGTGCTGCTCCAGACGAAAAATCAACATTATCCGGCAAACTGAAAGCCTGATCTTCATCGCAGATAAGTTGCTGGGCATAGCTTCCGGACGGACATCCACAAACATAAATACGATCACCCACTTTTCGATGTTTGACAGCTGAACCGACCTCGGTCACAACGCCTGCAGCATCTTTTCCCGGAGTATACGGTAATTCCGGCTTAAGTGGATAAACACCTGCACGAATATAGGTGTCAACCGGATTCACTCCGACGGCCTTCACTTCAATTTTCAACTGATTTGCAGCCGGGACAAGGTCTGGAACCTCTTCCAGTTGCATCACTTCCGGACCGCCAAAGTTATGAACTTGTATTGCTTGCATGTATCTCTCCCATTGTTTAGTTGTTTGGTATAGATTAGCAGTTGAGTTCTTGTTATATCAAGAGTTCAGTCAAAATTTCAGGAAGCAGATGTCACCCTATTGCCGCCAATTCAAGTCTGCCGCCCCAGCGTCGTATCAATTCTCTTTTGACCGGTTCTGATTCTGCCGTTCTCAGTTGATTTGTCTTATCAACATACGCGAACGCTTCCTGCCGAGCCTGCTCCAGAATGCGTCTATCTTTAAGCAGATTGGCAACGCGCAGATCCGGCAATCCAGCCTGCCGGGTGCCAAGAAAATCACCGGGACCACGTATGTCCAGATCGGCTTCGGCAATACGAAATCCGTCTTCAGTCTCCACCATGACGTGTAACCTTCGGCGGGCATCATCGCTATAATGCTCCGAAGGAATCAACAGGCAGTAACTTTTTTCAGCCCCCCTGCCGACACGACCACGAAGCTGATGCAATTGCGAAAGGCCAAAACGATCGGCATGCTCAATCATCATGACTGTCGCATTTGGCACGTCTACGCCGACTTCAATCACTGTTGTTGAAACCAACAGCTGAACTTTACCCAATCGGAATTCATTCATCACCTGATCTTTTTCTGCTGTTTTCATTCGCCCGTGAAGCAAACCGATTTTAAAATCCGGAAAAATTTCAGTTGTAAATGTTTCTGCAGCAACGGTTGCCGCCTGTAAATCACTTTTTTCGGATTCTTCAACCAGTGGATAAACAATATAGGCCTGTCTTCCCTGTTCCAATTCCTGACGTATCCTCTGGTATGCCTGATGGCGATGAGATGAACGAAATAGCTCTGTTGTAATTGGCTTTCTTCCAGGTGGCAGCTGGTCAATGATTGATACTGAGAGATCACCATATAAAGTCATAGATAAAGTGCGAGGAATGGGCGTTGCCGTCATGACCAAGATGTCGGGATTCGCACCTTTATGTTTTAACAGACTGCGTTGACGAACACCGAAACGGTGTTGTTCATCTACAATTCCCAAACCCAGAGTGTGAAACTCAACCCCTTCCTGCAACACTGCATGGGTTCCGACAATCAGGTCAATATCACCGTTGGCAATATCTTCAAGTAGCGATCGTTTGGCAACAACGGACATGTTTCCTTGCAGTAAGCCTGTTTTCAAACCAAGCTTGTCGAGCCAGGATCTGAATGTCTGATAATGCTGTTCTGCCAGAATTTCTGTCGGTGCGACAACTGCAACCTGGGCCTGGTTTTCTATTGCAATCAGCGCTGCCATTAACGCAACGAGAGTTTTTCCGCTGCCGACATCACCCTGTAATAAGCGGTGCATCGGCTGTGGAGCCATCATGTCGTGCTTGATTTCACCCAGAACCCGGCGTTGCGCCTCTGTTAATCTGAATGGCAGCATCTTGTTCAGGGGAATAGTGAATTTATGCTCGAACTTAAAAGCAATTCCCTCTTCCAGTTGCACCCCTGCCCTTTTCAATGCCAACCCGAGTTCAAGATAGAAAAATTCATCAAAAACCAACGAATGTCGGGCGCGATCATGACCGCCATTCAGATCTTTCAGGTCTAAAGTGTCATCTGGCCAATGAACTAATCTCAGAGCTTCTGTGGTCGGTAGAAGTCGATACTTTTGCTGAACTTCGGGGGGGATAAATGTCATTGCAAACCGGGCATACTCCTGGATCAGCTGATACCATATTTTACGGGCCTGTTTTTGGGTTAACCCTTCTGTCAGGGAATAGACGGGGAGAATTCGACCAAAAAGGAGAGGATCTGAGGTGAGTAACTGATTAATATCCTGACCAGAACGTATGAGTTCAGAATCGGGATGATGGATTTCGCGAATCGCGGAAAAACGCTTAACTTCTCCAATAAAAATGGCCTGTTGGCCGACAGGAAAGCGTTTTTGTAACCAGGGTTTGCGGTAACGAAACCATTTTAAAGAAATCTTGCCACTTTCATCACCAACGATGACTTCGTAAATACGCCGCCGACTGCGACTGGTGACAGCTTCACCCGAGGCAAGAACGGTTCCCAGAAAAACCTCTTGTTGATTGTCAGTTAAACGGTTAATTTTTTTAAATTGACGGCGATCTTCATAGCGGACAGGAAGGTGGTAAAGTGCATCTTCAATGGTGTTCAGGCCAAGTTTTTGTAACTTGGGGAGCATTCTCGGCCCAACACCGTGAAGATGATCGAGTGCTATATTGAGGTTTTCATGCTGGCAAGCAGAAGAGCAACCGGGAGTCATGCTCCAGACTCAATCTTTAAAAATGGAATTCAGCTCAAGAAGAATTTCTTCAATATCAAGGCCATGAGCTTTGGCTCCCTGGGCGAGAGATTCCGTCGAAGCCCCCAGACATTCTCCACAGTCAAGATTGAATTTATCAAGAACCTTGGAAACGGCAGGACTCATCTGCAAAACCTGATAAAATGTCATGTCTTTAGTTATTTTTTGAGCCATTGCTACCTCCATCAATGAGGGCCCATGTCTTTCGAACCACTTGAATTTTCTCAGAACCCCCTCCGAAAAGCAACAGCACTTTGCATGAGGCGGCAATCAGCTATATTCAATATTGGTCACTTCGTAAACTTTGACGCCTGATGGGACATTGATATTCACTTCTTCATCAACCCTGTGACCGACCAAAGCTCTGCCAACGGGAGAACTGATGGAAATTTTACCAACCTTGATATCTGCTTCGTCAACGCCGACAATCTGATAAGTCACTTCTTTATCCGTGTCTATATCGATCAGGGTAACTTTAGCACCGAAGACTATCTTGTCGGTTTTTATGGTTGCCGGATCAATCACCTGCGCCATGGCAATTTTATGATTCAGTTCTTTGATCCGACCTTCGACAAATCCCTGCCTGTCTTTGGCGGCATCATATTCTGCATTTTCAGAAAGATCACCATGACTTCTTGCTTCAGCTATATCCTGAACGACTTTTGGTCGCTCAAACCTCACCAGTTGCTTTAATTCATCCTGCAACTTTTGATGCCCCTCGATGGTCATCGGAACTGATTCTTCCATACGTTATCACTCCTCAAAAAAAACAGTGGACGGAAAAACCGTCCACTGGCTGAAATTTTGTTATGTCGTTTTTATCAACTAGCTGGATAATACTCTTGTAGCGGTTTAACGTCAAGATTTTCTCGCAACATCGCCAGTATCCCGTCTGTTCCAGCTTTTATTCCTTCCATGGTGGTGAAGTAGGCAATTTCATAAATGATAACGGAACGTCGGATAGAATAGGAATCGGCAACAGATTGAGCTCCCATGGTGGTATTGAAAACAAGGCAGATTTCACCGCTCTTGATGGCATCAACACAGTGGGGACGGCCTTCCTTAACCTTATTGATCTGTTCAGCTGCTATCCCCTGCTGATTCAGGTAAGCTGCAGTTCCGCTCGTGGCAACAACAGAGAAACCGGCAGCGATCAGCTTTCTTGTTGGTTCCAGAATTTGTTCTTTATCGGCATCTTTAACACTGATAAAGATTTTGCCGCTACGTGGTAATTTGACTCCGGCTCCCAGTTGTGATTTAGCATAAGCATTACCGAAATCATAATCGATGCCCATAACTTCCCCAGTTGATTTCATCTCAGGGCCGAGCAGAGTATCAACTCCCGGAAATTTCACAAATGGAAAGACCGCCTCTTTAACCGAAATGTAATCAGGAATAATTTCCCCGGAAACACCAAGTTCCGCCAAGCTTTGTCCGGCCATAATCTTAGCCGCGATTTGCGCCAGTGGTCGTCCGGTGGCTTTTGAGACAAACGGAACCGTGCGACTGGCACGAGGATTAACTTCAAGCAGATAAACATCCCCATCTTTAACAGCAAATTGGATGTTCATCAACCCGATGACTTTTAATTCCAGGGCAAGAGCTATGGTTTGCCGGCGGATTTCAGAAAGAATTGTTTCCGGCAATGAAAATGGCGGTAATGTGCAGGCTGAATCTCCGGAATGAATCCCGGCCTCTTCTATATGTTGCATGATGCCACCGATAACAACATCTGTTCCATCAGCCAGAGCATCCACATCAACTTCTATCGCATGTTGTAAAAACTTATCCACAAGAACGGGATGTTCCGGTGAAGCATTTACTGCATTTTTCATATAATCCCGCAATCGTTCAACGCTATAGACAATCTCCATGGCGCGACCTCCCAGAACGTAAGAAGGCCTGACAACAACTGGATAGCCAATTCTTTCAGCAATGACTTCGGCTTCATCATAGGCTCGAGCAATGCCATTCTGTGGCTGAAGCAGGTTGAGCTTATTCAGGAGAGCCTGAAAGCGTTCCCTGTCCTCTGCCCGGTCAATAGCATCAGGAGATGTTCCTATAATCGGCACCCCGGATTTTTCCAGGGCAACAGCAAGTTTCAGAGGTGTCTGACCACCAAATTGGACAATGACTCCTTCTGGTTTTTCTATTTCAACAATAGCGAGAACATCTTCCTGGGTCAGGGGTTCAAAATAAAGGCGATCTGAGGTGTCATAGTCTGTAGAGACGGTTTCGGGATTACAGTTAACCATGATAGTTTCAAAACCGGCATCCGACAGGGAAAAAGCACCATGAACACAGCAGTAATCAAATTCAATGCCTTGGCCAATCCGGTTGGGGCCACCACCGAGAATCATGATTTTACGCTTTCCGGTTGGGGCGGCCTCACATTCCGATTCATAGGTTGAATAAAGGTAGGGGGTAAACGCTTCAAATTCAGCGCCACAGGTATCAACCCTTTTATAGACAGGAAGAACGGCAAGGTTGTGGCGCATATTACGGACATCATCCTCGGTAATTCCCCACAAAAAAGCTAAACGCCGATCCGAGAACCCATATTGTTTTGCTTCACGTAAAAGTTCGATAAAGTCCTGGTCATCGGTGTTAAGCTGGTCTTTATGGGTGAGTAGAACCGATTCCATTTCAATAATCTGGGCGATATTGGCCAAAAACCATGGGTCTATCCCACTCAATTGATAAATTTTGTCGATGCTGAATCCAGCGCGAATCGCGTCAGCCAGATACCACATTCTTTCCCAGCTGGGAATTTGTAACTGCGTAACAAGCTGGTCATATTCACCTGAAGTTAAAGTGCGAATATAGTCGGCCGGATTCTTGAATATCCGACTTTCGAACCCGTATGAATCAATTTCCAGTGAACGCAGCGCTTTTTGTAAGCTCTCTTTAAAGGTCCGGCCGATGGCCATGACTTCACCCACAGACTTCATTTGTGTGGTTAAGGTTGCGTCAGACTGAGGAAACTTTTCAAAGGTAAAGCGGGGAACCTTGGTCACAACATAATCGATTGTTGGTTCAAAAGAAGCCAAAGTTTCACGCGTGATGTCGTTCTGAATCTCATCAAGGCGATATCCGACCGAGAGCTTGGCTGCTATTTTAGCAATGGGGAAACCCGTTGCTTTGGATGCCAGTGCGGAAGAACGGGAGACGCGTGGATTCATTTCTATGACAACGAGGCGACCATCTTTAGGATTAATACCAAACTGAATATTTGAACCACCTGTTTCCACGCCGATCTCACGGATGATTTTCAGGGAGGCATCCCGCAAAATTTGATATTCTTTATCCGTCAATGTCTGAGCTGGAGCAACGGTAATTGAATCACCCGTATGAACGCCCATCGCATCAAAATTTTCAATTGAGCAGATAATGACAACATTATCTGCAATGTCGCGCATCACTTCCAGCTCATACTCTTTCCAGCCGATAATGGATTCTTCAATCAAAATTTCATTGGTGGGAGAGGCATCCATTCCTGCAATCGCCATGCGGTTATAGTCCTCCCGGTTGTAGGCAATGCCGCCGCCGGTACCACCAAGGGTAAATGAAGGTCTGATAATCGCAGGAAAACCGATCTCTTCGATGATCTCCATCGCTTCAACGTAGGTATGGGCTAAACCGGAGCGCGGCACTTCAATATCAATCTTCTGCATGGCCCGCTTGAATAGTGTCCGGTCCTCTGCTTTTTTAATCGAATCAAGTTTTGCACCAATGAGCTCAACATCGTATTTATCCAGGACGCCGGCTTCTGCAACCGCAACCGCAGTGTTAAGCGCAGTCTGTCCACCTAATGTCGGCAACAACGCATCTGGTCGTTCTTTGATGATAATCTGGGTCAAAACGTCCGGGGTAACCGGCTCTATATAGGTGCGATCAGCAAAATCCGGATCGGTCATGATTGTCGCAGGGTTGGAATTTAACAGGACGACTTCGAATCCCTCTTCCTTGAGGGCCTTACATGCCTGAGTTCCGGAATAATCAAATTCACACGCCTGACCGATAACAATGGGGCCGGCACCAACAATCAGTATTTTTTTAATATCATCACGCTTGGGCATGGGTATTCTCTCTTTTATGTTGTTTCATCATATCAATAAAGCGGACAAACAAATATTGAGCATCATGCGGCCCAGGCGATGCTTCGGGATGGTACTGAACTGAAAAAGCCGGTGATGACAGAAGTTCTATGCCTTCAACCGTATTGTCATTCAAGTTGATATGGGTCACTTTCACCTGATCTTGAAGACTCTTTTCATCGACGGCAAAGCCATGATTCTGGGACGTAATTTCAACCTGTTGGCGCTTATAATCCAGAACCGGTTGATTTCCTCCACGATGACCGAATTTTAGCTTGTAAGTGCTGCCTCCCGCAGCAATGGCGAGCAGCTGATGACCGAGACATATGCCAAAAACAGGAACTCGACCCAGGAGTTTTCGAATATTTTCCTGAGCATAGTGCAGTGGTTCGGGATCTCCAGGTCCATTACTCAAGAACACTCCGTCAGGGTTCATGGCCAGAACATCTTCAGCCGTTGCCGTTGCCGGGACAACTGTAACCTCACATCCCAGAGTGGTAAGATTGCGCAAAATGTTGCGCTTGATCCCAAAGTCATAGGCGACAACTTTATAATCAGAACCTTTTCCACTGGCTTCAGCATAACCGGAGCCTAGAGACCATATGCCTTCGTTTGCTTGATAAGGCTGCCCGCAGGTCACCTCCTGAACCAGATCACGGCCAACAAGGGCTGGAGCTTGTTGCGCTTTTTTAACCAAACTTTCGGGGTCAGTATCTACTGACGAGATAATACCGGTTTGAGCACCGACGGTGCGAATATGACGTACCAGCGCACGGGTATCAATCCCTTCAATACTGACAATATTATTATCTTTCAGATAAGCATCCAGACTCATCTGTGAACGGAAATTGCTGGGAAAAGGACATGCTTCCTTGACCACAAAACCGGACAGAAATGGCTTGCCGGATTCAACATCTTCCGGATTGATGCCGTAATTACCAATCTGAGGGTAGGTCATGGTCACAATTTCACCATGGTAAGAAGGGTCCGTCAGGATTTCCTGATAACCTGTCATGCTGGTATTGAAAACCACCTCACCAGTGACCTCGCCTATTGCGCCGAGCGCCTTCCCACAAAAAAACTTGCCATCAGCAAGAGCCAAAACTGCTTTCATTGAAACCTCAATTTTTGAATTTATACATTAAGTTAGCGACTTTATAACCCTGAATTTAAATGGTTATCTCTCAAATACTATTTTGCCGGCCAAGAGTGTTTTGACGGCTGCGCCCTTCATATCCCAACCAAGAAATGGCGTGTTTTTACTCTTTGAATGCAGAGACTCAGCCGTAAATTTCCATTCAAGCTGAGGATCAATCAAAGCAATGTCGGCAATTGCTCCAACCGACAAAGTACCGCGATCAATGCCGATAACTCTGGCTGGTTGTACCGTTAACAGTGCAATGACGGTATTTAAATCGACAACACCGTCAGCAACAAGTTTCAGACTCAGAGGCAGCAACGATTCCAGTCCGATAATCCCGTTCATGGCAACGGGAAATTCAACATTCTTTTCATCGTAATGGTGAGGAGCATGGTCCGTGGCAATGGCATCAATCGTTCCGTCAGCAAGACCGGCGCGCACAGCATCAACATCTTCCTGACTCCGCAGCGGCGGATTCATTTTTGCGTTGGTATTATAACCGCGAACAGCCTCATCTGTCAGAGTGAAATGATGTGGGGTTGCTTCACAGCTGACCCTGATTCCACGTGCTTTAGCCTGACGGACCAGGTCTACGCTTCCCCTGGTTGAAACGTGACAGACGTGCAACCGGCCCCCAGTGAAGTCTGCCAGCATTATTTCTCGCGCTGTTGCTGCATCTTCTGCTACCCAGGGAATTCCCTGTAAGCCCAACTCTGTGGCGACTGGGCCGTCATTCATACAGCCGGAACCAACCAGAGTCAGATCCTCAGCGTGGGATATAATCGGCATGGAAAAAGTGTCTGCATATTCAAAAGCACGACGCATCAACTCACCATTAGTTACGGGTATACCATCATCAGAAAACCCGACGCAACCAGCCTCTTTGAGCTCTCCCATTTCAGCAAGAATTTCACCCTTCATTCCCTTACTGATGCAAGCTACGGGGAAAACATTGGCACTCCCCTGCTCTTTCGCCTTATCAATAATATATTTGCTGATAGCCAGAGAATCATTCACCGGACTAGTATTGGGCATGCATGCAAGTGAAGTCACCCCACCGGCAGCAGCCGCGCGAGTTCCGGAGATGATATCTTCTTTATACTCCTGTCCCGGGTCGCGTAGGTGGGTGTGAATGTCAACCAGTCCGGGCGTCACCAGGAGCCCTCTGGCATCGATGATCTCATCCGCCACCGCATCTATCTTTGCCGAAACAGCGACGATCACACCATCCTCAATCAAAACATCGCATTCGGCATCTATTTTATTGGCCGGATCAATCACACGACCATTTTTTATCAAAGTTTTCATTGTGTTAACCTTTCCGTAAATTGTTAACTATCCTGTAATTTTTCACCGCCAGCGACCAGATAAAGGAGTGCCATACGTACCGCTACCCCATTTTCAACCTGATCGAGAATCACACTTTGCCGGCCGTCAGCTACTGAAGAAGATAACTCAACCCCCCGATTAACCGGACCTGGATGCATGACGATTGCATCTTTTTTGGCGTATTGCAGGTTAGAATCATTGAGTCCAAAAAAACGTGAATATTCACGCAATGAGGGTAGCAACGTTTTTCCTTGTCGCTCATGCTGAATGCGCAACATCATAATGCAATCAGCATCGGTTATGGCATCCTTAAGATTGTGGTGAACTTCGCAGCCCAGTTTTTCAATTCCCGCGGGCAACATGGTCCGTGGTCCGGCAATTCGCACATTTGCACCCAGCTTATTGAGACAATAGATATTTGATCGTACCACCCGACTATGGGCGACATCCCCGGCGATAGTTACAGTCAGCCCCTTGATATCACCTTTATGCTGGCGGATAGTAAACGCGTCGAGAAGCGCCTGGCTGGGGTGTTCATGAGTTCCATCACCGGCATTAATGACTGAACATTGCAGGCGTTCTGACAGATAATCACAGGCCCCGGAAGCACTATGCCGCATCACGATAATATCCGGATGCATGGCTTCAATATTATGAGCGGTGTCCTCTAGGGTTTCGCCTTTAACAACGGATGAAGACGAGGCCGTTATGTTGATGGTGTCAGCAGAGAGCCGCTTCCCTGCAATTTCGAAAGATGTTCGGGTTCTGGTACTGGCTTCAAAGAACAGATTAACGATTGTTTTGCCCCGTAGAGTCGGAACTTTCTTGATCTGTCTGGTGTTGATTTCTTTGAAACTTTCGGCAGTTGAAAGAATAAAATTAATTTCTTCGGCGGTCAGATTTTTAATTCCGAGGACATGTTTCGGGTTGAAAGACATACGACGACCTCCACACTAATTTCGAAGTAAATGAACGGCTTGAGGGATGTTCTGAGAGTCAAAATCAACTTCTATTTGTTCGTTCTGAGCTGTCGGTATATTCCGTCCGATATAGTCAGGGCGAATTGGTAATTCCCTGTGACCTCGGTCGACCAGAATTGCCAGTTGAATATTTTCAGGACGGCCGAAAGCAATAACGGCATCTAAAGCCGCTCGTATGGTTCGCCCGGTATAAAGAACATCATCAACAAGCACAATCTTTTTGCCTGTGACCGGCACATGGATATTGGTCTGCCCTATTGCCAGATCACTTCGAGAGCTGAGATCATCCCGGTACATGGTGACATCAATGACACCCAAAGGAACCTCTGTTCCTTCAATGTCCGTGATTCTTTTCCGGAGTTGTGCCGCAAGATGTGCGCCACCGGTGCGAATACCGATAAGCAACAAATCTTCGACGCCCTGATTTTTCTCAAGAATTTCGTGAGCTATACGTGTTAAAGCACGGTTAACCCCGTCTAGATCCAGTATTTCCAACGATTCAGCCGCCATTGCAGTCCTCCTGAAGAAAGGTCCAGATACAAAAAACGCCTGTGCAAATCAAATTGCACAGGCGTTTTGTTTTATTTTAAATGAAATCGTCATTGTTTTTCCCTTGCTGACCTCTCGGATCAGATTAAAGGGTTGACATCGTCTTTTCAAAATTTTTCAGAATGTAGCAATTGTAAAAAGAAAAAGTCAATCGCTGAATTGTTAAAGTTAATGCATTTGAAGATCTTTATCAGTTGATCAACCGACCGATGCGAGAGAATCTGATTTTATGCAACAAGTTTCCTTCGCTATTCCAGGACCAATATTTAATAAAGGCCAGACCTTTGATCTTGGACTTGTGTACATATCCCCAAAAACGGCTGTCAAAAGAGAAGTCGCGATTATCACCCATCACAAAATAGCTGTCTTCAGGCACCTTCACGGGGCCGGAAAAATCACGTGGGCTGGCAACTGAGGGAATCATATCCTGATCTTTATGTTTTTCTTGAGGGACGGAAAATGGTTGGCCATTGACGTAGACCTGCTTGGCTTTCACTTCAATAACATCGCCCGGAAGTCCAATAACCCGTTTGATGAAATCGCGCTTTTCAAAAAAGGACTTCCCTTCATCTCCCGGGAATTCAAACACAATGACGTCGCCGCGTTCGGGATCGCGCACTTTCAGATAGCGACCGTCAAGACCGGGAATGGTGGTGCCGTAGATAAATTTGTTGACGAGGAGATGATCGCCAATCAACAACGTATCCAGCATGGATCCGGAAGGAATCTTGAAAGCCTGAAACAGGAAAGTACGGATTATTAACGCCAGAACGACAGCAACAATCAACGCTTCCGACCATTCTCGGTACCAGGGCTTTTTAGACACTGCAATTACCTTTTTCTTCTTAAAAAATGCCATTATCATCTCACTCGTTTAGTGTAAAAAACGTCAATCTTTAACTTTGAGAATAGCCAAAAAAGCATCCTGGGGAAGTTCGACACTGCCAATTTGTTTCATTCTTTTTTTCCCTGCTTTTTGTTTTTCCAAAAGTTTTCGTTTTCGGGTTATGTCTCCACCGTAGCATTTGGCTGTCACATCTTTTCTTAACGCTTTAACCGTTGACCTGGCAATAACTTTATTACCGATAGCAGCTTGAATGGCAACCTCATACTGTTGTCGAGGGATAAATTCCTTCATTTTTGATACCAGTTCACGACCCCGAAATTGCGCCTTATCCTGATGCACAATAAGAGACAGAGCATCGACAACATCACCGTTAATTAATACATTCAAGCGGACCAGTTTGCTGATTCTAAAATCCAGATGTTCATAATCCAGCGAAGCATAACCGCGTGAAATTGATTTCAACCGGTCAAAGAAATCAAGAACAATTTCATTCAGCGGCATTTCATAAACCACCATGACACGGTTGGCTGTCAGATATTTTATTTCCCGTTGCAGCCCCCGTTTTTCAATACATAGTTTGAGTACGGGCCCGACAAAATCATTCGGAACATGGATTGAAGCCAAAACAAAAGGTTCTTCGATTTTTTCAATAAACTGGATTTCGGGAAGCATATTGGCACTTTCAACTTCCAACAATGCCCCTTTTGTCGTTGTTACCTTGTAAACAACTGTTGGTGCGGTTGTAATCAGATCAACACCGAATTCGCGTTCTAGCCGTTCCTGAATGATTTCCATATGAAGCAGACCCAGAAAACCACAGCGGAAACCAAAACCAAGGGCCAGGGAATTTTCCGGTTCAAATGAAAAAGCGGCATCATTTAAGCGAAGTTTTTCCAATGCATCCCGCAGATTATCATAATCTGCAGCATCAACCGGATAGAGGCCGGAAAAAACCATCGGCTTGACCTCTTGATAACCTGGTAAAGCTTTTTCCGCCGGTTTGTGAAAATGGGTGATAGTATCGCCTACTTTTGCATCTTCAACGACCTTGATTCCGGCGATGACAAAACCAACTTCGCCTGCGGATAATTGCGGTAATTCAATGGGGTGTGGGTTGAACGCTCCGACCTTCTGAACCTCATAGACTCCGCCGGTAGCCATTAATTTAATTTTTTCTCCCTTTTTAATGGTACCGTCAAAAATTCTGACAAGAACAACAACACCCTGATATGAATCATACCAGGAATCAAAAGTCAGTGCTTTCAGAGGAGCTTCAGAATCGCCCTGAGGAGCAGGAATTTTATGTACGATCGCTTCAAGAATATCATCTATGCCAATGCCCTCTTTCGCGCTGGCGAGGATTGCTTCACTCGTATCAATCCCGACAATTTCCTCAACTTCAGCTCTTATCCGCTCGGGTTCTGCACTGGGCAAGTCAATTTTATTGAGGACCGGAAAAATCTCAAGGTCCTGATCAATGGCCATATAAACATTAGCAAGTGTCTGGGCTTCCACTCCTTGAGCGGCATCGACGACAAGCATGGCCCCTTCACAGGCAGAAAGGGAGCGACTGACCTCATAAGAAAAATCAACATGTCCTGGGGTATCAATCAGATTCAGGGTATAATCCTGCCCATCCTTAGCTTTATAGTTAAGCCTGACCGATTGGGCTTTGATCGTAATTCCCCGTTCTTGTTCAAGCTCCATTTTATCCAGGTATTGAGCCGATTTTTCACGATCAGTGAGAGCCCCTGTTGCTTCAAGCAAGCGGTCGGCCAGGGTTGATTTTCCGTGATCAATATGAGCGATAATGGAAAAATTCCGAATATTTTTTTTCTTCATAAAATCTCAACATCTCAGGGTTAAATTAACCGCTTATATTAAGCTTGATAGATGGAGCATGTAAAGACCAAAGGACGGATGACAATTATTATCTTTCCAGGCAAGGTTTTTTCGAAGTGAACAAAGGCCAGGCTTCGGCAAAAATCATCCCGAAGACAATCAAGAATCCCCCTGACCAACCGATAGCGGTAAGCCGATCACCTGCCAGCCAGATAGAAAACAGAGCAGCAAAAACGGGTTCAAGGGTGTAGATCAGTGCTGCCCTTGTTGGAGTAGTCCGGTTTTGGAAAGTGGTCATGGCCCAAAAAGCGTACACCGTTGCAAATACAGAGGTTATAAGGAAGGCAAAAATCAATGACCCTGTCCATTCCTGAGGCCATGAGACCGGTTCATAAAACAAGCTGCCGGTGAGATAAAGCAGTGATGCTGTAGCAATCTGCACAAAAGTGAAAGCCTTGCCGTCATACCCCTTGGTAAAAATATCGAGACCGAGAATATGTAAAGCAATAAACAAAGAGCAGACAATAACAAGAAGATCCCCAAAGTTAATTGACCATGGCGTATGCCAGGTTAACAAAAGAAGTCCGGTCAAAGCGAAACCAACCCCAACTTTTGAACCGAAAGCCGCTGGTTTTTTCAATAAAGGTCCAGCCAGCAAAGGGACCCAGACAACTCCGAGGCCAGTGAGAAAACCGGTATTGGCTGATGATGTTCGTTCCAATCCAAAAGTTTGAAAAATAAAAGATAAAGCCAGAACCGAACCAAGACCGGCTCCAAGTAACCACCCACGTCTATCCAAGGTGGCAAAACCGGCTCTGCCAGCTAAAAAAGCGAGTAACAGGGCTGCCAGAGCAAAGCGCACCCACAGAAATGCCATAACCGGCATTTCAGCAATCGCATCTTTAACAATTGGGAATGTGGCCCCCCAGAAAATTGTCACTGAGGCCAGAATCAATTCAGCGAATAATTGTTGCTTATTTATTTTATGTTTTTTTTTCACAACAATGTAAATCCATGCAATTAAAAGTTAGTATCTTGTTTCCGGCAAAGGCGCTATGGTATAAGCAAGATTCTGTGATTACAATGCTTTTTAATTGATTATATGGAGATAGAGGGTATGGATCATTCTGACCGATCTAAGCAAGAACCTATCGAGGTCATCTGCCCTAAATGCAGATACACAGAAATCATATACCTTCCTGTGACTGATTTGCCCCTCTGCCCGACATGTAAAATTCCGATGCTTATTAATGAACTTCTGGATGAAGGAAAATCTTATTAAGTTTAACCTGCCGCTAATACGGCCTAGCTTTCTTACATTTATTCAAGGAGGAGAAACAATGAAACATGTAAAACTTATGCTTGCTTGTCTGTTGGCTCTTTGTGTTGTGCTTCCCGGTGTTGCCGGCGCTGACACTCTGGATGAAATCCAGGATCGTGGTGTTCTGCGTGTTGGTATGGAACCAGGTTACATGCCTTTTGAAATGACGAATCAAAAAGGTGAAATCATTGGCTTTGATGTTGATATGGCCAAGGGGATTGCCAAAGCCATGGGTGTTAAGCTGGAACTGGTCAATACCGCCTGGGACGGCATCATTCCAGCCCTGCTCACCAAAAAATACGACATGATCATGAGTGGCATGACTATCACTCAAGAAAGAAACCTGAAAGTTAACTTTGCTGACCCCTATATCGTTATCGGTCAAACAATTTTGATTAAAAAAGAACTGGCCGGCGATGTTAAATCATACAAAGACCTCAATAATGCAAAATACAAAGTTGGTTCAAAGCTTGGCACCACTGGTGAACAAGCCACAAAAAGAATGATTCCTAACTGTAGCTACATCTCTTTTGATACTGAGCAAGAAGGTATTACTGATCTTGTCAATGGTCAGATCGATGCTTTCGTTTATGACCTTCCCTATATGGAAATCGCATATGCTCAAAAAGGTGAAGGCAAATTGGTTTATCTTGACAAACCATTTACCTATGAGCCTCTGGGCTGGGCTATCCGTCGCGGCAATCATGACTTCCTGAACTGGCTCAACAACTACATGACCCAAGTCAGAAGTGATGGCACCTATGATAAAATTTATGCCAAGTGGATTCAAAGTGACGCTTGGTTGAAACAAATTCAAAAATAAATTTAATTTATTTACGGAGAATGCAGTTTGCCCTGCATTCTCCTTTTTTTTATGTTTTGACTTTTAATTTATTTTGGAACCACTGAATTTGTTTAGTGCGAATTCAAAATAGTTTACAGAAAGACCAGTCTAGTGAATATGTATACGAAAAACTGGCTTTGGTGGCTATTAACGGCAATTGTTTTGCTGGGTATCGTTGCAGGACTTTGGGTTGCCACGAAAAGAATAGACTACACCTGGCGTTGGAATCGCGTCCCTCAATATTTCTTTTATCAAGACAGAGATGTAAAGAAAACAGTCATTGACGGGACTGTTACCAAAATTGAACAGAAAGGTAAAACGTCAACAATAACAGTTCATAATTCCAACAATGAAGATACCATCTTTGTTGTGGACACAAAGACTGTGAATTTAAATGTTGATGATTACCTGATGGAAGACGACACAGTCGGAGCTCTTCTGAAGTGGAAGGCCGGCCCATTAGTGACAGGACTCTGGGTCACTCTCTGGATATCTGCTGTCGCCAGTGTTATCGGTTTAATTATTGGTGTCGTGACCGGGCTTTGTCGTGTTGCCAACAATTTAACTCTGCGGCAATTGTCGATCACTTATATCGAACTTATCCGGGGCACCCCTCTTCTTGTTCAACTTTTCATTTTTTATTTCTTTCTCGGGACAGTTCTTGATATCGGCAGATTAGCTTCCGGCATCTGTGCTTTGGCTATTTTTGCCGGAGCTTACGTTGCAGAAATTATCCGTGCTGGAATTCAATCCATTCCAAAAGGGCAGATGGAGGCAGCGCGCTCACTTGGAATGAATGTTCCTCAAGCGATGATTTATATCATCTTGCCCCAAGCTTTTAAGCGAACTTTGCCACCGTTGGCAGGCCAATTTATCAGTTTGATCAAAGATTCATCGCTGGTTTCAGTTATTGCGATTACTGACCTGACTAAAAGTGGACGTGAAGTTATCACCTCTACTTTTGCTGTGTTTGAAATCTGGTTTGTCGTAGCATTTCTCTATCTGATATTAACATTCAGTCTATCGCAAATTGTTGCCTGGGTTGAGCGGAGGTTAGCGGTCAGTGATTAAAACAGTCGATTTAGAAAAAATATTTGTCGGACGAGGTCAGACAGTCCGTGCTGTAGATGGGATTACAACGCACATAAAACCGGGAGAGGTCGTTGTTGTTATTGGGCCCTCCGGTTCTGGGAAATCTACTTACCTGCGTTGCTTGAACGGTCTTGAAACCTTAACGGGGGGCCATGTTCATGTTGATGGTATTGATCTTGCCAATCGCAAAACCGACATGAATAAAGTTCGTCGTGAAGTGGGCATGGTCTTTCAGCAATTTAACCTTTTTCCGCATAAAACCGTCCTTGAAAACCTGGTTCTGGCACAAATGAAAGTCAGGAAGCGGAAGCGTGTCGATGCTGAGAAAAAAGCCAGAGAATTGCTGGAAAAAGTTGGCATTTCTGAAAAAGAATCCAACTATCCCAGTCAACTTTCCGGTGGCCAGCAACAGCGTGTTGCTATAGCCCGTGCCCTCGCCATGGATCCAAAGGTCATGCTGTTCGATGAACCGACAAGTGCTCTGGATCCAGAGATGGTTGGAGAAGTTTTGGAGGTTATGAAACAGCTTGCTCGTGAGGGAATGACCATGGTTGTTGTCACTCACGAAATGGGTTTTGCCCGTGAAGTTGCCGACCGGGTTTTGTTTATGGATTACGGCAAACTGGTCGAAGAAGGGACGCCTGAACATTTCTTTACCGATCCGCAGGAAGAGCGTGCCAAGTTGTTCCTGGGGCAGGTGTTGTAATAAAAAGCTCCGGTGCGATGTCGTACCGGAGCTTTTTTTATCTTTCCAGCTACCCCGCCGGCAGAAAATCTATCGGATAGTCAAAAGAGATGCTGGGAACATCTTCCTTTGGTCCAAAGTTGAATCTTTTCACCCGGGCAACAATCTTGGCGACCAATTCAGGAGAATTAAGATCTGTTGCTACCATCCGGCAAAGAGAAACCTCTCCGCTTGGTTCTATCGTTATATGCAATAAGAGTTTTCCCTGCAATGTTGGGTCTTTGCGCAATTCCTTATTGTAAATTCTGTAAAGAGTGGCCTTATAGCGGTCAAAAACAATCTGAATTTCTTCTTCTGTTCGCGCCGCACCAATACCATCACTCAGCGGACGCCCCGCTTCTTCCGCCAGACCGGCCATGGCGCTTTCAACCTTTCCGGTTCCAATGCCACCAATTTGACCGGCATTGCCATATCCACTGCCGCCACCCTGACCACCGGTCCCGAGATTACGACTGACACCAAAATTACGGATTCCTTTACTCCCGCCACCTTGAGCCTGAGCGGTGACTAAAGAACGTTGAACTCTGGCCTGCCCCGGAATTTTTTTATCCAGATTGGCTTCCACACCGAGCTTGGCCACCGGAACTTTGTCCATCAGGTCAGAAAAACTGCTCTTAAAGGCCAGAACACCCAGGTTCTCAGCTTTCTTCTTCGCGCCTTTTGTTCCACCACCTCCAGCCGGTTTGACTTGTTGCTGTTTCTTTTGCAAGGTTTTCTCCGGCTTTGCTTTTTTCTCTTGCGGAACTTCTTGTTTCTGCTCAGGTTCTGGTTTTTCAGGATTTTTAGATTTTTCCGCAACCTGAACCGGGGCTTCTATGGGAGCCGGAATAAGAGGAGGCGGTTCCTGCTTAAGCAGCATCGCCAGTCGTTCTGGAATTTCAGCAACAACATTGACTCGATCCGGTATTGGCACAGTGACTAGCGATATTGCCACGCAAAGAATAATTGCCCAGAGCATCGAAACCAACAGCGATTGGCGAAAGCGCTTCTCACTCTCAACCTCTTTTGACCAAGGCATGATCATTGCCCGATACGGGAGAATTGAGATTTCTCGCTCGATAACAAATTCTTCCTGTCGCCTTTGTTCTCGGTCATGAGCCTGTTCAACTTCATCAAAGAGATCATCGAGAAAGCCCAGATGCTGATCAAGTTCCCTTTGAAGAAATTCCTTTTTTTCCCGCAGGTCCCGAGTCTGCTCTTCAAAAGCAGCCAGTCGAGCCCGCACGCGGCCACTGTGACCGGTCGTATCGGTCATTTCAGGGACGCCTTCCCAAAAAAGCTCATCAGCACCTAATTCCTGCAGTTTATCCAGAGCATCGCATGCGTCCTGCAGAATTTCAAAATGCTGTTGATCAATGGCAAAAGTATCAAGCTCTGCTTCTACAATGCGCAGATCGTTTTCCAACGTCACCACGGTTTCTTGAAGCTGCTCGATCTGTAAATTCAGCGGTTCTAATTCCTGTGACAAAATTGAAATATCCACGGAAATCCCGTTCAGTTTTGCGAAGCTTTCTGGATGACTGCAAGGGAAATTTTCCCGTATCCAGAAGCCGTACAGGTTAACATGATTTTTTTAAGCACTTTAAAAGGGATTGTTTTGTCAGCAAGAACTGTTATTTCCTTGCTTTCAACAATCTCTTTTGTACTTATCCCGATAATGTTTTGCTCCAGCTGACTCAATCTCTGAGTAATGGCAGGAATTGATTTATCTGTCGACACAAGCAAATCAGGAGTATTTACAACCGACTCACCCTGGACCAATACGGTCGTTGGACTGACCATGATCACGACGGTTTCACGTGGTTTAGCTTCGACCACGGAGTCAGGTAGCGTAATTTGTTTAGGGGTTGCCAACACTTCACTTGACGAAGAATTAGCCAGCAGGAAGAAAACCAGAATTGTAAAAACATCCATTAACGATGTCAGGTTTAACCCCGGGATTTTTTTCCTGTTGCGCTCCATGCGTCTGATACGTCTGTTCTCCCTCATGGTGCATCTCCAATCGAAATCAGTGGAAAGAGAACCAGTTTCTCTGCCTCTTCACTTTCTTCATCCGGCACTTCTGTTTCCCTGACTCTATCCATAATCTGTATCAGGGTTTCGTATTCAATGTCCGGCTCCATAAGAACTGTCGCGTCATTTTTCTGCGGATAGTCTTTTTTCAGGCGCATGAGCATTGCGGTCAGCTTTTCCAGGTCGTATTGTTCATCTATGTTCGGCATGGCAGCAACAACCTGCGCACCGTTCCCGAGCTCTAAACCTGTTTTGCGAACGATCACCTCAATGGTGTAATTCGGTTTTTCTATTGCCGATCCACCGGTTCCAGCAGTCGGAACACTTAACTCAAGGATGGTTACACGTGAAAAAACGGCACTGATAAGAAGAAAAGGTATGAGGATAACCATCAAATTCAAAAATGTAGTGATATCCAATTCGGGGTTTTCTCTGATGCCCCTTCGCCTTCTGTTACGATAACGGCCACCCATAATTAACTCATTGGACTTTGATGTTTACTGAAACTGGAAATACTGTTGAGAGCCTTAACTGAAGCCATTTCCAGACTATCCACAATCTGGCCTGTGGTTGAAGTTAATTTGGCATGAATAAGCAGCAACGGGATCGCCACCATCAGACCGAATGCTGTGGTATTCATCGCAACGGAAATACTGGCCGACAAAAGGTCTGCTTTTTCAGCAGGGTTGGCATTGGCAACAGCAGTAAAAGCTTCAATCAGCCCCATAATAGTTCCTAGCAGCCCCAACAAAGTTGCGATATTCGAGAGCAGCCCGACATATGGGGTTCGCTTTTCAAGTTGTGGAATAATCTCCATCATACTTTCTTCCATGGCAATCTCGATGTCTTCACGACGTCTGACAGCGCCTTGTCGGGCCAGTCCCATAGACATCATCTGTGCAATGGTTGATTTGTCTTTTTCGACAATTTTTCGCGCACTATCAAAATCCCCTTTGACTAATACCGGCTGCAATCGGACCCACATTTTGCGGTTCTCATTACGGGTCCGGCTCAACTGAATCCAGCGTTCGACAGCGATAGCCATGCCGACCGTTAAAACAAGCAGGATCGGGTACATGAACATGCCACCCTTTTGAAAAAATCCGACAATTGAATAGAGACTTTCCATTAGTTTTTCCTTTCGGTTTTGTTAGCAGTACTCACTTCGTAAAAGTCCAGTTGTCTTTTAAAAACATCACGATCTATAGGAACAGCGTCTTTGTTCAGCATCATATCCAGACTTGTCATCCCACCGATTTCAGAGCTTTTCCAGGGAACTATATAGAGAGATTTCGGCGCCTCATCGTTACCGACAATAGACATTCCGGAGAGCTGTTTTGCTTCCGTTTCCTTTGCCTTCTGCCCGGTAGCGGCCATAGCATTCGGTATGACGATCAGAGCAAAAAAAACGGCCAGTACAAGTTTCATAGTCCTCCTCCCAGAGAGGTATCCTGCTTTCAGATTCAGCGGTTCAGCTATTGTCCAAGACGCATACGCAGCTCTGTAATCCATAGCGCAACCTGTTTGTTATCCGGATCACCTTCTCTGTAATATTCATATTGTGAGAGGGCACATTCTTGATCATTCAAATAAATGTCACAAAGAATGCCAAGGTTTCGGTGTAAAGGAAGATAGTCTGGAAATCTGGTGACTGCTTCCTCATAAATTTGTTTCGCCTCAGCAAAACGACCATCTTTGCGCAACAATAGACCATAAGTATTACTTGCCACCGGGTGCGCGGAAACGAGGCTCAGTGCTGTTTTCAAATGCTCTTCAGCTGCCCGGGATTGTCAGTTCTGATGTAGGCCATAGCTATATTGATATAAGGAGCGGTCACATCAGGAGAAAGAGCAATAATTTTTTCTCAGTATCTCGATAGCATGCTCAAAGTCTTCCCCCTTTAATAACTCCACTGCTTGCTCGTAATCGAATCAGACGTGCGTTATCAGTTAAATGCGTCACTTCGGTGACAATAAATCCCTACGGCCATCTTCAAGTTGGGTGACCACCGGGTTTTCAGATACGGATACCGTTTCGATTTCGGGCTCAGGGACTATCGTAACTTTATCCACGCAAGCCGAAAGAAATAGAGTCAACAGCAACAAGATAGATAGGTTCATTTTTACTTGAATTTTCAATTGAGTAGCCTTTCTATTCAGCGTTGTTGCAGGGGTTTTGAGCCTATTGTCAGAATCAGGCTCCATTTCTTCAGATCCAGGCTGTTGTTCTGGGTCAGAAACAGTCACCGGCATTTCGATTTCATAACGATAAGAATCAAGGGAGACAATAATTTCACTTTCTTCCTCGGTTTTGAATATCGCGCCGCGGATAAAGCGGGCCAATTTCTGCAGGCTTTTCTCAATCCACTGGTTATAAACATCAAGAGACAGCAGTTCGAGATTACTTTGATGAACTTCAATGGCCCTTTCTTCAAAAGGATATGCTTGCTCCTCTATAGCTAACTCGTACTCTTCCAGCTCAATAGGGCTCAAATCTTCGGTCGCTCAGGATGCCAATAGAGCAACGCTGAAATGAGCGTAAATTTCAGCCAGATAAAATGTTGCAGCGCAGTGACTTCAGCAACTTCATATTCAAGAAGATGGCTGAATTTTTGTGTTGCAATTTTCATCAGGGATTGCTTTTTGCGCAGATTTTCTTTAAAAGGCTTAACCAACTCAACGGCGACAAATCTTTCAAAATCCATCTCAGTCAGAACCAGATCTGCCTGAGATGCCAAAAAGCGGGTTCTGGCCGTTCTTTCCGTACCGGCTGACGCGTCAATCGCAATGATCTGTTTGAGTTCTGCGTGGTATTCCCCTTGTTGATGTTGTTTTTTTAGAATTTCAGCAATCTTGTTGCGGGTTTCTATATTGATGCTGATCGGCTGAGCGAAAATAGCTGACATAGCGGCGATAAACATTTAACGTTTGCTCTACATTCCCAGCCTGTTCATATAATTCAGCAGCAATGACCAGAGCTTCCTGACGAACCTCAATGTCGTCAGATTCCTTTTCAATCCGCTCAAATTCAGTGGCGGCAAGAGAAAGTTTTCCATCCTCGCGGTAGACATAAGCAATCTTTTTAGTCACCTCAAACTGTAATGGGTGGCCCTTAAAATTGTTGCGGAAATCATTCAAAATCCGTGCTGCTTGCTCCCACTCTTTGAGCATGATTAAAGCCGTTGCGGCATCATATTCAGCAGTCGGTCTGATTTCTGAGGTTGGAGCCATAACCCCCGACCCGAAGAAAATGATCAGCCGCAAGTTTATAGTCTTCAAGAAGGTTTGCCGCCTCACCCTGTTTGTAGATGGATGCGGCAAGGTTATCGACCAAACTAACGCGTGTTTCATCTCCCCTCGGGAAGCATGTTTAACACCTCCACGTATGCCGCTTCAGCTTCACTGTAAAATTCAAGCTCGTAAGAGGCGTGCGCAGCGACTAACCAGGCAGAACGACTGATATTACGATCAGCGTTAGGGAAATTTACAATTAATGTTTTTGCAGCAGCCAAAGCCCTCTCATATTCCATCAGGTCGTAAAGATCGTCCGCTGCAGCACCAAGGACAACCGCTGCTTTGGCATGTTCAGGATAAGTCTCGGCAAATATGAGTGAGCTGCGGATCACATCCTCCCCGGCTGAAATTTTATCTTCTTCTGTGACTCGATCCAGCTGTTGCCGATATGCATACACTGCGGCATATCCAGCTTTGGACGATTGTTGATGGGGAGCGTAATTGTAAGACGTTTTTTCGTATTCCACCGCGGCCTCTGCAAAAGAGTGATTTTCCAGGAGCAGATCTGCGAGCTGATAATTGATAACCGGACTCTGTTCCTCTGCGGGGAATGACACCAGATACTCACGATACCAGTGGAGGGCTTCATCAAAGTTTTTCGATTTTTCTTTGATCCACTTTGGGCTCTGATAGAGAGCGTGGAAATGGTTCGCCAGGTCTGTCAGGTTGGTTTTCAGGGCAGTAATGACTTCCGGCCGGTCTGCAGGTGTAAAATGTTGCCAGTATTCCGCAGCCAAACCATAATTCCCGGCGAAAGACTTTTTGGCTTCAATAACAAGACTGGGAAATCCACCGGCAATATTAATTTCAATAACCCGCATATGAAATAACGGAGACTTTTTGTGGAACAGGTTCCGATCTATAAAAGCACTATAAACAGCAACAGCATCGCTATAACGGCGCTTGGTGTAATAATACTCTCCCAGATTCTTATACACATTGTCTTCATACGGGCGTTGTCCATAGGTAGCAAAATATTCAACCACTGAATCTGCGCCACCTAAATAGGAAAAACCCAGGCTGATGACCCGAAAAGTATCTTCAACGCGCTTGCGTTCTGATTCATCTTCAATTTGTTCAAAGTCATAGCCTACTGACATTTTATAATCCAGCAAGGCAATGAACTTATGCAACGCATCCTCGTAGAGCTCTTGTTTGTAAAAAGTCCAACCCAATTTATAAAGAGCCAGAGGATAGTAAGATGATCCGATCCCCAGATCGACAATGCTTGTATAGGCCTCTTCAGCATCAAGATATTTACGGTGACTGAACTGGTATTCGGCGCGCCGGAATTGAACCTCATCAAGATATCTGGAATTGGGGTACTGTTGTACCATCTGCTCCAGAATCACCATGGCCTCTTCGACCCTGCCTAATTCTTCATAGGCCCGCGACATCTGGTACAACACCTGGTCATTACGCTCATACAGGGGGTATTCATGAAGCAGTTTCCGGTAGAGAATTATGGCTTCCAGCGGTCCCTGTTTTTCCAGATCATCAATGACCTGATCTCCGCCAAGACTTTCTACAGCAGTGCTTGGTATCGTGATTTCAAGCGGGGTTTGTTGTTCAGCATCATTTTCTGCAATGGGATTGGCCGGAGCAAGGGTCTGAGAAGGTTCAGCCACAACGAGCTTGTGTTGTTCCGATGATTCCGGGACCGACAAAGATGTTGTTTCGTTCTCGTCTGTCGGGCTGTCAGAGACAAACCCGTATTCTTTTTCAATTTTCAGGTCTGCAAGCCGTCGAATGGCTTCCGGAGATAGATTCGAATCTGGAGTTTGTTCCAGAAAACGTTGATAGCTCAACATGGCCTTGTCGAGACCGTCAACAATCTCCTCGCCTGTAATTTCAATCTTGCGGTTGTGTAATTCAGCAATTGTGCCTTGATTGTCGATCACAGAACAGGCGGAAAAAATCATCGGCAGGGCAAAAAAGAAAAGTTGTATTTTTTTCATTCTTCCCCCTCTTTTTGTTCTTGGTCTCGCGTCGCACGATCATAACTGTCTGCCATGGCAAAACGTGCTTTGACTTGAAATTTTTCTAACCGGTCGCGTCGCTGAACGAGCTCGCTGATTGCCATTGTTTCCAGCAGATGCCCCTGACGTGCCATCAGCTGATTGACCCGTTCCAGGCTTTCCCGCACTCTGATTTTCTGGCTGAGAATTGTTTCGTCATACCCCTGGTAGCTCTGGGTAGAGGCCTGACGGACTCTTATAAATGCATCGTATTGTTGTTGCAGGTCTGCGATAACGGTATTGAGGTCGTGCAGATTTTTGTGCGCTGCAGTCAGGCGTCGATGATAATCTGTCCTGATATTCCAATCCAACAAGCCGCGCAAGCGTTTGAGTCTGGCTTTGGAAGAGATGGCAATTTCAGAATGATCTGGATGAAGCAACTCTTCAAGATGATTTATTTGTTGGCCGGCAATTCGCTCTTCCTCTGTTGCCAGGTATTCGGGGCGCGGTGCAACCAACATTGCTTGAAGACGGCGTTCAATGTGATCCCGTTGTTGCAGGCGTAAACGCATTTGTGAGTCGAGCACTTGAAACCGTTTGTCGATTTCAGGTAATAGCGGTTGATAGTAGGCTCGGCGTTTTTCAACCATTTCTGCATAAGCATGCAGATCTTCCGACCAACGCTCCAGTTTTCTGCGTAACTGTTCAAGATCAAGATAGTTTTTCAATGATTCCTGAAAATCATGCGATGCCATAAGATCGAGCAGGTAATAGGTTTCCGGAGTCTCCGGTAACTCACGTAACTTAACGACCCAATTTTTATCCTGTTTGAGCTCTTCCCTTACAATGGCCTGAAGAAACTTCCCTTCGCGAATATGCTTGATTGAACTGCTGAGCTTGTCGATTTCCTGACCGAATAATTGTAGAGCTTTGCCATATAAAAGTGCCGCTTTGCTGTAGATATCCAGCTGACCGTAGGCATAAGGTACGGCCAGCATAGCTTCCTGCACTGCAGAATTAGTGATCTGGCGTTGGCTCAGCAGAGTCCAGGGAACCAAAGCACGCTGGTAACGTCCTTGTGAAGCGTCAGCCCATCCCGAACCCAGCAATGCCTGATTGGAAAATGGCCCTTCAAGCCTGACTCTGTCCAGCACCTCTTTAGCTGAGTCAAAATTTTCCTCTTCCAGCAATTTATCGCCCAGGACAAGATTTGCTTTATCTTTGACCGAGAGCGTCATCGGGCTATCGGTCTCAATTCGACCGGCCAGGTCAAGGTAATGCCGACCGTCCTGTTCTTTCCCATCCAACAGCAGCGCAATCCCGAGGTTATATCCCGAAAAACCATGGAGGTTTTTGACATCTTGTAAGGTTGTCAGAATCTCTATGGCCTCTGCAAAACGACCGTTTGCCATCAGCACTTGTGTCCGCAAAAAAGCCAGATCATTACGGATCGTTTTCGGAACGTCTCCACTGATTCGTTCCAGGGCATGTAAGGCGTTAATGGGCTGATCTTTCTGGAAAAGAATCCGGGCCAGTCTGTATATTGCTTCGTTGCGTACAGGTTCTTCGACCTGACCATTAATCACCGCCGAAATTGCCCGGCCGGCACGTTGGTGCATCCGATAGGCCAGCTCAAAATCACCAACGGCAAAATCTGCCAAACCGATATGGGGAAAAAGGCTGTCAAGCTCGGGCTGATCGAGTCCGTGGTGCTGTCGAAGTTCCGTATCAAGACGCGTTATCGCGTCAAACCACTCTTCCTGGAAGGCATAGTACAGGGTCTCGCCAAAATAGAGATCCTGCAACTTTTCAGGAGCGTTGGTCCTTGCTGACAGCGCATTGAGCGGCAACAAGAATAACAATGTCAGAACAACGATCAAACGATGCATGATCTACCTGTCATTAAAAGAGATACTTTGATGTGCGTAGGTTATCTCAACGATGCCTGGGCCTATATCTTTATGAAAACTGTGTTGCTCAACTGTTTCGATGTATTTTCCGTTCTCGCTTTTACCGTTAATGCTGACCCGTAATTCATGTTCACCAATAGAGACATTGCCTGTAAAAATCCGTTGTACTCCTCCCATCTGTAATGCCTCGAGTTCTTTGAAGCTATACAGATAGTGTGCAACCGGTTTTCCATCCAGTACGATTTCCACGGCATCAAGTCGGAATGTTTCATCTGCAGCAATAGCTATAAATATGGAAATCTGCGTATGAGACGGATAGAGAAGTTTCTCTTCCAGCTGGTTCAACTCCACCGCAATTGCAATGATGTCACTCTTGATCTCCTGAACCTGCTCATCCAGACCTTTTATCTGCCCTTGACTGACATCTTGTGCGGAGACGATACAGCTCCACAGTCCCAGTAAAATCACGAATCCCGTAATCCTCAAAATATTTTTCATGTTCATTGCCTTCCGGTTCTTTCAAAACGAATAAACTTCTGCCCCATTAAAGTTTTCCGATCAAATTGATGAAAAAACCCTGATGCTGATAATCCATCTGGGTCAGGTCATCGGAGAAATCGCTGAAATTATAGCCGGCTCCCAACTTGAGATGACTCCCAAGATGTCTGTACAAAGCCAGCAATACACCACTTTTTCTATCCTGTGCATCCGGCAGATCAAGCATGCGTGCTTCCATGAGAGCATCCCAGCGATGCAGGAAGTGCCAGTCGGCACGCAGCACGTAGAGTAACGCTCGGCTATCAAAATATTCCGGGTTTTCAGGGTCCTGGGCGACTTGACTGAAGCGGTAGGCGTATTTTCCACCCAGAGTCCAATGAGGCGTGAGATCATACATGGCATCAATGGCTCCGATATGAGTGCGCTGGATAAAATCGGAGTCACTATCTGATCCTGCCGGGAGATTATAAAAATAGGTATATTTAAGAAGGACGTTGAGGCGATCAAATTCCACCGGCCGATAAGCATAACCGACAACAGCCTCGGTATAGTCGCTATCATATGATTTCCCCAATGAACTTTCACTCTGTGAATAATTGAACTTGCCGACAACTCTCCAGTCAGCCGACAACTGAAACTTGAAATTATTTTTAAATAGCCATGTCGTCCGTTCTGAGAAACTTGAATCAGATTGCTCAGTGTTGTCGACCCGGTATTCCAGACCACTGGCAAAAGCTAGCCGATCAAATCCGTAGCCGACACTGGCAGCCACCGCGACCCTTTCCAGTTCCGCGGCAGTATCCGGATCCTTCAGGGTTCCATAGTCAAGATTTGCACTGAAATTGAGTCGATCTGACGCTGCCAGTTCCACACCGGTGGAATGAACCAGGCCGGTAGGAACATTGCCATGCGTGTATTGTTCCTCCAGGTAGACACTGGCACTATCTGAATACCGGCTGCGAAAACCTGAAACCATGTTCCCTTTTTTTGACAACACGCCGTTGTCGGTCCGCTCGTTTTCCAAAGCATAATTGGTATATATCGTCGTTCGGTCGGTGTAGAGAAATTCGGTGCCGGCACTGGCTCCTGTTCCCAAGTCGCCCTCGGACAATTCGCCGAGAAGATTAAACCTGTCGGTCAGCCTCCAGCTCCCTCCAACGCCGATTCGCCCATTATCATCACGGTCACCAGTGGTCTGAATGCTTTCCTGAACAAAACCATAAGCCGTCCAGCGTTCGCGGGAATCGTAACTGGTCCGCAAAACTGCGTCAGTTCTGTCCCCTGTTTCCTGAGTTGAAATCGCAGTTGTGGAATTATCCTGACGCTTGTCACTGCGAACCCCTGCACTCAGAAGCCAGTTTTGATTGAAAATATAATCAAGATTTATCTCTGAGGATTCAGTCTCAAGCCCTTGACTCTGAATTTGTTTGTCCAATTTCATCCGGCCAGATAGTTTTTTGCTGACAGGAACTTCCAAGGTACCGCCATATTGAGTTATATCTTCACTGGCGGATTGTCCCGGAGCTGAATATCCACCATCAAGATCCTGTAAATAAAATGTTGTCCGCCCGCGCCATTTTTTATTAAAATCGGCGAATCCGATTGCAGTGTCCAAGCGATAGGCTGTGGCTTCCAGTGAGTCATCGTCGGTATAGTCGCTGCTGAAACGATAGCCGCCATCGTCTGAAGTCTCTGTTGTCACACTTGAGCCGCGACTCCGTGCAACTTCGAGTTTAATCCAGGAGTTGGAGGTCTTGCGTACCGTCAGATCAATCCCTCCCAGGCTTTTTTCGATATCTTCTTCTTCCTGCCATTCTGCAACAACCCCAAGTTTCACCAGATCACCAAACCAGTAATGGGCTTTTCCACCCGTAACCATGGTGTCCGGATCTGAAAATCCCGGAGTATGCTCGTAGCGAACAACAAGAAACACAGGGTGGCCACTCATTGATTCCGTCTCTACCAGAAAATTGTCAGCCGCTGTCGTTGGCAGAACTTCCGACAACAAAATCTGGCCCTGAATATAATCAATATCGTAATCAAGATCCGCAGTCAGACTTTTAACAGCGATTACCAATCCTGAATCTTTATCTCGAACTTCGATGCGAATCCGTTCGGAGCCTTCAAGGATATCCTGATTTCGTAAAAAGAAGAGCGAGCCACCTGTCCCGCGGAATTCGTCACGCCCTGCTACTGTGCCCGGATCTGCGCCAAAACCATCAAGCAATAATCGTGGCTCACCAAAGCTGGTCGTATCAATGGCTTCGTAATGGAGATTGCCCCCGTAAAGGTTCCGGTCAACCTGTGCAAGATTGTTTTCCGTATAGCCAATTTTGAAATTGCCCCAGAGTCCGTAGCTCTGATGCTTCTCCATTTTGAGATAAAATTTGCCACGTGTCGGAGCGTTTTCAGTGACCGTACTATCATCCCCCAGAGTCGGATAATGATTGTCCGGATCCATACGGCGGAACAGTGCATCACTGGATTTGTCAATAAAATTTGAAAAAATTTCATCAACAGGACCTTCTCTCGTATCGGCACTTGCGGTTAACTTCCAGCCGTTATCGAGCTTCCCGTGGGAATAGAACGCCAGCCGACCATCCAGGCTGAAATCATCACTGTACTTCTGATTATCCGGAGCAAGAAGCTTGGCCGGGCCATTGGTTTTGTTTCCCGACAGGGTTAAATCGACAATTCCAATATTGAACCAATCATGATTTTCCAGACTCATGTCACGTAAAAACAGCTCCCCATTCCCGCTTTTATCAAGAACGGCAACCTCAACAGTGTGCAATCCTTCCGGCAGGATTTCTTCGGCAACAAAGTTGCCATTTCCATCAACCGGAACGACATGTCCAGCCAGCCACACTTGATGTTCCGGCGGGATGTCGGTCCCATGCGCCTGCACAGTACCTCCACGAATGATAATATTTCTGTTACCAATCCTGCTTTCGCCATATCCCGCCAACAATTCCGTCTTTGGGTCGGCAAATACGGTCACCGGATCAATCTGGTCAACCAACCACATTGGTTGTGGCAAAGTCTCATCGAACAACCCATCAGCGGCATAGACGCGAACCAGATATTTTAACGTTGTTACCGGAGCTGAATAGATTTCAGAATCGGCCTGCCACTCTCCCCGTCCATTGTCGTCCAAAGGAATAACCGCTATTGGAATATCCCTGATGGATTGATTTTCAAGAAAAATTCGAACTTCAGATCGGTCAGTGAAACTGCGGTAGTTCGTATAAAGCTGGAATTCAACCCGGTTTTCAACAAACTCTGTCTCAGCGACATCTTTGTAACTCATTGACCGTGGCCAGGCGGTGATGTTCAAGCGCGGTTCTTGTTGCAAACTGTCGTGTTTGAACGCGACACTGGAGTTATTTAAAGCAATGTCTGTACAACGTTGGACGTCGGAAATACTCTTGTCAGGATCATCGACAGGCTGACCATCGATAGTGATCCGCATCAGGTTAAGCGCATAAGGGTTCTTTGTTTCAACCTCGCGATTCAGCCGGGTAATTTCAACCCCTTCATATTCATCCAGTACGACCAGTTCGTCGTAGACAACCTGGACGATGACCCGGGATTGGTCTGATTCCAAAAAACCGGTATTGACAACGTCATCAGACTGAAGAAAGCCTCTTCCTTCAAATTCAGTTTGTAATTCGGTCAACCCGAGCTTTTCACTGACAGCTTCCATAGCACGTCTGGCACGAGCCATGGACCAGCCAATATCGTCACCATATATAGCCGCCGTGCGCCGATTCAAGCGTTTGTTGTCGGTGTAACCAACGAAGCGCAATCTTACGTTGGTTTTGGCCGAGACCTCATTCATGGCCCGGCGTAATTGCTCAATAATTCTGTTTGACACAAGCGGTTGCCCTGCCGCAAACAAAATTGCATCAATATCTCCAGAAGGAGAGTTATAAACACGGGAAATTGTTTCAGAACCGGCTGCTTCAGGACATATCTGCGGTTCGGTGGGGAGTTCCTGCAGCGGATCGTCATGCCAGAACTCAACCTCAATTCTCCGGTTAAGAGCTCGGCCTCGCGGAGTGTCATTTGCAGCCACCGGACGTGTTGGTCCTCTCCCTCTGCTGTCGATAAAAGCATTCGGCAACTGGAGGTCATCCTGAACGGCAAGAGCAACCCGACGGGCAACGGCTTTCGACAAAGCCAGCTGATGCCCGTAAATTCTTTTTTTCCGACCCGTCAGCTTTTTGTTATCTGTGTATGCGGTGAACCTGACAAGAACATTCTGTTTGTCTTTGAGATGATTCAGGGCTTGTCTGATCTGGTTGATAAATGAGGCAGGAACGCTAAGCACACCATCATCGAAGTAAAGCGGTGAAACCAGATTTTTCACCACTGTACGGTGTGAATGACCAACCTTATAGCGTAATTTACACACAGTTTCGGATCGACAAACCTTGATCCGATTCACCTGGCGGGGAATAATGATTTCCTTATTGACAAGTTTTTCAACGATTTCGTCATACCAGACTTCTACTTCCACTCTTCGATTAAGGGCCCGTCCCTCTTCAGTTTTATTGTCAGCGACCGGGTTTCCGGATCCTGAACCTTCATAGGAGATCGCTTCAGCAGGGAGGTTTAATGCCTGCTGGCAATATTCAGCTACCGCCCCTGCCCGCTCATGAGAAAGTCCTTCATTGTCACCATATTGGAGCTGTAACTCGTCGCTGAGAGGTTGAGAATCGGCATGACCAATAAAATGGAGTCTCACATTGGCCCGATCGCGCATCTTTTCCAAAACGGTACGCAAAATGTCGAGATAATTATCAGGTATTTCTGCGTCACCTTCGTTAAAGCGAACGGCCGGCACAAGATCTGTGAGCTTTACTGTTTTGACATCTTCTTCCAGAATCTGGCGCATTTCCACCTGATCACCCTGATCTTCATTGAAGATGGAAGGATCAAGGCTCCAGGGTGTGAAAGACTGGTCAGCAGGCAGGTGTCTTTCGGTTGCCTGACCGATATCTGCCGTTTCTCGAACCAGAATTTCGGTCTCTGGTTTAAGAAACACAGTATTTACAGCCCAAGAACATTCAGCTCCGACTGATAACACTATTCCCAGCAATAAGATGTTAATACGCCATATTTTCATTTAGTTTCATTTACATTTAGTGGTTACGAATTTCTGTCAAACAGCTGATAGTGACTAACGTTGAGGCGGACTCCCACGGCGCCAGAAAATTTCTGTTTCTATGGTTAAACTGGAATTGCTTTTTGTTTCCCAGTCGTCGGTAATCATCGATTTCAGTTTTTTGAGTCGTTTTTGGACCAGCTCTTCGGTTTCGACATCTGCCAGATATGAAAGACGCAGTACGGATGGCTCTTCCTTCAGAACGGCCAACAGCTGATCGATTTTTGATTGCCACTGTATCCGCAACTCTGTGGTTTCCGGTTCGAATACTCCATCAGCAATATCAATAGCGACAACACGGTGAATCGTTGCCCCAAAATTGAAACGCATCATTTTGCCGCGCGTTGCTCTTTGTACGCGTGGATTTTCCGTCGTTACCCGATAACCTGTTGGTAAACTGCGATCATCAAGCTTCATAATAAAGTTGCTGCCCCGATCTTCATCCGGAACCACTGCACAAGTGATGTGATAGCGTCCGTGCTTGTCAGTTGTTGCGATCAAGCCACGGGCTGTGACCAGCCTCACTCCTGACATTCCGGATTCACCTTGATCCTGCCAACCATTCAGGTTTATATCGTTAAAAACCTTGCCGATGACGTCCGTACAATCCATGTCCGGGTCCGGAATAACGCGCACCGTGGCACTGGCTTCACCTGAAACGGCAGATCCAAAAATCGTGTTGAATACCCGCGCCCGATTCACATATTCACCTTCAGAGACTCCGGAGCTGACCACAAGCAACAATTTGATTGTATGAACCTCGTTCACCCCAAGTTCGAGATTGTTCCACCTCAATTCTTGTTCATTGATGAATGGTTCAACGGCATCCCCATTGAGACGGGCACTACCAGCAACATATTTAAACCCGGCAGGAAAATAATCGACGATGCTGATATCATCCAATGGTGCCCCATAGATATTCGTCACTGTAATGGTGTAAGGAACCAGTGAGCTTTTGGATACATTGGTCAGGGATGCAGACTTGGAGATGACTACGGCACCATCCAGAACCGGGTCGATCGGGATAGGATTGTTGAAAATCTGACTCTGCCCCGGAATTGTGCCATCATTCAACAGCAGTTGCAGGTGATAGTTCGTCCCGGGTGAACCTGCTGCAATTGATAATGGTGGGACTCCAGCTGAAGCAACCGCTTCACAAAATCCGGTTGTTGCAGGAACGGCATCAACAGCGCTCCCAGGACACCCGGGAACTGAAAAAGCAGCTGTCGTGGCGTCACTGTTCGGTGGAATAATCAACGATGGAGCAGCCAGATAACCGGTCGCCGGTGCGGTTACATAGATCAGGTATGACCCACCCGGTGGACAGGCCGCGTTGCTGAAGTTCAGATCAAATTTGTAGAAACCATTTTGTGTTGTCACCTGGTTTTGCTGAACCGGATCATCAAAGCACAGTTCCGGCAGTTCTACTCCGGTGACTGCATTCACCATTTTCAAACCAGCCCCGGCAACCGCTACCCGTGCCACTGAATTATAGATAGTCCCATTCGGCCACAGAGGAAGATTTAAATTCTGGAGATTCCCGCCTTCCACAACGCTGATATCGGTAATAACCTGGGGGCCATCGGTGAAAACAGAATCAGCGTAACCCACTGACGGGGTATTGACTCCGGCTCCGGGTGCATAAAACCGAAGTTCATAAAGACCGCTGACGTTTGCACTTGGAAGCAGTCCGGTCAAATGATAGAGACCATCTGAATCGGTTGTGACACTGGTCACAAAAAGATTATTCAGGTAAAGCTCGACCCGCCAATCCAATTGAGGATTTTCGTTGTCGGCGGTATAAACCAGATCAAGGGATTCATCATGCCAGATACGACCGTTTAATGCTGCGCTCCCCGGAGTGCCACCAACATCCAGGGCTGCTGTGGCCGAATCGCTCTGTTGCGGATTATTCCATCTCACGACCCCGGTATTTGTTATAGTCGTTCCTAAAGGAGTATCGGCGGCAATCTGCGCCTGAAACCGAACCTGAAAGGTTGCTCCCGGGGCCAGATTTCCATAAACGGCGGCATAATCAGCGGTGAGGATATTTCCAGCATAACTTATTCCTGCGACGTCCCCATCCATGCGACCTGATCCAACGATATAACTGATCTGGTCACCCAGAGGCAAATTAAGATCATCGGTGACAATCACCTGGGTAGCTGGCAGACTCCCGATATTTGTAATTCGGATCAGGTACGCCAATTCCGCACCCGGTTCAGCGCTACCGCCATCAACGACACTGACGTCCTTGGTGATTGACAACAATTGGACATCGCCAACAGCTATGACCGTTGGCTGAAAACCGTTAGAGGCAATACCGTCGGCATCGGTTAATCCCGCGATCAGCTCTGCACTGCTGACAGTTCCCTGATTGCTGATTAGCGTACCCGTCGGTGTACCGGAATTAACCTGGACTTCAAAAGTAATTTCGGCACTTGCTCCGGGTGAAATAATCCCGGCACCCGGGTTATCATCTGAATTCACCGGCAGTCCCGCAATCAGCGGCAGTACCCCTCCGTCCGAGCCGATCGGCATACTGTTGAGTCGCAGAGAATCTTCAATATAGGTCGTATTATTCGGCAAATTATCGGTCAAAGTTGCCAATGTCGATGGAATAGCCCCTGAGTTGGTTATGGTGATCCGATATCTCAACACATCATCCGGATCAACAATTCCGATTGAACCGAGATCAGTGAAAATTTCAACCGTTTTTTGTGAATAAAGAAGCGGGAGATTGCCGACAACATTCCTGGTTGGATCATTGATTACCGGTGTTGCAGGATCATCTGACGGTTGTTCAGGAAAAGCGCCACTCCCCTCTCCATGACCATTAACAAACCCCTGATTTTCTATCACCAGGCCATCCATGGCATCCACATCAACGACCACATCAAAGGTGACGACCGCAACAGTGTCAGATCCTGCAGGCAGGGACCCCGACGTTGAAAGCTCTGGCACATTAATCAGTATGCCACTGTGTAAAGGATTAAGACCTGGAGTTGTGTCAGCGATTGCAACACCATTAAGGGTGGTGCTGTTGATGACATAGACGGTGTTCGCCGGGGTGAAATCCCGAAGAATAACATCAACCGCATTTTCATTGCCGATATTACGAATGGTGATGGTGTAGCGCAATGATTCTCCCGCCAGTAAAACTGCCGGATCACCATCCAGGAAAGTCGAGGTTTTCAAGACTTCAAATACCGGGGCCGAATTGATCAGGGTGACTGTCGGATCTTCGTCTTCCAGTGCTGTTGCATCAGTCGTATCACTTTTACGAAATAATTGTCCCCCGGCAAGAAGATCGGCCTGATTCAGGATCTCAGTGCCATTGGTGATAACGGCTGCGAGTTGTACCGTAAATTCAATAGCCAGAGTTCCGTCCACCGGTACATTCAGATTCCGGATATCAACCAGGCCGGTTCCCTTGCTGCCACCCGCGGGATCAGTTCCTGAAGTATCTGCTCCGGCTGGAACCGACACCAGAGTCAAAGTTCCGGGAACAAATAGCATCGGCGCAGTCGTTTGCAGACTTTCAAGTTCATCGACAACAGCCAGATCATTCAGGGGGATTGAACTGGTATTAATGATCTCCAAACGATATCTCAGAATATCTCCCGGGGTCGCGATGGAACCATCAGTTGAGGTCGTCTGGTTAAAAACCGACTTGCGGAAATCAAGACTGCTGACAACCACCTGGGTCGGGTCGTTGACATCGACAGTGTTGGGATCATCAGTCGGTTGTTCAGAGAAAGGACCGCTGCCGACACCGGAACCATTGAGAAACCCCTGGTTTGAAATAAACGTGCCGCTTGGTACCGTTTCATCAACCTGAACATCAAAGGTTATGGTTGCAAAATTCTCTGCACTTTCTTCCGTGTCGGCACGCATCACTCCGGCGGTCGGATCCTCGCTTGCATTGATAAGAATCCCCGCCTCCAAAGGTGACGTGGATGGTGCAGGGTCAACCAGAGATTCACCGTTCAGAGTGGTACTCCCGGCAATATAACGTGTATTGGCAGGGATACTGTCTCGTAACTCCACCGAAACCGCATTTTCAGTGCCGGTATTTTTGACGGTGATGGAGTATCGCAGCAGATCACCGGCAAACAGAATCGTCGCAGCACCGGTTAAATCCTCTACGGTTTTCTGCAATTGCCATTGTGGAGAAGAAATGATGAGTGTTTGTGTGGGATTATTCTCACCGGCGATATCAGGGTCGTCACTCAATATGACTCCGAGCCCCGACAAGAAGAGTTGCGCCTGATTTAAGACGAATGTTGCATCGTTGATAACCGGCAGGAGCTCAATCGTGAATTCGATGGTCAGAGTGTCTCCACCATCAAGGATAATATCTCTGATATCAAGCAGACCTGTCCCCGCAGCACCACCAGTAGGATCGCTGACATCGGTGCCACCATGACCTGGAAATACAGTGAGGCTACCGGGCACAAAAAGAGAATGACTGTTTAACCGGTCAAGCTCGTCGGTAATGGAAAACCAGGCGGGAGCAGTACTGATGTTGGTCACCTGTAACTGGTATCTCAGCGTATCACCGGGTGCGGCATTAACACCTGGCATTCCAGTGGTTTCATTGATAACAAGTTTCTGAAAAACCAGTTCCGGAGCAACGCCGATAGTTGTCGCAAAAACCGGACCGACACAATAGTCATCCGGAGCGATGATTGTCGGGCAGCCGGCTCCGGTGCGTTCATAGGAAACACTGCTTTCAAGTGAAGTCCAGTCACTCCAGACGCCATTTTCTATAATGCCGTCGGGATGAGCGACAACCTGTACCTGGGTGTGATAGGTAATAAGGAGAATCTGCCCGGAGGCGACATCAAGAGTTCCATCGCCATTTGCCCTTCCCCAGGTCAACGGCCCCATCGGAGCTCCGGCCGGTATGGCAACAAATCCGGGAACTGGGACTCCATCCAAAGTTGCCGTCGGGGTAAATTCGCTGTCCAGAATCACTCCAACCGGCAAGGTATCGACGATGTTGATGTCAAAAGCAGTGGAGTTTGCGCTCCCGGTGTTGACGATGGTCAACTGATATTCAAGAATATCTCCGGCAAAAGGAGGATCCCCGGGATTCTTTCCCACTGTTACGTTCGCCAGAGTCTTGGTCAAGGTCAAGTCGGGTTCAGATACGGTAACAACCGGTGTTGTCGCGGTGATTGTTTCCGTTGTTCCGGTTTCACCATTCAAGTAACTGATCGTGGCACCATTCTGAAGGAAGTCACCCGCATCAGTGTCCATATCGTTATTGACACGCGCGAAATAATCGATATGAATCATGGGATCAAGTGCGTGCAGATTCTCATCATCTTCGGTCTGGGTCACGACAGTCCCGATGTCCCAAGTAGCACTGCCATTCGTTCCGTCAGCCGGCCAGGAATTAAATGCTGCTTCGCTGGGGACTTGACCATTGATTGTACTGATACCGTCAAAGCTATAGTTGATATCGAAGTCGGTATTGTTCGCAAGAACGTAACTCAGACCGGCAGCGTCAAGACTGTCGCTAACGGTAACACCGTGACTTTCTCCTTCTGGTAGATCAATACTGATTCTGAATTGTTTGTGTGCACCTATCGTCGGAATTATCGCTGGTTCCAGGTCCGTTTTAGCTGCTACGACATCGAAAACATTCAGCTGAGCTGTTGCCGTGTTTTCATAATCATTGATTGGGTCACCGCTATTCGGCAGAGTGCCGTTGCGCATTCCTGTTGTACTGCCATTCTCTCCAATGGAGGCATAACTGTTAAGTGTCGTGGTCTGATCAGGGAGTGAAGTCCAATCCGCCTGAAGGGTATTGATCAAATCTTCCAGTGGCTGCACATCGGTGTGGATAGTTGCGGTGAAGTTAAAACTGATACTGGAACCGACCGCGATTCCATTAGGTGCGTTCCAGCTGAAAATCGGTTGATTGGGTCCTAATGTAGTCGTGTCGACATGATCAGGCGGATCTGTCCCACTGACATTTCCGGCATAAGTGAGTTTGGTTCCATCCAGGTTATCCAGAACGCGCAGATTATAGGCTGTTGCCGTGCCGGAATTGGTCGCGGTCACTGTGATCGTCAGGGTATCTGCGGCATCGGCTTCAGTGACGTTAAATGCTTTGTTCAGTTCAATCAGCGGTTCCTGCACCAGGATATCGACCTGACCAAAGTTGCTGGAGACCAAAGTTCCGGTTTCATCAAAATATTCTGCCGTCGTGACCGTCGCAGGATGACCATTGGCTATGATGTCGCCGTCGTTTGTGGCCGCACTGTTTTCTACCTGTGCAATAAAATCAATCGCAAAAGCAAAGCGCTGACCTGCACTACCAATGGTCAGGCGTTGATCTCCAAAGTTCCATTCAACCAGATCATCGGTGCAGGTCGGGGTAAAGGTTCCACCCGGATCAAAACCGGCAGCATTATAAGGTGCGGCATCCAAGTTAACCGTTGGAGCTTCGGAACAACGCAATCCGACAGGAAGTTCATCACGGACCACAAAGTTACGCAGCAATGCTACGGGCAGTAAAGTCTCCAGCTGATACTCGATTTCCTCGCCCACTGAGACCGGCTGAGCACCAGGAATACTCAGCAGCGGAGTGTTCGCCAATCTCAAAACGGTTTTGGGATGCGTTTCTACCGGCATAACACGGACATCTGCTGTGACTGGATCAGAACTATAAGCTCGTGCACCACCCAACAAACTGTTGAGTTGAGGTGAAATAGTCTGGCTTCCGGAATCACCGATCAGACTGTCATAGGTTGCAGTGACGGTATTGGTAAATGTTTGTAACGGAGCGGCGTCGTCATCGTAATCAACGCGATAGAAAAGTTCGATTGATTGGCCCGGGTCAAGTCGTTGCAGTGCGGTACTGTGAGTATAGGAGAAAGTCAACTGTGCAGGAGTCAGGTTGTTCACGTTATTATCACTGATTGTCCCTTCTTCATTTGCTCCGGTTTCATCACTGGAACCATCTGCATCATTATCAAGACCGTCGGCGGTGAAAGGAAAAACGTAAGCCAGATCACTTCCATCAAGATGATCGGTCACCGTGATATCGTAGGCTGGAGCACGCTGGACGCCTTCCTGACTCGCTTCGTTCGTGAGTGTTATGCGATACAGGTAGGAATTGTAGGCATCACCATCATCGGCAAGGGGGACAAAATGACTGCATGCTGTTCCTGATCCATACAGGCTTTCATTACACACTTCCTTGACGACAGTAATAAGCGGTTCTGTTAGGGTCAGATCAACGCGACGGACTGTCTCAATAGGATAGCCGATAGTATCAGGGCCGAGAGAATAGGTTTCTACCAAACCGGTATTGACATTGCTGAAGGTCGCATCAAAGGTTGAATTTAGGACGTTATGACTGTTGCGGGCGTGAACATTAGGTGCTTGGCGCTGATCAATGGGCTTATTAAGTAATCGCGTTGTGGTGTCAACAATAAACCACTCATCGGCCACTTGAATTCGTTCCTCATTGGGAATGTTGAATCGCCAATCGAACCAGCCTTCATCCAGTGCCGTCAGACCGGCAGGATTCAAGGTTACGGTTCCATTGATGATATCCGTTGTCGACTGTGTATCCGGATCGGTACTGGAGATATAGGCCTGGCCATCTGGAACCTGATCAACAACATCAATGTTTTGTACTGCGATATAGATAAATCCGGGGGTCTTGAAACCGAACCAGCCGCCGGTTTCAATATGGAATCGGCATTCTTCACCAATTTGAACTTCCTCGAAGCCATTGGTATCAAAACTAGGAGGATTGTTTTCGTTACAGGTACCGATCTGCGTCTTTTTCAGATTAAAACCAATAACCCTTGCCCAGGTTGCATCCATGGAATAGTTATTGGCACGATCGAGTTCACCGTCTTCGTAATCCGGAGCGCCGTTATCGCGAACAATCGGTGTCGGGAAAATAAGCGGGGTGCCATCACTCAAAGTGATTTCCCCCACAACATCAGCACGTAAGCTGAGGTCGTCCAGAGCAATTCTATTACTGCCATCCAGATCGGTCAGCTGGGTTTTCCTGACTTCAAAATTATAAGTAATGGTCTGACCGGGCGCAATTGTCTCGGGCGAGTAGCACTCATAAACTGTCGCTGTCGCTGGAATCTCAGTCGGATCGACCCACACCTTCCAGGGCGCAGGTTGATTAGGAGAACCGGACAGTGAAATAACCCTGCAGGCAGATGGCGCATTCTCAACAAACATGGTTGCACCAAAACTGACAAAAGCATGATAGTCAGCAGCATCATGTCCTCCATTATTGGTCAGCTCTATCGGCAGGGTCAGCAATTGATCGGGATCATTCGTCAGAATAAAAACGCTGCCCCCGATGGCAATGTCCAGATCTTCCGGGTTGGCAGGAATATTCGAACCATTGGGATTACCGGTCCCATTGCCGGTCAGCACCAGTTGCTGGTGGCCTTGTCCTGATACCGGTGGATCCGAACAAAAAAGATCAAAATCGACAGTCAATGTATTACTGAGAGGTGTCTGAAAGGTTGGATCGGTTCCAGTCACCAGGAACTCTTCAGGATTAACATCCAGATTGGCACTCCGGTCATAATAACCCGACTCAATCAGGACAACCCGGAACCTGACCTCCGCGGCATCACCTTGACGCAACATATTAATTTGATCGGCATAAACGGGATGAGCAACACTGCTGGTTAAATCGAATGCAGGTGCAATATTATCGAGCGGATGATCATCATCTTCGGGATTGGTCCACGTAAGGGTGTCAATCAGACCAGGATATGCAGCACCGTATGCTGGGGCCACGTCAAGCTCCGGCGCAAATGTCGGGTCTACAACATATTCAGGCGGCAGAACATCAATCAGCTGGATATTCTTGACACTGCCGCCACTGTTATTGCGAATGGTGATTGTCATCATTCCCCTGGTGCCTACGGGTTGCGAAGTATTGACACCAGTCAGCTGTCGTTCCACTTCAAGAGCGGGATGATCGACGTCATCATAGAGAGAATAGAAGGATGCTGTATCCGTAGGAATCACACCCTCCGATGTCTCCGTGATACCGCCAACGGGAGTCTGCTCCTCACAGCCCCATTCAAGGTTATCAACAGTATTGCTTCTGCTGCTGACGCAAGAGCCATCATTTGTCACTTTTCCAACCAGAAATAGTGAGGCACTACCACCAGCGGTAACAGTAAATGGGTCGATTGCAGTAATACTGTTGTTGATGACTGGAACGCACTCCGAAGGTAAAGGAAAAGCAACACCGTTATTTGCAGCAATACTATTCGCTGCATCTTCTGTCGCACAGGCGTAATTAAGATCGATGCTGCCCGACTGCATCAAGTCATCAAATCGCAGATCCTGCAATTCAGCAAGGCCACCATTGTCAACCTGCACATGCCAGACAATATCATCATTATTATTTCCGTAAACGGGTGCACTTTGAGAGTTCCGACGTTGTCCGGCGTCATAATTCCAACCTGTTTTGGTGATCGACGGGACAGGTTCGTGGAGCGAGATGATGTCACTATCGGTTTGCGGCGAATCACCGCAATTAAGGAGATTGCCATCGGCATCAATGGTATCAAAATTCAGAGTGGACAAGATGGTGCGATTAGCATCCACCAGCCCTTCAGGATCATTAACCCGGCTGACGGCAATACGAATAGTGATCGTGTTATCGGTTGATTCTGAGGGATTCGACTCCAGCTCAGCCAGAATGCCCGTAAAAAAGGAACCATCGAACGTCAAAATTGAAGTTGCGCTGCCCGGTGAATATGTGGAGTATGCAGAAGCGTTCGTCGTACCACTGATCTGATAATAAAGAGGCTGTGCCAGAAAATCAGCAAAGACTAACCCCGAAGAACCGAGATCAACCGTCAACACCATATTGCTCATGGTTGCACCAGGGATATCAGGCTCTGGTGGAATATTCAGATTCTCCGTATAACGATAAGGATTGGAAATAACAATCGTAATATAGCCATAACCACAGAGTTCACAATAGCTGTTACTCAGATCATGGCTGATAAAGGGGCGATTTAATTTCAGGTCACAGGGAGCGGCCGAGACTGTTTGAGAAATCAGCAATAAACCGAGACCAAGAAGAAGGACAAATCTCAACTTGTCGATAATATGAAAAATAATTCTTTTTAGTGACATATCATGTAATTCATTCCCGTAAAGATTCGATGCCTGAATAACAAAAAGCGTCCATCTTCTGCCGAAGATGAACGCCCTTGATTTGAACCTCCGTTGCCGGGAGAGCAAGATACGCTTTTCATCTCTTCGGCAACCCGGCTATCCTGGCATGCAGGACCCGTAGCTTTGCGCCACCAGATTACTCTGGCTTTGCCCTTTCGGAGTTCTACTGATTGTGTTGAGCTAAAATTCTTATGCTATGATCCTCGTCAGTTCATACGAAAAAACGCCCACCTTCAACCGAAGATGAGCGTCTGGATATACTCCGTTGCCGGAAACCCAAGATAAATGCTTCATCTCTTCGGCAACCCGGCCATCCTGGCATGCAGGACCCGTAGCTTTGCGCCACCAGATTACTCTGGCTTTGCCCTTTCGGAGTTTAATGTTTTTAACCTTAATTTAACTTATTTAAAATTACACAATGTTTTCTGTTCTGTCAAGTTTGATTTTCGGAGGATATTATAATGACAGTAAGTTGTTTTTGAAGTAAATTGTTCAAGAATAAAAAACAATAATTAATCTATTTTCTAGACAATTTCATATAAGCAATTGATCTATAGTCAGTAATTCTAAAATATTCTTATGCCATTAAATAAATCAACCTTAAAAGAAGGTGCTGTTGCCGCTTGGCCTATATGTCTGGGATATATACCGATTGGTTTAGCTTTGGGGGTATTGGCCCAGCAAGCCGGGTTATCCTGGTGGACGGTTGCAATGATGTCGGTTTTGGTTTTTGCCGGGAGTGCACAATTTATTTGCGTTGCTATGTTGGCAGCGGGAGCATCCGTTGCTGCCATCATTTTTACAACTCTGATTGTTAATCTTCGTCATGCTCTTATGAGTTCGGCGCTGGCAATTTATTTATCCGGAATTAACAGAAAATTTCTAGCTGTTTTTTCCTATGGAATCACCGACGAAAGCTTTGCCGTCAATATGTCCCGATTTCGGGACGGTGACTGGAATAGTTGGCAAGCATTGACCGTTAACCATATTGCCAATCTTGTTTGGATCTTTGCAACCATTACAGGTTCACTGGTAGGACAGCTTGTGCCCCAGGGAGCTTTTGGAATTGATTACGCTCTGACCGGAATGTTTATCTGTCTTCTGGTCTTTCAATTTCACGGCAGGATATACATTATAACCGGGCTCCTGTCGGCTCTCATTTCGATTGCCTGGTATATTCTGATTCCAGGAGACTCTTACATTGTCGGAGCTTCAATCTGTGCTGCCACTCTCGGTTTTTTACTGCAGCGGCGTTATCGGAAAAACAAATGAATTTCTTTGATTATCTATTTTTATTTTCCGGTATGGGCCTGGTCACTTATCTCCCGAGAGCGTTACCACTCATTTATCTGGCTCATAAAAAATTACCCCCAGGACTGACTGACTGGTTAAGCCTGATCCCGGTTGCTGTTTTGAGCGCCCTGCTCGCTCCATCTCTTTTTATTGAGACCGCAGATCGCAGTTTATCATTGGGGAAAACGGAATTTATCGTTGCCATTCCGACATTGATCTTTGCCCTGAAAACCCGTAGCCTTGGCGGCACGGTTCTGGTCGGTATGTTACTTTACTGGCTGGCAGGGTTTTTTATTTAAATTTGGAGACATAATGAAATTAACAGGGAAGCAAGCTCATTATTTAAGAGGGCTGGGACATCATTTAAAACCAGTTGTCATGATCGGTAAAGATGAAGTTAATGAAGCTATTATTGCTGCTACGGATGAGGCTCTGAATATTCACGAATTGATTAAGGTGAAATTACAAGAAGGCTGTATAGGGGATCGAAAAGATATTGCCGCAGAACTGGCAGCGGCCACAGAAGCAAGTGTCGCTCAGATTTTGGGTAAGAACTTTCTTCTCTATCGGGAATCTGAAGAAAAAAAGATTAAACTTCCTGCAGTCAAGTAAGCGGTTATGTTCCATTTTGATTTAGCTAAAGAGCCATTGACGAACCTGGAATTAAAGACGGAACTCCAAATTCTCAAAAATTTACGCAAAGTTCAGATCAAATATTCCTGTGTTTCTGATGTGCTGCACGCATTTGTTTTTATTACCCTGTATTTTAATCATTTTCTCTCTGGTTACGCAATTACTGCTGCTGTCATGCTGAGTACCGGCGTTGCTCTCCTGCTGGCAACAGCAACCCGACAAATACTCAGTAAGCCCGGTCTGTTGACCATTGCTACTTTTTCTCTGGGGACAACAGTCACCACGGGAATCCTTTTGAATGTGGTGATGAAACAGCCCCTGACAGGCAGTATAATCGCCGCTTTGGCCACAGGATCAATTGTTATTGTCGGGGCAACCCTGGGACGAAAAATTAAAAGCGTGCTGACCGCAATCGAAAATATGAAACCGATTGTCGATGATGATATCGCCTGGCAAAAGGTTATGGCTTTGTGTCACCAGTTCCCGGAGTTGGATAGATACCGGAAAGCGGCAGCCCAGTACCTGCGTCCCCATTTAGCTTATGGCGAATTGAGGGCTATGCAGGAGTGGGCGGATAAAGCGCAGGCAAAGTAAGGTAAAGCCCCCTTGGAGCTCACATCGATTCAGCCTCCTTGCCTTTATGCTCTCTCAAATGGTTCATAGAGTCGTTTGTATTCGTCTTGGGCATAACGGTCCGTCATGCTGGCGATATAGTCACATATCACCCTTTCAATTCCATAGATTGCGAATCTCTGTTGATGGCGTTCCGGCAATAAGCCTGGATTTTCCATATAATTTTCAAACAGTAATGTCAGAAACCGCTCTGCTTTGACCCGCATTCGTTCGACTTTTGAATGTCGGTAAAGTCTACTATAAAGAAATTTTTTCAATTTCTGGTTTAATTGACCCATTTCAGGGCTGAAACTCACCAGATTTTTTTTCAAAACACGAACATCGTTAAGAGTTTCAACGTTGTTATGGCGTAAATTTGCTGTTGTTGTCTGGACCAGATCATGGATGAGTTCGCCAATCAAATAACTGATAGTTTGTAAAATATGACGTTTATCATCAAGGGAGGGATATAGTTTCCCGACCATGACAAAAGTGCGCTGCCACAACTCAACTTCAGTCAGATCTTTTAAAGTAATATATCCAGCTTTTAAACCATCATCAATATCGTGATTATTGTAGGCAATTTCGTCTGCAAGGTCGATAATCTGAGCTTCAAGAGATGCCCGCTGTTCAGGATTATATGGTTGAATGGCTTCATTTCCCGCACAATCATAATCGGATGAATGCTTGATTATCCCCTCCCGGACTTCCCAACTGAGATTAAGTCCATCAAAAAGGGGGTAGCGATGTTCCAGTAATTCGACAATGCGCAAAGATTGTTGATTATGTTCAAATCCGCCATAGTCTTTCATCAATCGCTTCAGGACATATTCGCCAGTATGACCAAAAGGGGTGTGCCCGAGATCATGCGATAACGCCAGAGCTTCGACCAAATCTTCATTGAGATGCAGGTTTCGCGCAATCCCCCGGGCTATCTGTGCAACCTCCAGAGAGTGAGTCAGGCGGGTTCGATAATAATCTCCCTCGTGATTCACAAAAACCTGGGTTTTGTATTCAAGTCTGCGAAAAGCGGCACAGTGGATAATCCGGTCACGATCTCGTTCAAATGCCAACCGCTCATCTTTGAAGGGTTCATCATGTTCCCGACCCAAACTTTGCTCGCTGAGAGCGGCATAACTTGCCAATCCATGTTCACGCATAATCAATCTCCCTTGAATTCTTAAAATCAAAACTACCTTACGTATGTGTCATAATAAGTCATAGTCTGTCGCTTTGATTCTAAAGAGCATACCAAAAGACTTGTATCATCCATGATGATTTTTCATTTTTTGGTGTAATCCAAAGACTGAATTCAATAAAAGATTCTGATACAGAATTCATATTTCTCCCTATGAAGGAACCTTCTTGCTATATTGATTCTGTTAAATCCAGTTATTGATTTATAAAAGAAAGTATTCCTGAAAAATGATCAACGAGATAAGAGAAGATTTGTGCCCTTTTTGCAAGAGAGAAAATCAGTGCATGATTCATAGATCCGAACAGTGCTGGTGTTATGATGTCGTTATTCCAAGCGAACTCACAGCTCTGGTTCCAGCAGAGATGGCATCAAAAGCCTGCATATGCCTGGAATGTGTAAATTTATTCAATAAGGATCCGTTGCGTTTTAAAACCAAATATTTACGGAAATAACCTCACAAAACAGGACAATGAAGATGCTGACAAAAATAGACCATCTTGTTATTGGTGCAGAATCCCTTTCTCAGGGCGTTGATTATGTCCGTGCCTGTCTGGGAGTCGATATCCCCTATGGTGGTGTCCATGAAAAAATGGGGACCCACAATCATCTGATGAGAATTGGAAAAGAAATCTTTTTAGAGATAATTGCTGTTAATCCGGATATTACTACACCTGATCGGCCCAGGTGGTTTGGCCTTGATGACCCTTTTGTCCGGCAGCGGATTGCTCAGCAGCCAAGACTACTTGCCTGGGTTGTCAATACTGATAACCTTAAAATGATGATGCAGCAGACGTTAGTTTCACTTGGAAATCTGGAGCTGATCACACGAGGCAATTTGAATTGGGACTTTGGGCTCCCGGGGGATGGCAGTCTTATTGCTGCCGGCATGTTTCCCTATGCGATTCAATGGCATACCGACAAACATCCGGCAACAGAGATGACTGATCTCAACTGTAGTTTTCAATCCCTGGATATTTACCACCCATACCCTGAGTGGTTACGGTCAGTACTCACTGCTATTGGTGCACAGAGACTTGTCACAATAAACCCATTGCCTCCAAATTCAGCGCCATATTTAGCTGCTTCTTTCAAAACTCCTGCAGGAGGGAAAATCCTCAAAAGTTGCGGAGCCCTCCGGTAAGAGTAAAGAGAGTTTCCGAATTCACCAGCTCTCCAGGCAACACTGCCAAACGTGTCCGACGAATCTACAACAGGACCTTCTTTAGATTCTTTATAAGAAAATCAATTTCATCATCATTAATATTTAATGGTGGAGAAATACGGATGGTGTGACCATGGCTGTCATTCACAATCAGTCCCAGGTCAAGAAGCTGTCGACAGAAGTGCATGGCGTTACCTTTATTTACTTCGATACCAATAAAAAGACCTTTTCCACGGACTTCTTTGACATGAGACGATTTTTCAGCGATTTTTTCGATAGCTGTCTTCAGTTTTGCCCCTTGTCGCGCTGAACTTCCAACCAGATCTTCTTCTTCCAAGACCGTAAGAGCAGCAATACCAGCGATACAGGCAAGCGGATACCCACCAAAGGTGGAACCGTCAGAACCAACAGTAAAAGCCATATCCATCAGGTCGCTGTTGGTCATAAAAATTGACAACGGCACCAGGCCGCCGGACAAAGCTTTACCCAGAATCAAGCCATCAGGAACGACATCCTCATGCTCAAAACAGAACCTTTTACCGGTACGGCCTAAACCAACCTGAATTTCATCAAAAGTCAGCAGAATGTCTTCTTGATCAGCAATATCTCTCAACCCTTGCAGAAAACCCGGTGGAGGAACCTTCATTCCCCCTTCCCCTTGCATTGGTTCTACCAGAATTCCACAGGTGTTTGCATTGACAAGTTTTTTAACCTCATCAATATCACCATATTTTGCCGAAACGAATCCTGGCGTCAGCGGACCAAATCCCTCGCGATATTTAGGTGTTGAAGAGAAGGAAACAACAGAAATCATCCGTCCGTGAAAGTTATTGTTAAAGACAATAATTTCCTGTCGACCATCCTTGATTCCTTTTTTCTTCCAGCCATAATAACGCATCATCTTAATGGCGGTTTCCACTGATTCCACGCCACCATTTTTGGGGAGAACCTTATTGCCGTTACTGCCAAAACGTGGAGCAAGCTGTGGTGCAAAATTAGCTGCTTTTTTAAGAAAAACACCTAAGGGATCTGTATAAACAACATTTGATATGACTGACGCATAGTTGCCAAGCAAAGCCGCAGCCATAGCATTAACGATTTCAGGATGATGATGACCGGGATTCGCAGCTGAATATGCAGCCAGACAGTCTAAATATTGACGTCCATTGGCATCCGTGATCCAGCATCCCCTAGCCTGGCGAACAACCAGGTTCAGTCGTTCATAATGATGAGCACCATATCTATCTTCAAATCCAAAAATTTCATCGTCTGCCAAGGCTGAGTAAGAATTCATCACATGATTATCTGGATTATACATAGCGCCTCCTTTTTGAATATAAATAACAGTATATCATGTTGCTATCTGAGTAGCAACGTTATGGAGGTGATGTTATACCATGATTTCATAAAGAAATATGCTATGATTTTGTAAAAATTTCTGGGACAGGAGAGCAAATGCTGGAATCTTACAAAATGACTGAGTTCGGTTTTACCCAATATGAAACGTCCTGCTATATGGCGTTGGTCGCTCAACACCCTTCAAACGGTTCTCAGCTCAGCAAGTTATCAGGGATCGCCCGATCAAGAATCTATGATGTGCTTCATACGCTGACTCGGAAAGGAATCGTTTTTGAGATTGAACAAGGGATGTATGTTCCTTTACCACCAGATGAACTGAAGAAGAGGTTGAAAAACCAATTTGAGTCGAATTTGGATGGTTTTGAGAAAGAACTTGATGCACTCACAAACGTGACTGATTATGAGTATATTCTGTCATTGACAGGACGTGACGAAGTCGTTCAAAAAGCGATAGAAATAATTGATCATGCAAAAACAGAGCTCTATATCAGGCTGTTTCCCCCCTGTGGGGAAATCTTAGCTCCCCATATTGAAAAAGCGTCTCAACGCGGTGTTGGAATACGCTATGTTTGTATGGGGCGCATGCCACAGAACTTTAAAATCCAAATTCAACATCCGGATTCAGAGACATTAGTCTCCAAAATAGGGGGAGAATCAGTCGATATTATTGCCGATAAAGCAGAAGCATTGGTTGGGATGTTTGAGTTGGGAAAAGAAGATAGTTCCCCATTTATATGGACAAAGAACAAGTGGTTTGTTGTTGGTAATCGCGACAGTTTAAGGCACGATTTTTATCATTACTTTCTGAATAAAACCTATGATTGCAATGAATCTTTATCAGAGGCTGAAAAACATATTTATGAATTCATCAAAGCCGATGAATAATTCTTTCCACACCCGTTAGGGCTGTTCAAGAACCAAGGATATTCCCTGCCCGACACCAATGCACATGGTACATAATGCTCTTTTAAGCCCCCCATGTAAAAGCTGATAAAAAGCCGTCGTTGCCAGCCGCGCACCACTCATTCCCAGCGGATGTCCAAGAGCGATAGCTCCGCCTAAAGGATTAATCCGCGGATCATCAGCTGTCAGCCCGAGTTGACGGATACATGCAAGGGATTGAGCAGCAAAAGCCTCATTGAGTTCCAGAACATCGAAATGATCCAGATTCAAACCAAGTCGATTCAACAGCTTTTTTGTCGCCGGAACCGGTCCAAGACCCATAACCCGAGGAGCAACTCCCGCTACTGACATACCGCACACCCTGACAACAGGTTTAAGGCTGTAGCGTTTAACGGCCTGCTCTGAAGCAATCAATAATGCAGCAGCTCCATCATTGACACCAGATGCGTTTCCTGCCGTTACAGTTCCATCAGAAAATAAGGTTTTTAACTGATTCAATTTGGACACAGAAGTCAAACGCGGATGTTCATCAGCAGAGACAATGACGGCCTCCCCTTTACGCTGCGAGATAGTGACAGGGACGATTTCCCGTGCCAAACGACCATCTTTTTGAGCCGCCGCTGTTTTAACCTGACTTGAATGGGCAAAGAGATCCTGATCTTCACGGCTGATATTAAACTCGCGCGCCAGATTTTCAGCCGTTTCCGGCATTGAATCGTTGCCGTAAAGAGACTTGAACTGAGGATTACTAAAGCGCCAGCCGATCGTAGTGTCATAGACTTCAGCGTTGCGGGAAAAAGCAGTCGCAGCTTTTCCCATAACAAAAGGAGCCCTGGACATACTTTCGACACCACCAGCAATGATCAACTCAGCGTCTCCGGCTTTAATGGCCTGTGCAGCACTGCCCACAGCATTAAGTCCTGAACCACACAAGCGATTAATCGTGCCGGCGGGAACACTGAGTGGTAAACCGGCAAGCAATGAAACCATGCGTGCGACATTACGGTTATCTTCACCTGCCTGGTTGGCACAGCCAAGAATCACGTCGTCAACAGCGTCCCAATCGACACCTTGATTTCTCTCCATCAAGGCTCTCAGAGGAACGGCAGCCAAATCATCTGGTCGCACGGATGAAAGGCTTCCACCATAGCGGCCAATAGGGGTACGAATGGCGTCACAGATATAAACGTTATTCATAAATCAGCACTCCAAAGACAGGATTCTCTGCCGGATCACAGCAATTCTTTTACTTTTCGGAAACCGCTCAGCATGACATCGGCAAGAATATCAATTTCATGATCCGTCATCGCTGTGGAAAGAACTCCGGAACATGTGTTAATCATGATCAAGCCATGATCAAAAAGATGATCAAGCATAGTCTTGATAAGCAGGCTTTCTTTTTTATCCATAAACGCTTCACGATAATTTTCCGGAGGATGCTCTTTCATGTGGACCCGGAATATCGAACCTCCGCCCGTCACACAAGCAGGAATATCAGCAAGAGCTATGGCCTCAACAATCAGCTTACGAGCTCTATCGGCCAAAAGGTTGAGATTTTCTACCGCACGGGGGTTAAACAACTCCATCGCAACTCGTCCCGCCGTCATCGTAATTGGATTCGCAGAAAATGTTCCGGAAAGGGGGAAAACCAAAGGATCATTCAAAGGATTCATAACGTCCATGATCTGCTGCCGACCTGCAATCGCACCGACAGGAAAACCACCACCGATCATCTTCCCCATGGCAGTAAGATCCGGACAGATATCGTACCATTGTTGTGCTCCACCATAATTTGAGCGAAAAGTAATCACTTCATCACACACAAATAATGCACGATTGTTACGCGTCCAATCATAAACGGCCCTTACAAATTCAGTACTGGCGGGAACCAGACCAACCCGATGAGGGAGAAAATCGACAAGAACACAGGCCAATTCATCCGCATGTTTGTCAAGAATCTCGACTGCTCGATCAGGGTCATTGAAAGGGATAATGATCACATCATTCAAAGCTGAAGCCGGTGTTCCCTGGGCAACCGGTACACTGGACGGAGAGTCAACACTCCCCCAGTTTTCCGGCGTGGCCGTTTGACTGACCTCGGCATAATCATAAAGTCCGTGATAAGCTCCCTCTACTTTAGCAATTTTAGGACGACCAGTATACGCACGTGATGCTTTCAGACAACCCATGACCGCTTCGGTTCCAGAATTGACAAATCTGATTTGTTCAAAACCGGCATTGCGGCTGCACAAATACTCGGCATAAAGAATTTCAGCTTCGGTTGCAAGAGTAAAGGCTGTCCCTTTATGCAGCTGGTCTATCACTGCTGCCACGACGTCTGGTTGAGCATGCCCATGAATCAAAGATGCCATGTTGTTGGCAAAATCAATCCTTTTAACCCCTTCAACATCAGTCACATAACATCCCTCTCCTCGCTCAGCATAAAGTGGATGCGGGCTGCGCAGAACGGTATTTCGGCTGACGCCGCCGGGCATAACCTTACAGCCGCGTTGATACAGTTCTGCGCTTTTTGAAAGTTCTGCTGCTCTGAAATTATCGCCGCGATTCATAATTACAACCTTCCTTATCCTTCTACAACAAGTTTCCCTGCCGTTTTTTGCAGAACATCGTCAAAACTGATTCCCGGAGCTAATTCGATAACTTTGAAGCCTTCTGGAGTAACATCCAGAACCGCCAGATCCGTATAGATCCTATCGACAACTTTTTTCCCGGTCAGCGGATAGCTGCACGTTTCGACAAGTTTTGAGTCCCCCTCTCTGGTGCAGTGTTGGGTAATAACATAGATTGTTTTGACTCCGGCAACCAGATCCATCGCACCACCAACCGCAGGAATAGCTCCTGTTTCCCCTGTTGACCAGTTTGCCAGATCACCCTGCTCAGATACCTGCATGGCACCGAGAACACAAATATCGATATGGTGGCCACGAATCATGGCAAAACTATCCGCATGATGAAAAAACGCTGCACCGGGAATTGCGGTCACAGGTTTCTTGCCGGCATTGATCAGTTCCGGATCTTCTTCCCCCGGCAGAGGGGACTCTCCCATACCCAACAGACCATTTTCGGTATGATAAATCACTTCACGGCCTTCCGGGACATACTTGGCGACTTTCTCTGGAATACCTATACCCAGGTTGACATAGGAAGCGTCAGGAATATCCTGTGCGGCACGTTGTGCCATTTCCTCCCGACTCCAGCCATGATTAGCAGCGGTCATGGATAAACCCTCCCTTCAGCAACCAGTTGTGATTCATGGGCAGGATTTGAAATCGTGACAACTCGGTCAACAAATATTCCGGGAGTGATAACAATCTCCGGATCAATTTCACCGGTTTCAACCTGGTATTGAGTTTGTACGATGGTCGTATTGGCAGCCATTGCCATGATCGGGGCAAAATTGCGCGCAGTTTTACTATAGACAAGATTTCCGTAACGGTCTGCTCGCAAACATTTAATCAATGCAAAGTCAGCCTTCAATCCATACTCCAGCACATAATCGCGACCATCAAAATGTCTTTGTTCCTTTCCTATGGCTAAAGGAGTGCCAACCGAAGTTGCCGTATAAAAAGCAGGAACCCCTGCCCCTCCGGCCCGAATTCTTTCTGCCAGAGTTCCCTGGGGGACCAGTTCCAACTCAATTTTCCCACGCCGATATAATTCTGGAAAAACCTTTGAACCGACGGTACGCGGATAAGAACAGATCATTTTAGAGACCTGGCCATTTTCAATCAGTGCCGCAAGACCAACATGACCACTGCCCGTATTGTTGTTAACAATCGTGAGATTTTTAGCGCCCTGATCGATCAATGCGTGAATTAATTCAATCGGACTTCCAGCTTCACCAAAGCCACCGATCATGACGGTTGCTCCCGTAAATATATCCGCCACTGCCGCTGCTGCTGAAGCTATTCTCTTATCAATCATCGCCATTCCTGTAGATCAAGATAACCGCTTACGTAATTTAAGAGCGAGATTTTCCTCAATCTCTTTCAGTTCATCCTCAAAGAAATATTTTTCCGTATCAAAGGGCAAAAGAAGATCTATTTTATTTTTAGTCTCATCATATTTTGCGTGAAAGACACGGTTCATCCATTCCATGTTCCTGGCTTCCGTAAACTGTAGCGCAAAACATTTTTCACCGTTGATAATTGAGGTTCCAAGAATGGCTAACTTACCGGCAGAGATCGTCATTGAGATATGTCGTGATGGCCTGTTAATTGAAGCCAGAGAATTATAGATTTTACTGAAAACCCTCTCAATATCAGCCATGGGAGCAGCAAAATAATGATGTTCACCTGTTGGCCTGGCAGCATACATAGAATGAAAACCTAGCCCCAACATTGCCAAAATATTTGCGAGATCAATCCAGTTCTGAGCAGATTTATCAATATCCACCTGACCCTGTTCATCGGTAAACAAGCTGATATGGTTCATAATCGGACTTTGACTGCGAACCATAACACCATGAGCTTTCAGACGTCTGATAGCAGCAATGGTCCTTGGATTGAGAAGTTCTCGAGGCGTCGAAAAATGAGCCATCCAGGCCATCTGGATGCCATTTTCATAAAGGACATCGTAAAGTTCCAGCATTTTTTCAAACTTCTTCGTGAGAATAAGCTCGGGCTGAAAAGTTAAAGCACGTGATCCGAGTCGAATCGTCCTGATATGTGACAGATCCTGATCTTCAATGATCGGCATAATATACTGTGAAAAACGACTTGCAGGCATAAAACCAGCGTCACCACCCGTTATCAGGATATCAGTAACTTCTTTATGTTTTTTTAAGATAATTATGCAGTTGGGTAATATCTTTTTGCAGAAACATGTCTTCGTCACCACGCACTTGTGCATGGCGGAAACAATAAGTACAGAAAGAAAAACAATTTTGCGTAGATGTGTCGAAAACCAGCTGGCATTGCGGATATTTATGTTGACTGCCATCCAGAAATTCAATCTCTCCTTCAGCATTGTCGAACCAGGGTTTATTCAGCTGTTGATGACCATCATGAGGATTTGTTTTTTCAGAATATTCAGCAACAATTTTCTCCTGCTCAGCTCTGCTCTCAGCAGCAACATAAGCTCTTGTGGCTTCAGGATCAATCATTCCAGGCTGAGGAAGAACCAGTTGATAGACTGAATCGTTTTCGTAATCATCCCAGTTAATAATATTTAAAGAGTGACTGGTAGCGAGAAACCGGTATACCTCAATATAGAACTCCCGCTCTTTGATTTTTTCCAGCTCTATGCCGCTTTTCTTTAAAATATCACAGACCTTGCGAAAACCACTGAGTCCCGCATAGTGGCTTCCAACCTTGAAAAGAAAAGATTTATTTTCCAATAGGCCCGAGTGTTGTGGGTAGTTGATTTGTAATCGATTTAAGACCCCAACCGGTAGCAGGTTTTCCTGTTTGATGATATGCCTGACCTCATCACTGAACTGATAACGATTCATCATTAACAGGATATCCTCTTTAACAATGCCCGATTGCGGCAAATCTTCAGGCTGGAGTTGTTCAGAAGCGCGTGATGGAGTGTTATTCTCAGGGATCATTCGTAACTCCTGTTGATTAGTGTTATAAGTATTCTTGGATTTACCACCATAGAGTATTACTTTGATATGAAAGTGTAAAACGATATAAAAACACAAGTTGATGACTTTTGAGAATGAACCATGAAGAATCATAAACAGAGGTTATAAAAATCATGAAAAAATCACTCCCAAGTAGAAGTGCGTTAATTGCTTTTGAAGCTGCGGCAAGGCATCAGAGCTTCACAAGTGCAGCTGCAGAATTGACATTGACTGAAAGCGCTATTTCAAGACAGGTCGCAGCACTGGAAAGCCAACTTGGGATTAAACTGTTTCACCGGATCAAAAAAAGGGTCACTTTAACAAAAGCGGGGTTACTCTATAGCCAACAGGTCAGAGCGTCTTTACTGCAAATGGAACAGGACATGAACAACATTATGTCCCATGGCGGAGCAAGAGAGATTCTGGAACTAGCAGTCTTGCCGACATTCTGCTCACGCTGGCTCATTCCGCGAATCGGCAGTTTCTACCAGCAATATCCTGATATCACAATTAACATGTCTGCACGCTCAGTCATATTTCTGTTTAAAGAAACCTCTTTTGATGCCGCTATTCATTTTGGACAGCCTAATTGGCCAGGTACGGTTGCCGATTTTCTGTTCTCTGAGGAAGTCGTTGCTGTTTGCAAACCAGACCTGATCCCTTCCGGGTTCTTAACCAATCCGGAAGATATTCAGAACTATGCTTTATTACATCTGACTTCCAGACCTGATTCCTGGTGCAACTGGTGTGAGAATGCACAAATTTCATCCGTTAATTCCATGCAAGGAGCCCATTACGAATATTTTTCCATCTTGATCAGTGCTGCATGTGCCGGGTTGGGAGTCGCTCTTATTCCACGTTTTTTAATTGCTGATGAGCTGGAGAAAAAACAGCTGATCATTGCCTCCAATGTGCCAATGAAAAGCACTGATGGTTATTATCTCGTCTATCCCGAAGATAGTTTATCCAGCAACTCGGTCAAAAAATTCAGAATGTGGCTTTTGAATCAGTAAACAATATGAATTGCAACACCACTCCAACCTGTGTTCACAAGTGCCATCCAAATCCGTGCTTTGACTCTTTTAGCTTGAAATTCCGCACTCCTGCTAAATCAAATTGCACCGGAAACTGAGATAGGCTAGTGTTCCAAGTTATGACAATCAGCCCTCTCCCCACAGCGTTTGTACAAAAACTCTCCACAAAATTAGTCCTGTTTAGCGTTCTCGCCACAGGTATAGGTCAATCGATGACCTTTGCTTTGCTGGCACCATTAGGCCGGGAAGTCAGTCTTGGAGAAATTCAGATCGGCTTTATCATTACCTGTTCTTCACTGACCTTTACCTTGACCAGTCCAATCTGGGGACGCACATGTGATTTGTGGGGACGCAAACCGGTCCTGATGCTGGGCCTTTTTGGCTACACTTTTGGCTGTATCATGTTTGCTTCAGTTTTTTTCTTCGGCATCAAGGGACTTCTTTCCGGAATAACCCTGTATGTATTAGCCATTTTTTCACGCGTGTTGATGGCATCATTGATGTCCGCGACTCCCAGTGCCGCCGCTGCTTATATAGCCGACACCACCACAGTAGAACAACGGGTAGCCGGGATGGGAACGCTTGGAGCAGCCAGAACTTTAGGTGCAATCCTTGGCCCGGCTCTGAGTGGACTTTTTGCAACCATCGGCTTGCTTGCTCCTCTCTATATTGCCGCCGGCATCACCCTGTTCAGTACATTCCTGGTCGCCGTGGTGTTACAGGAGCCCATAAAAGTAGCATCCCGGCCAAAAACGAAACTTAGACTGAGTTTTTTTGATCAACGCTACTTTCCATTCATTCTCATTGGATTTATGACTTTTTTTGCCTTTTCCATCATGAGTCAGACAATTGGATTCTTTATCCAGGATCGTTTTTCTCTCAGTGGTCAAGCTACGGCTCAGGCTCTCGGGATGGGGATGATGGTTTCCGCTGTCATGTCGTTCTTTTCCCAGGCTTTCCTGGTTGGGCGGGTGAAGATGACACCGATTCAATTAATCAATATCGGACTCCCAATTTTATTCCTCGGTTACGCATTGCTTCCATTTGCGGGCAGCATTGCAGTCCTGATTGTTTTTTTAGGGATATTGGGATTTGGATTGGGGCTGGTCTCGCCAGGATTCACATCAGGTGCTTCATTGTCCGTTGGCCCCAAAGAACAAGGAGCTGTCGGTGGGCTGATTTCCGCCTGTCCTGCCGGAGGGTTTGTCTTGGGTCCAATCGTGGGTACCAGCTTGTATCAAATCAACCACTGTCTGCCCTATTATTGTTCCTGCATGCTGATGTTGCCGTTGATTTTTTATTCCCTGCGATTCGGCAGAAAAAGAAAATAGTCCTATTTTACTGTTGAGTTGATAGCCGTTAGGCTCTCCCTCTTCTGCGTAAAAGTTGCCAACCCTGACGAATTTCATCCACCTTCAACACATAGCAGCAACCAAAAAAAATCAGGATTCCGACTGAAATTGCGCCAGATAAAGCAATCGACTTACTCAGGACAGAACCGACCTGCAGCCAGTCCACAAACCCGAGTAAGATCGTAACGGCTACAGCCATCAAAGCACAGGCAGGCAGCACTTTCAAAACTGGCTGATAGAGGCTGTTTTGAAGAAAAGGACCAACCTTGCGCTGTAACAGCAAAAGCAACATAAAAGCATTAAACATTGAAGCCAAGGTTAAGGAAATTGCCAATCCCATAAAACCAAAATATTGCATAAGCAGGAGACCGGCAACAAGATTGACCAGCAGGGTCCAGAATGAAATAACAACGGGTGTGCGGGTATCCTTCAAAGCATAAAACGTTTGCGCTGCGATACGGCTGTAGCCAACAAATACCAATCCGGGAGCATAACAGATCAGCGCGAGAGATGTATTGTTAAGCGCGGTCAGGTTAAATTCTCCTCCGAAAAAAAATAAAGAATATATAGGCTTAGCACAGATAATAAGACCAACTATCGCCGGTAAAGTAAACAGAGTGATAAGAGTCATGGCAAATGTCAGCGACTGTCGTAATCCCTTCTGATCCCCCTCTGTCACCTGGCGACTCATCATTGGCAGTGCCGCCTGGGCGAGAGAAACAATAAAGATCCCTTGAGGAAATTCAAATAACCGTTGTCCATAGTAGAGATAAGAAACACTTCCCTCCGGCAAAAATGACGCAAGCAGACGAGTAACAATAATGTTGAGCTGGTAGATGGCAACGCCGGCAATACCAGGGAGCATGAGATTCCTGATTTTGCGCAAATGGGGGTCGTTTCGAAAATTAAAATCAAACCTCAGCTTTATTTTATAGCGAAATAGAACCGGAACCTGTAACAACAGTTGTACAATTCCACCCAGCAAGACTCCTATCGCTAGAGAGTAGATAGGTTGAGCAAATAAGTGCCCCAAAGTCAGAGCACTGATAATCATGGCAAAATTCAAAAACAATGGTGACAGGGCAGGAATAAAAAAGTGACCACGAACATTTAAAATACCCGTTAACAACGCCAGAATCGACACAAAGCCAATGTAAGGAAACATGATGCGATTCAATTGGTCAGTCAGATCCAATTTCCCGGCAACCTGACCAAAGCCATAACCAACACCCTGTACAATCCATGGAGAAAGAACGACCCCTAAGAAAACAACAACCAGCATGACTAACAACAGGAGGGTCACGCAGCGATTTACCAGTTGTTGCGCTTCTTTCTCACCCCGCTGGTGGAAAATTTCTGAAAAGGTGGGAACAAATGCAGCCGTTAAAGCCCCTTCACCAAAAAAACGCCGGAGCAGATTGGGGATAGTAAATGCCATAAAGAAAGCATCTGTCATCATCCCGGCACCAAACAAGCGCGCAACAACAACATCTCTTACCAATCCGGCAACCCGACTCATTGACGTTGCAGAAGCCATAACTATTGTTGCAGCAGCTATTTTCTTTTTTTCAGTCATTTAAAAAAATTAATCCCGGCAACAGTTAACTTAACAGTTTGAAGATGCGATAGTTTTTTTAAATTATTGTTTTTTTCTAACTTGACAGTTAACGGGGTAACCTTTAGTATCTCGTCACTTTAAAGCTCAGCACTCAATTAATAACTAAGGAGAAACAACTCGTGGCAAATCATAAATCAGCAGCAAAACGGAACAGACAGAGTGAAGTCAGAAAAGCACGTAATATTCATATCCGTTCAACGATGCGTAATCTTGTAAAGCAAGTTCGAGAAGCCGTCGTTGCCGGAGATAAAGAAAAAGCTCAGGCAACTCTCGAGAAAGCTGTCCCTTATATCAGTAAAACTTCAGCAAAAGGTGTTATTCACAAAGCGACTGCCAGCCGCAAGATTTCCCGACTGACAAAACTCGTCAACACCCTTGATTAAATAAGAATTATATTTAGAAATCCAAAGGGGGCTACTTAAGTAGTCCCCTTTTTTTATGAAAATTTTCTTTTAACTAAACTCAGGATAAGACTTTCAAGTAATGCTTCGGAATTTGCTCCGCTGGATTTCATTGCAAGATCTGCCTCAAGAAACAGTTCATGTGCCTGGATAAAATCCTGGCGTGAAAATTTCTTTCCCTGGCGAATCAAGCCTTCAATCACAAAAGGTGGAACGCCGGCAACTTTGGCAATCTCTTTAGGTGGACGTTTCTGAACTTGTAATTCACGAACTTTCCAAAGTCGTCGAAAATGCATCACTAAAAGCGATAATATTTTTAGCGGGGCTTCACCTGCCGCATTAAGGCGCATCACCAGTGTCAACGCTTTTTCAAGGTCTCCAGATCCGACAGCATTGCCTATTTCAAAAATATTCTCTGCTCGCCCTCTGGAAACAACGGCCTGCACATCAATAACATCTATCAGTGTCGCTGTACCGATATACATTAATAACTTATCAAGTTCAGCGTGAATTTCATATAAATTTGCGCCCACCATTGAGCAAAAAAGTTCAACGGCGTCTGCAGAAATTTTTATATCCCGCTGGTTGAGAAAATCACGGATATATCGAGGTAACTCTCGGTCTGTGAGGGGCTTAAATTCAACAAGAGAGTCGTTTTTTTTAAGTTGCTGGAAAAATTTACGTCGATTATCAATCTTGCCGGCAATAAATAGCAAGCAGGTTTCAGGAGCAGGATCAAGCAGGTAAGGCAGTAATTTTTCTAACTCAGCAGCAGGAATCTGATGCGCATCTTTAACAGTCACCAGCCTTTTTTCCGCAAAAACCGGAAAAGTCATTGCGGTGGCGATGATTTCTTCAGCTTTAACTTCTTTTCCGTAATACTGTGTATCGTTAAAATCGTCATTTTCTGCGGGCAAAACGGCCCGCCTGATGGATCGTGCAGCTCTCTGAATCAGATAAGGTTCTTGACCACACAGAAAAATAACGGCTGGAACCTGTTGAGATCGTAGCTTTTGGTGTAACTGGGCCGCATTCATCAACTAAAAATCATCGAGCAATTTATAAAGAATTTCTTCCGCCATCCGCACTGTCATTTCATCAATAGCGCTTTGCTCCATGTCATTTTGAGCATTTTTATTCGATGAGGAATTATAATCTTCACTCCAACGAACCGTTCCTGTCCACAAAGGTTCCTCAGCTTCTGTTTTTAAAACCACATCGACAACCATTGTAGCCCGATACTCACCAATATCATCATCGGAATTGTAAGAAAGAGCTCGACTGGAATAGCTACGAATAGTTCCTTGTAAAATAGCTTCAGCCGTTTCCTGCTTTTCAACCTGTGAAATTTTACTATGACGTGAAAAAACTTCACTGACTCGACTGGTTAATTTATTTTCCAGTAATGGCTCAGACGTCTTGTTAATGAATAATGGGATATAAATTTTTTCAACGCCACCGGGCAGCGTTCCACTCTGACCAGGAAAGTGGTATCCACAACCCAGCAAACAAAAAAGCAGAAGCAGAAAACAGATAAATCTCATTATCCCACCACAATATTAACTAAGCGACCAGGAACTACAATAATTTTCCGGACTTCTTTCCCGGAAATAAATCTTTGCACATTTTCCTCAGCTAACGCTTCTGCCTCAATAGTCTGTCGGTCGGCAGTCACAGCAACATTAACTTTACCACGCACCTTTCCGTTAACCTGGATCACCAGTGTCATGTCATCAGTGACCAAAGCGGACTCATCCCAAACTGGCCAGCCTGAAGCTTCAACACTCTGCTCATGACCTAACAGTTGCCAAAGCTCTTCACTGATATGCGGAACAAAAGGATTCAGCAGACAAACGACTGCTTCCAGAGCCTCGCGTAATACCCCCGGGTTATCCGCTGCAGCTTTGAAGGCATAAATGGCGTTCACCAATTCCATAACAGCGGCAATGGCTGTGTTGAAGTGAAAGCTTCCATCAATATCAGTACTGACTTTTTTAATGGTTTGATGAACTTTACGGTGCAGATCCGTGCCTTCAGCAGAAATATCGGTAGAAATCTCTGCCGTCGCTATCAATTCTCTATGATCGGCAACAGCTCTCCACACGCGGTTCAGAAAACGAAAACAACCCTCTACCCCTTGTTCATTCCACTCCAGATCCTTTTCAGGAGGAGCGGCAAAAAGAGAAAATAATCGTGCAGTATCAGCGCCGTATTGTTCAATCAACTGATTTGGATCGATCACATTCTTTTTTGATTTACTCATTTTCTCGGTACGGCCCAATTCAACGGACTGATGACAAAGAGCGCATTTTCCGTCCATCACCTGCTCGGGATACAACCAGCCATGTTCGGGACACCGTTGCGTTTCTTTGCAAACCATCCCCTGCGTCAACAGGTTGGTGAATGGCTCATCAACATCCATCAATCCGAGATCCCGTAATATTTTAGTGTAAAAACGGGCATAAAGAAGATGCATAACAGCATGCTCAATACCACCGATATACTGATCTACCGGTAACCAATAGTTGGCAGCATTCTTCTCCAGAGGGCCATCAGTATAATCAGGACAGGTATAGCGGGCGAAATACCAGGAACTTTCAACGAAAGTATCAAAGGTATCTGATTCGCGTCTGGCCTGCTTTCCGCATTTTGGACAGGGCACTTGCAAAAATTCCTGATGTCTCGCCAAAGGAGATCCACCTTCACCTGTTAATTCAACATCAGTCGGCAAAACGACCGGTAAATCTTCTTCAGGGACAGGAACCGCTCCACAATCCTGACAATAAATAATCGGGATCGGAGTTCCCCAATAACGCTGTCTGGAGACTCCCCAGTCGCGCAGACGGTAATTCACCGTTTTACGGCCGGCACCAAGTTCCATCAGGAAAGCAGCTATTTTTTCTTTTGCAGATTCATTGTCAATACCATCAAATTGACCGGAATTCACCAGAAAACCGGACTCAGGGAAGGCCTCTGTCAGCTGCTCAGCAACCAAATCTACATCTTGAGGCTGAATCACCACACGCATAGGAAGATGATATTTTTTTGCAAATTCAAAGTCTCGCTGATCATGAGCAGGAACAGCCATGACCGCACCGGTCCCGTAGCCCATCAATACAAAGTTAGCGAGGAAAACAGGTATTTTTTCACCATTTAAGGGATTTACGCAGTACGAACCGGTGAAAATGCCGATTTTCTCAAGATCGCCACTAGTTCTGTCAGCTTTATCCTGGCGTTCAACAGCTGCGATAAAATCGTCTACGGCATTTTTTTGATCAGCGGTCACTAACTCTTCGACCATCGGATGTTCAGGAGCCAGGCTCATAAACGTAGCACCGGCTAACGTATCAGGTCGCGTCGTAAACACTTTGATTTTTTTATTTCCTCCGGAAACTTCAAAATCAATTTCGCAGCCGTAACTTTTACCGATCCAGTTCCGCTGCATTGACAACACCCGCTCCGGCCAACCAGAGAGCTTATCTGTCCACTCCAGGAGCTCATCAGCATAGTTGGTAATTTTAAAAAACCATTGTTCCAGCTCTTTTGGTTGAACCTGGTTATGACAACGCCAGCAACAGCCATCCTCAACCTGTTCATTTGCAAGAACGGTTTGACAGTCTTCACACCAATTGACCGAAGACCCTTTTTTGTATGCCAATCCCTTCTCAAACATCTTCAGGAAAACCAACTGTTCCCATCGATAATAATCAGCATTACAGGTCGCAAACTCACGCTTCCAATCATAGGAAAGACCAATTTTTTTCAACTGTCGACGCATGCTGTCGATATTTTCATAAGTCCATTTAGCGGGATGAATACCATGTTCAATGGCTGCATTTTCAGCAGGCATTCCAAAGGCATCCCACCCCATGGGATGAAGAACATTAAAGCCTTGCATCCGTTTAAAGCGCGCAACAACATCCCCGATTGCATAGTTACGAACATGTCCCATATGGATGCGACCGGAAGGATACGGAAACATCTCAAGTAAATAATACTTTTCTTTTGCTGACTCCATGGAAGCGCAAAAAGATTGTTTTTCTTGCCAGATGTCCTGCCACTTCGATTCGACATCTTTGGGATTGTACTGATTGTCCATATGACCTCCACAACGTGCAGCAGCACCGTTGTCAGATAAAAACAAGTATATACACGAAAACCGGCTAATGCCGGTATCATGATAAAAGGAATAGCAAGGGAAATACCCCTGTCTCCTATGTTTCAAAATCAGACTAAAGCTAAAATAAACAGATTTATTTAGCCCGGTAAGTTATCCGTCCACGGGTCAGATCATAGGGAGACAACTCAACTGTCACACGATCACCGGGAAGAATACGAATGTAGTATTTACGCATTTTCCCTGAAATATGAGCTAAAACAACATGTTCATTGTCGAGCTTGACGCGAAACATAGCGTTCGGTAACGGCTCAACAACTGTTCCCTCGACTTCGATTGCTTCTTCTTTAGACAACTGCGCCTCCTGATTATAAATAAAGAATTAAAACATTGAGTTTTATTACATGTTCACTCAAAGCTGTCAAGCCTGAGAATAGGCTCTTAACGTCGTACTTCCCGGTCTAAAAGTCGACGGACAACTTCGATGAGACGAGCTGTCTGCAAAGGTTTGGTGATAAACTCATCGGCACCGATTTTAAGAGCCCGATCCCGGGTCATATCGGAACCCTCGGTTGTGATGACAACGATAGGAAGTTCTGCATTAACAACATCATTACGGATCAAACCAACTAATTTCAAGCCATCCATCATTGGCATGTTTACATCAGTCAACAACAGATCGTACTTTTTCAAAGATAATTGTTTTAACGCCGTCACACCATTGTCAGCTTCATCAACAATGAAATTTGGAAATCTTTTTAAAGCAAATACAATAAATTGTCGCATTGTTGGCGAATCATCAACCACAAGAACATGACGAGGCTGCATTGCAAAAACTCCCCTTCTCCTATATTTCCAAACGAATTAACAGCGCATCTGAAAGGATTTGGCAATCAGTCTTTGTCTAACAGTTGTTCGATGATATTCATAACTGCAGCAGACTTGAAAGGCTTGGTGATATACATGTCAGCCCCAACTTCTTCGCCTCGGTTTATATCTGCGGGAGTTTTCTTTGCCGACAAGAAGACAATTGGAATATGCCGCGTATCCGGATTCTTTTTAATTTGTTTACACACTTCAAAACCGTCAAGTTCCGGCAGCATAATGTCAAGTAATATCAAATCCGGAGCTTCAAGGGCAACAGCTTCAAGGGCCGCCAGTCCTGTTGTTGCCCCCTGTACAAGATAACCTTTGGTTGTCAGAAGAATACTTTCCAGTTTCAGCAGACTTTCTTCGTCTTCAACAATCAGAATTTTTTTCTGCATAGTGATAACCTCCGGTTGACAATGTCTTCAGGGCTAATTATAGCAAAAGATAAGCAGGAATAACTTATAAAACTTCTCCGCTGCCGCGCAAAGCTTGTTCCATCGCAAGTCCAGCCTGTGAAAGAAAAACCTCAAAAGCCTTCGTATCCTGGATCGCCTGGCCAGCAGATCCGCTGTCCCCGTACAAAAGGGCAACAACTTTACCATCGCTCACCAGAGGGCCGAGAAAAACCTCTTCAGGGACCCCATGCAAAGCTTTTTTTAGACTTTCTTCTGCCGCTGTATTCTTAAGAGAGGACCGTAGAGCAATTTTCTCCTGGATAACCTGGGCAAAAAGTGACCCGGAATCAACATGAAAATGCATTCTTCGCACAATATCATCAGCCGAAAAACTTGTATCAGCCAAGCCTGATTGACCGACACCAACTAATTGACTGCCTCTGACATCAAAAATAATTGCCCGGCTCATAATCTCACTGGCATAACGCAGTATTAAGAGAACGATACCACCACCAAACTCATAATGCTCAAGCTCCGCAAGCATCCCCCTGAGACGATCTAGGCCTGATTGTGTTTTTCGTTCATCCAGTTCCCGTTCAATCAGTTCATTGTCAATTTTGTTGCTATCACCGGATTCAATAGTTTTTTGACCTTTGACAACCAGGCGTTGTGGGCTTAAGCCTCGTTCCAGCATAAAGTCAAGAGGATTCAGTTGAGCACTTCCAAAAGATTGCATCTCTCCCAGTTGAAAAGTAAAAGAACCTGTTGTCCATGAGAAAAAACTAAAAATAATATGTTCGATTTGAGCCGCAACAATTTTTTCAATTTCGATAGAGGACACATTAAATTTATCAACTAAAATCTGCCCCAAAGGCCTGTGAGGATCCTCATTTCTCTGGCATTTGAGGGCCTCGTCAACTAAATCTTCAGTAACAACCTTACCCCGGCGCAAAAGTTGACCCAATGTCTCCGGAAATACATCAGACGAAGCCCTGACAACCTGTCCATTCAAGAAACTGATTAAACCTTTGCTGTTTTGACATTTGAGACTTAGGGTTCCGGACTTTTTGCTGAGACTGAGTATTTGCAAAATGTCCCGTATCCCCAGATCTTCTAAATATCCTTCAAGTGCCATACTAACTACTCTTCTTCCCCCGTCCCTTAAATTCTAAACGCAATGGAACCTGATCTAAATTGAATTTTTCCCGAAAACAGTTCACCAGATAGCGCTGATATGAAAAGTGTATTTTTTCCGGTCGATTGGAAAACAAAACAAACGTTGGTGGTCTTACGGCAGACTGAGCCGCATAGTAAAATTTTATTCTTTGATTCCCTGCCATCGACGGTGGATGCTTACTGACAAATTCTTCAAGACCCTGATTTAATTTTGCTGTTGGAATCCGTTTATTGAACTCTAAAGCAACTTCTTCCACCTTGGTCATGATTTTATTGACCCTCTGACCCGTTAACGCAGAAACAAAAATAAGTGGGGCAAAGGGGAGATATTTAAAACGACGCTGTACCTCGGAAATAAACTTCCCCATCGTCTGGTCATCTTTTTCAGGGAGATCCCACTTATTAACCACAAGTATCAGTGCACGCCCTTTTTCATAAGCATACCCTGCAACCGCAAGATCCTGATCAGTGACTCCATCCTCAGCATCAAGAACCATCAATACGATATGTGCACGATCCATGGCTTTAAGCGCCGTAACAGCACTATATTTTTCAACCGTCTGGCTGATACGCCCCTTTCGCCTGATCCCGGCCGTATCAATCAACACAAAACGCTTCTGATTATAAGTAAAAGGGGTGTCAATACTATCTCGCGTGGTACCGGAAACAGGGTTAGCAACAACTCGTTCATATCCCAGAAGGCGGTTAACCAATGATGATTTCCCTACGTTAGGTCGCCCGACGATGGCTATCCGCACTTCATCTTCAGGGGTGGATTTCTCTGCAACTGGAGGCAGTATTTTTTCTAAATCATCAATAAGATCAGTTATTCCCCGGCCATGCTCTGCGGATACGGAATAAAACTTGTCTATGCCCAGAGTATAAAAATCAGCCGTGTCGACCTCCTGCTTTTCACCGTCAACTTTGTTGATCAGATAAAAGACCGGTTTATCAACCTGTCGCAGCATTTTGGCAATCTCGACATCGGCCGGTGTCAAGCCATCTTTAACATCCATCATATAAAAAATAATATCGGCTTCTTCAACAGCCAATTGTGATTGTTCACGCATTTGAATCAACAATCGATCTGCGCTTATGGGCTCAAAGCCTCCTGTATCAATTAACAAAAAAGGGGTTTGAAAACGGGTCACTTCAGCATAATGCCGATCACGGGTCACGCCTGGAAAATCTTCAACAATAGCTTTACGTTTGCGAAGTAACTTATTGAACAATGAAGATTTTCCTACATTTGGCCTGCCAACTATGGCAACAGTCTTTATCATTCTATACAATTCTTTCTTGTCTATTTTTTACTGTAGCCAAGCTCACGCAACATACGTTCGTTCTGGCTCCAGTCCTTGTCTACCCGTACAAATAATTCCAGAAAAACGCGGGTTCCAAGTAATCTTTCTATATCTTTGCGCGCTTCCTGACCTATCGTTCTGATCATATGCCCCCCCTTACCGACGATAATCTTTTTATGACTGTCACGCTCCACATGAATCGTAGCCTGAATAACAACCAGATTTTTCTCAGGCTTGTCTTCAAATGAGTCAACTTGAACTCCGACACCGTAGGGGATTTCCTCACTTGTCCGGCGCATAATTTTCTCACGCACCAACTCAGCAACGATAAAACGTTCCGGTTGATCAGTCAGCATATCATTAGGATAATATTGCGGCCCTTGCGGCAAATAAGGCTTAACTGCTTGTAACATATCCGGAACCCCATTGCCGCTCTTTGCCGATACAGGAATAACCTGAGCAAATTCAAATCTCTCAGTGTACTGTTGAATCAAGCTGAGCAGTTTTGGAGGTTTCACCAGGTCAATTTTATTAATAATCAAAAAAACAGGAACGTTGGACTTATCCAGAAGCTTAAGAATATATTCATCTCCTCCTCCCGGAGAATCGTTGGCTTCAACAAGAAACAGAATCAGATCCACATCCGTGCAGGCGCCAACCGCCTGGTCCACCATAAATCTGTTCAGCTTACCTTTTGCCTTATGGATTCCTGGAGTATCCACAAACAAAGCTTGGCCATCAGGGTAATTGTGAATGCCCAGAATTCTATTGCGAGTTGTTTGTGGTTTATTTGAGGTGATAGCAATTTTTTGGCCTAACACACGATTGAGCAATGTCGATTTGCCAACATTGGGTCGACCAATGATAGCCACATAACCAGATGAAAAATTTTGTTCAGTCATTTTCTATCGTATCTTTCTTAAAAATTGCGTGATCCAGAGCCACTGCAGCTGCCTTCTGTTCAGCATTTTTCTTGCTTGTACCACTTCCTTTACCCAGTAATTTTCCACAGGAATGAACTTCCATAGAAAAAATTCGCTCATGGTCTGGGCCGGAAACTTTCACCAATGTATATTCAGGAAGATGTCCAAACTGTGCCTGCAAGCGTTCCTGTAGACAGGTTTTATAGTCACTGCCGTAACGTAATAAAGCTGATTTTTCAATTGCATCACTAAAGATTCCTGATATCACCTTATTGGCCGCAACAAATCCACCATCACAATAAATGGCTCCAAGAAGAGCCTCAAGAGCATCCGCGAGCAAACTGGATTTATCACTGCCTCCGGTTTTTTCTTCACCTTTTCCCAACCGCAAGCCATGACCGAGTTGCAATTGCCTGGCAATCGCGGATAACCCCTTTTCACTCACAACTTCAGCCCGAATCCGGGTTAATCCTCCTTCGGGGATATCAGGATAATGAGAAAAAATCCAGTCACTCACAACCAGCTCTAAGACCGCATCACCCAAGAATTCCAAGCGTTCATTGTGTAGCACAAACTCAGATTGTTCATTGCTGAATGATTTATGAGTCAGAGCCTGATTCAACAGCCCTAAATTATCAAAAGTATAACCGATAATTCTTTGTAATTCTTCCAGATATTTTAGCACATTTCCTCCACTGCCATAATTTGCGCGGAGTATAACCAAGTTGAATATGGAGTACAATGACTACACAGAGGTATTTAGCGAATAAATGGTTTAACCTTGATTCATCTCTTCGTGGTTCTCTATAATGACAATTCTTTTTATAAAAAATGATTCTGTCAGCAAGAAAAAGCTCATCACTCTTTTATAGATTACAGCAAAACATATGACCTTTGATGAAATTACCGGCCACAAGAAACAAAAAGATATTCTGCTACGAGCCATCAGTAGCCAGCATATTTCGCATGCCTACCTTTTCGCCGGCCCCGAAGGAATCGGTAAAAGACTGATTGCTACCGCCTTTATCCGCACCCTGCTGTGCGAACAGGGCACAGGTTGTGGACAGTGTTCATCATGCCTGAAAGTTGAGCATCATAACCATCCGGATATCCATTTTCTCGATGCTGAAGGATCAGCGATAAAAATTGATCAAATCAGAGAGCTACAACAGGTCCTCTCCTTGCGTCCGCTGGAGGGAGATTATAAAATTTGTCTTGTTGATGGTGCTGAGCAATTCACTACGGGGGCAGGAAATGCACTGCTCAAAACGCTTGAAGAGCCGCAGAGCGGCACAATAATTATTCTTATTACCAGTCAACCCGAGAGATTGCTGACAACAATTCGCTCTCGCTGTCAAAAGTTAATTTTCAGACATTTACCCAAACAACACATTGCAGAAGTTCTGACCGACAAACTCAGCCTGAACAGCACTGAGGCAAAAATTATAGCAGCCCTTGCAGACGGTAGTTTCAAAAAAGCTTTAGGCAAAAATCAGGAGTTATTTCTGGAAAAACGCCAAAAACTGATTCAATCCTTGTCAGCATTGTCAGCAGGCAGTATTATCCCAACTTTCTCATTTGCTGATGAGCTCGAGTCAGACAAAGAAATACTCCCCGATATTCTTGATATTTTTCAGGCTTTTTACCGGGACGTCCTCCTGCTTAGTCATGGTCGTTCAGAAGAGGATCTTGTCAATTTGGATCTTTTGGATATTTTGAACAAACAGAGCCAATTATTTTCAACAACGAGCTTAATGCTGAAATTAAAGGCGTTGGATGCAGCTCGCTTTCATCTCCGACGGAATGTTAATTGCCGCTTGGCTTTGGAAGTGATGTTAATGAGGATTGCGTCAGCCTGATTTTATAAGGGATTACAACCACATGGAAGGTCTTAAAATTGTAGGTATTTCTTTTCACACTGCGGGGAAGATTTTTGATTTTGATTCTCAGGAATTTGAATTGACCTCTGGCGATAAAGTCATCGTTGAAACGGAACGTGGCCGTGCCTTGGGAACCGTTGTCAGAAATGCACGTGAAATCACTTCGGACGAGGCTCCTCCCAAATTAAAATCCATTCTGCGCATCGCGACAGAAAATGATTTACAGATGGCTCACAGCAATGCTCTCCGTGAGCGGGAAGCTTTACAGTTCTGCCAGAAATGCATCAAACAGCGCAATATGGAAATGAAGTTGGTGCGGGCGGAATACCTGTTCGACGGCTCAAAAATAGTTTTCTACTTCACTGCTGATGGACGTATAGATTTCCGGGAGTTGGTCAGAGACTTGGCACAACACTTTCGAACCCGGATTGAAATGCGTCAGATTGGTGTCAGAGATGAGGCCAAACAAGTCGGTGGCCTGGGAATTTGTGGCCGGGAACTTTGTTGCAGCAATCATCTACGAGAATTTGCCCCGGTTTCTGTGAAAATGGCAAAAGCACAAGGTCTGGCTCTTAACCCTACTAAAATTTCCGGCCAGTGTGGTCGCCTTCTCTGCTGCCTGGCATATGAGTACGAAACTTACAATGAAATGAAAAAAACTCTTCCAAAGTGCGGGAAAAAAGTCTTGCTGGAAGCCGGACCGGCAGAAGTTATTTCGCGAGACATCTTAGCACAGAAGATCACTCTCAGCAGAAATGGTGAACGTTTTCAGATGCATATTAATGATCTCAACAAAGAGATAAATGCAGCCGAAAACAAAAACAGTCAAACACCTGCAATCCAGGCAAAACCGGATGGAAAACAATCACCTTCAAGCCCAGAGAAATCCAGGCGCAGGCCAGTAAAAACAAATCAACGGCCCGGCAAAAAAAACACAGAAGAAAAACCAGCCCCCAGTCAAGAGCAGAAAAGCAGCAAAGAAAGTAACGGACAGGAAAAAAGCAAACGTCGTCGGAGAAGACCAAGGCGTCGCAGCCAGAAGCAGACAAAACCCGCAGAGAGCGAATCTTGATAAGCAGAAATAACCTTGCAGTGGCTTTCTATCAAACGATAAAAATATCCTTTCACAGGAGCAAGACATGAGCAAAACTTTTTATGTTACCACCCCAATTTATTATGTTAATGATGTGCCCCACATTGGTCATGCCTACACGACTCTTGCCTGTGATGTGATCGCTCGCTACAAACGTGCTCGCGGCTACGATGTTGCTTTTTTAACCGGGACTGATGAACATGGTCAAAAAGTTGAAACTGCAGCAAAGGCTAACGGAGAAACACCCCTTGAACTCGCAGATCGTGTTGTCAAACGCTTTCAGGCGTTATGGTCAAAACTGAATATATCCAACACTGATTTTATTCGTACGACACAGGAGCGTCATAAACATACGGTTCAGGAGCAATTTAAAGCGATAGAAGCTAAAGGCGATATTTACCTGGGTGAGTATGAAGACTGGTACTGTACCCCTTGTGAAACATTTTGGACAGAAACCCAGTTACTCGATGGCAATTGCCCTGACTGTGGTCGACAGACAACCAAGCTTAAGGAAGAATCATACTTCTTTCGTATGAGCAAATATCAGGACCAATTGCTTAAACACATTGAAGACAACCCTGACTTTATCCAGCCCAAATCACGCCGCAATGAAATTTTAAGCTTTGTCCGGGAAGGATTGCGGGATCTTTCTATATCGCGGACATCATTTTCCTGGGGGATACCAGCACCAGGAAATGAAAAACATGTTATTTATGTCTGGTTTGATGCTTTGACCAACTATATTTCTGCCCTTGACTATCCGGAAGACAAAAATGGAAATTTTGCAAAATTTTGGCCTGCAATTCACGTCATCGGCAAAGATATTTTGCGCTTCCATGCTGTTTACTGGCCAACGTTCCTGATGGCTGCAGGTCTACCTGTGCCTAAAAGAGTCTTTGCGCACGGATGGTGGACAGTTGAAGGGCAGAAAATGAGTAAAAGCCTACGGAATGTCGTAGAGCCCAACATGCTGATCGACAAGTATGGTGTTGACTCGATTCGCTACTTTTTATTACGTGAAGTTCCATTTGGCCTTGATGGGGATTTTTCCCACAATGCTTTGATCCATCGTATCAATTCTGACCTTGCAAATGATCTTGGAAACCTGGTCAGTCGCTCAACGGCAATGCTCAACAAATATTTCAAGGGAGAACTGCCCTCTCCGGAAAAGGGGAATGAAACAGACCAGGCTCTCATTGATCTTTTTGCAACAAACATTGTTAAAATTGATTCTTTGCTGGATGATCTTGCATTCAATAAAACGTTGATAGCGATCTGGGAACTGATTTCAGCCGGTAACAAATATATTGATGAGACAGCCCCCTGGGCTCTGGCTAAAGACCCTGAACAACGCCAACGTCTGTCGACTGTTATCTATAACCTTTTAGAATCTATTCGTGTCATAGCCTTAATCGTAGCCCCTTTTATGCCGGACACAGGAAAAAATATCCTGCAAATACTAGGTTGTGATAACGAGAATCTCTCTCTTAATGGACAAGATCAGTGGGGTGGTCTTAAACCGGGAACAAAAATTGAAAAAGCAGCCCCTCTATTTCCACGAATAGAGAAAGAATAGCAACAGCATTTTGAGGAGTCATAGACAAGTGTCGAATTACCAACACGCTTTGCTGGTTGACAGCCATGCCCATCTCGATGGAAAACAATTTGCTGACGATTTAGATGAAACAATTGACCGTGCAACTTCTTATGGCATCAGCAATATTCTTACCATTGGATGTGATATTGAAAGTTCAAAGAGAAGTATTTCCATCGCCGAAAAGTATGAACAAATCTTTGCGGCAGTCGGTGTCCATCCACACGATGCCAAAGAGATAAATACTGAATCTCTAAAAATACTGGGCTCGATGCTGAGGCATCCCAAGGTTGTTGCTTTAGGTGAGATCGGCCTTGATTTCTATCGTGACAGGTCTCCACGCGACATTCAACGAAGTGCTTTCCGGAAACAAATTCAACTCGCCAAAGAGATGGGAAAACCAATAATTATCCATGATCGCGATGCTCACGAAGAAGTCATACAAATTCTCAGAGAAGAGAATTCTTCTGAAGTAGGCGGGGTCCTCCACTGTTTCAGTGGCGATTTACGGATGGCCAGGCAATGTCTCGACCTCGGATTTTATCTTTCCTTTACCGGCACCATTACTTATCCCAAAAACGAGGAAATCAGAGACATCATAAAGGCGATTCCAATCGAGAGAATACTCGTTGAGACCGATTGTCCTTATCTATCACCTCAAAAATTTCGTGGAAAGCGGAATGAACCCGCTTATGTACGCTACACAGCCGAAAAAATAGCAGAAATTAAAAAGCTTTCTATTGATAATGTTGCCCAAATAACCAGTCGTAATTGTCATGATCTATTTGGCTTTGGTCATATGGATCTGTAAATAATTTCCGGGTACAAGTTAAGACTAGACTGTTCACTTCCCGAATAATTTATTTAAAGTATTATCGAGCATTTTTTTCACTGATTCTTTGTCTTCCTGATGAGCAGGAGCTACTTCTTCCACCAATTTCTGACTAACTTTTTTTGCGAGACGGTTTTGCAATGCGACCGAATCATAGCTGAATTGTGGATGAGTAAGTGAACCCTGAATAAGCAACGGTAAATTGCCCCACCCATTGGCATCTAATATCGTATTTTTCAAATGGCTATTCACTTTTATTTTTTTGAGTATTTCAGGTGCAACGCTGATATCTAAGGACAAATCAACCTGACCGTCACTCTTCATCGTTCCGACAGGATTAACTTTAGCCGTGGAACTATCGAGGCGACTATTGAAGTGTACAGTACCATTTTTAAAATCATACTGACCTGTCAAAGATTCAAAACTTAATGTTTTCAAATCAGGACTGCCAAGAAAGTCTGCCAGCTCATCCTGCAATGATGCCCCACTGACTTCTCCATTGATCAGACTGAATTTTCCATTAAGATTTAAATGGCGTAAAAAATTTTCGAATTTAGTTCCTCTACCGGAAAACGTATTCTGAATTTGCACAACCCCTGATATATTCTTTTCGAAACTTGGGAAAAGACCGGTAATGAGTGGCATAGCTTTCGATTGGTTAACCGTCATTCCCCCCTGATAAGCAAGTCCTTGCACTGCCAGATTAATGACGGCAGAACCTTTCAATTGACCTTCTGCAAGCTGCCCGTCCAGATTGTTAATGACCAGATAATTATCTTTAAGACTCATACGCGCTGTCATTTTGTCGAACTGCAAATTATTGTAGAGCAGGCGATTAATGGCTACATCACCGTTAATATTCACAGGAACATTGAAAGGTCCTATATCCTCAGACAAAGTGCGTTGACGTTGAACCGGAGGGTCATTTACATCGAATTCCTTTTCTCCATTTTTTTGAGAAATCAGTAACTTTTCGATATCCAGTGCGTCAGCCGTCAGAATAAAGTCTCCTTGGAAAATTCCTTCCGGCAAAGTCGCTCCTTTAAACTGCAACATGGCTTGTTGATCTCCATATTGCAGTTTTAAATTTTGTGTTTGCAAGAGATTGTCCTCATAAACAATATCTCCGCTGACCCCGGCACGAAAATTTTCCGTGCTGGCTCTTATATCAGACAAGTGCAGATTTCCTGATTTCAGCAATTGAGTCCCGCTGCTCAGATTCCCCCTTAAATCAATCTGACCATCAACAAGGCCTGCAAAACTGTACTTTTGATATTTCCTGGTCAAATCAGCAGGAATGCTTTGCATCACTTCGCGCAAGTCTATTTTTTTTAAATACAGAGTAAAGACAAGAAAAGGGTCAGTCGTGGAATGTGTCGCATTCCCTTCGGCCCCAAGGTTAATCCCATTGAAGTTCAATAACAAAGTCGATACATCCAGATACTGTTTGGCAACATCATAATTCACAGCATAATCCACAGTGAAACTTGTGTTTTTTAAAGCGGCATCCGGTTGATTTCTGAAGACTAAATCGACGTCGTCAAAAACAATCATTCCTTTTGATGAAATCAGATGTGGTTGTAGATCAACCTCCAGCTTCAATGCTAAATTTCCTGAACCTATCTTGCCGGGGAAACTGTCCCGGTAATATGGCGCAAAGGGAAGCACATCCAGTGGTGCCAGATGAATGGTTAAATCACCGACTCTCTGTGAGAGGTCATAACGTCCCGAGATATCGATATTTGCCCCATTGACAATCGCAGAAAAATCGACAGGAAAAGATTTATCAAAAGCTATCTGTCGCGCTTTTATATTTAGATTGTTCAGAGTGTAGCGGAACGGGGATGTTGGGTTTTTGAGTTTATCAATAAACTGAAGGGTCCCATCATTAATAATAATTTCTTTTATCAGCAGATTAAAAGTGCTTGATAGTACTCCCGAAATTTTACTTTTTATCAAACTGGTCTTAATGTCACTGCCGGGTGAATTCGTAGGAAGTAAATCACTAAAATTATATTGATTTTCTGCCAGACGAATACAGGAAATAACAGGCCGATCAAAATAAACCCGATCAAAGATAATATCACCAAGTAAAAGTGATAAAAAACGATAATGTAGCTCCACTGATTCAACGGTAAAAAAAATATCTTTGGCATTTTTTTGCTTAACACTGAGGTCCGACACCACAATGCCTGTGAATAAACCAATAGAAATTTCTCCGAAATCAACCTTTCGATCCAGAGTTTTTTCAAGTATAGGTAGGAGGGTTTTTCTAACTTTTCCCGGGGTGACTTGCGTCTTGACGGTAACCGACAGAACGACAGCACAAATCACGACTGCAATAACGATATAAATACTAAATTTCACCGGTGTTGACATACCATTTTCCCCCGAAAAACATTCAACAACTGAGTCACTATTTCAGTTTCTTCCCTCAAAGTATAAGATTAAGCTCATAATCTACTGCTGGAATCCCCAGAAAGCAATCCATTATTGGAAAAATTCCATAACAATATCCTACATCTTGCCATGGCCCTCCTTCAGACTTAACCGTAATCATCGCCATTTAACTGTAAAAGGAATTCTCCCCCAGAAACAGGAAGCTATGTTCACAGGGATAGATCCTAGAAGGCTGTAAATACTATGTTTTTTATAGAGAATATTCGTTTAAATTTTAATATTAGAACAATTTACTTTTTGCGATTCGCACGGTATGATTCTTAAAATTAAAATAAACACATATATGGGGAGTCGAAACAGATGAAGAAAAATAAAAACTCACTATTATTAGATATTGGTTGGTGTGAGTGGGTGTCCTTTCCAGCATTAAAAATTCACGCAATTGAAGCACAAGTAGTCATGGAATCAAAGCAATCAATTTTAAATATATTTGATTTTTCTACATTTAAAGAAGGTGAAGATCTGATGATCAGTTTCGGTGTTCACCCTATTCAGGATAATAATGACGTTGAGGTCTACTCTGTCATGCCGGTAAAAACAAGACGTCTTGTCTCTTTTGCTGATGGCGATAGAGAGTGGTGCTATGTCATTGAAACAGAAATGCGCATAGGGTCAATGAAGAAAAACATTGATCTGACTTTGGTTAACCGGGAAGAGTCAACGTTTCGTCTCCACCTGGCACCCCAGAACATTAAAAGTCTGGTCAAGGTGAATCCGCAAAAAAGTTATCTTACCGGGGATATTTTAAGCAATTATTCAATTTCAACTTCTTTTAATTGAACTTAAATTCCGGCAGACAGATTAGTACTCGTACCAGCCATCCAGAGCGGGAAAATAGAGAGCGGCTTTGATAGGAAAGTCCTGACTCTGATCTGCCAACAGATTGGCATATACACCGAGTTGTTCGCGATAATGCTCAGCTTCACGTCTAAGAAAAGCCGGCAAGCTCTCCCCTGCCCTCGGTGTACTTGTTTTATAATCAATGATCCAACGAATGCCATCTGCCACAAAGGTGCGATCTATCACAACATGATATAACTGACCTTGAACGACTCCTGTCAGTGAAAGTTCACATTTATGGTCATGGTGTTGACTGAGAATCCATTGTCCCCGTTCACTTTTCAAAGTTTTATTAACAGTGTCAAAAACTTTTTCTGTGCTTTCAGAAAGATCTGAACCGGCGACACCTAAATGGGCTAATGATTGCTCGATTCTTTTCATTAAATCGGGCTTCTTCTCGCTTGACCAAAAAGCAAAACCAAACTTGCTGATTTGTTCCAGTTGTAAATGCACCAGTGTTCCCACGTGACGATGAACAGGATTTTCCCAACCACTGAAAATTTCACCGTTCTGAAATTCTGATGAAGCCGTTTTGGTTTTAGCTGGAACAGGAAAAAGAACAGAAGTAGCAACGGGTAACGACCACCCTGATTCTAACCTCTGCAGCTGCGGTGGCCTGAATTCATTTGGAACAATTTCAATGTCAGGTTCACATTGAAGAAAATGATCGCGACAAAGTGGCCAGAGTTTCTCCAACATCGAACCACGCCCTGGCTTAAGCTCACCACGACTGTCCTGTTCTGCATGTCCAAGTAAATACAGATGACGAATAGCACGGGTTGTCGCAACATACAGGAGCCTTCCAATTTCTAAATCCTGCTTCTCCTGTTCTAAATGGGCAATGAGCTGATAAATTGGATCTTTTTCCTGACTCCCTTTTTCTGAGACGGGGGCCAATAACAAACCGTATTCCGGATGTTCCTGCCAACGCAACAGAGGATTTTCAGCTCTGCCCGTAGATTTACCCAATCCCGGGATAATAACCGTGTCAAACTCCAGGCCCTTGGCTTTATGAATGGTCATGATTTGCAATTTACTGTTAATGGCATTATCCGGTTCAGCGAAGATTTTTTTCAAATCCTGATCAAGTCTTTCAAAACTTTCGATATCGCCCCCTTTATCGAGAGTATCAAGTAAATCAAAAACCATGTGTGCATCCGAACAGCCTGCCGGTGTCGTACTAGCCGGACCTCCCAGCGCCAACCAGCAACTTTCAATGAGCTGGCGCAGGGGAATACTGCCACGTCGTTTCAGTCCGGCTTGAAGAATTGGTAAAACTCTTTGCAGACGTCGTTGTCCATCAGCAGACAATTGTTGTTTCAACTTTTCATCAACAAGCAATGTGGGGATGGTCTGGAGCCAATTGTCGGCAGCCAGGGTATGTAAATCTTCAAGGGTTAAACCGCACCAGGGAGCACGCAAAACAGCCAGCCAGGACAAGCGGTCAGCGCGATGCAATAACGCCCGCGTCAGATGGACAACGTCAAGAGCCGCGGGTCTGGCACCAAGTAAATCAATATCCTGAGCTTGATAAGAAATTTCATTCTGGCGAAGTAACGGGATGATCTCGCGCAAATGATTTCGTCCTCTGACCAGAATAGCTATTGTCTGCTCCGGGTCTTCAGCTTGTTTTTGTTGTACGAGTTCCAGCACCTGTAAAGCTTCAGCTGCATCATTTCGGCCAATAAATGGAAAAACCTGACAAGAATCTCCAATCAGAGCGGACTTAACGGCGACTGCCGGGAATAACGGAACAGCTCCTTTTGCTGCATCCATTGCCGCAGGAAAAATTGTACTGAAACCGGCATTTATCCAGTCCACAATATTTTTTTGAGAACGAAAATTACAGCATAGCTGTAAAGGCTGTAATCGCAACGATACGTCACCAAAAACACCTTTGAAACTCTGCAGGAACAAACCGACTTCTGCTTCACGAAAGCGGTAGATTGACTGCATTGGATCACCCACTAAAAACAGAGTCCGGTTATCTCCTTCGCTCCATCCTGAAGTCAGAGTATTCAACAATTGATATTGTAATCTGGATGTATCCTGAAATTCATCAACCAGAATATGATGTAGATCATGATCAATCTGTAGCAGGAGATCACTTGGATCATCGGCTGCGCCTAAAGCTTGATTCGCTTTAAGGGCAATTTCAGCAAAATCCGCCTGTCCATGGGACCGGAACACCAGCCAGAGTTCAGCGACCAAAACAGGGAGGAGTTCGATTAGCGTTTCCAGCAGCAACCACTGACCATCAGAATAGCCGGCAAGAGGCAGTTTTCTGATCCCTGCCAACCGGGAAATAAAAGCCGAATCCGGATCCAGCTGTTGAAGCAAAGAAACCATCCGTTTCTTGGCCGGTTGATTTTCTGTACCTGAAGGAAAACCATTCTTCTTTGTCACAGTTTTCCTCAAATCGCCGGCAGAGGTCAGGAGAAGATCGGCCACATTCAACCAAGAGGCAAGATCCCCAAATTCCGTTCCCGGTAGAGCATCGTAATATTTACAGGCAGAGGCTGTTGCCTCATTCAGATTCGTTGCCGAGAAGTTAAGGCAAAACAACAACTCTGGGATCAAAACAGAAGGAATCTGCTGTTCTAGCGCTTTTAAATAATCACTGCAGAGATGTTCGAGGCCCTGTTGTAAACTTTGCCGGGAATTTTCATCTTTTTTAAGCATATGCCGCAACCATTGATCTCGTTGCCGCAACATATCAACCAATAGCTGACTAACCAGAACAACATTATTGTCCAGATGGCGAAGCAGTACTTTCACCTGCTGTTGTCCTGCCCCTCCATTCTCAAGTCGGGATAACAGTTTTTCTGCAGCTGATCGATAAAGAGTATCCGCATCTTTAGTAATCTCAGGTAAACTTCCAAAACGGGAAACCCAAGGCATCTTCCGCACCAGAGCAACATTGAAACTGTCAATCGTCTGAATATTCAGTTGCGCAGGATTGCGCAGTAGATTATCTCCATGGTGTTGCAAAGCTTTAAGCGCAAGGGTCCAGGTTTTTGCAGCATGTGATTCTTCCGGACAGCGTTTATCCCGTGCGCCTTCCAGAGCTTGCAGCAGTCGCCTGCGCATTTCAGCGGCAGCTTTATTTGTAAAAGTAATGGCAAGAATTTGTTGAGGTTTTTCAACGACAGCCAACAGAGCCAGAATCCGCTGAATTAACAGCTCAGTTTTACCGGATCCCGCCGGGGCCTGGACAATACAGGAGTGGCTGACATCAATTGCGGCAGCGCGTTGTTGAATGTCAGCAATCATCTGTGACTCCAGCTTGAGAATCCGTTTCCTGAATACGACAGAGGCCTGATAAGTCACAGTACTGACAACTTTTTACTAAATCATAAGGGTTGACAGTCGCTTTCCCGGCAACAAAATCATCAGCAAGTTGGGCAAGCTGTTGTTGCCAGAAAAGCAACAGTTCATCCCAGCTGGTAACGCCCAAATCTTTTGCTTGAGGATACGACAACAGATCACGGACACGACCCAACTGTCCTTTTTCTTTCACCACACCAATAAATCGACTTTCTCCTCGTCTCACCTTCGCGAAAACAACACCATCTACGGCAGACTTGGAATCTGCAACAGCATAGATTGGCAGTTGCGGCTCAATCAAAGGCTTGCTGAGGAGATCTTCAGCATGCAGATCAGCTCCGGTTTTATAATCAATGACGATACAACGACCATTTTCAAGTTGATCTATACGGTCAATCTGGATCCGAATATTAAGAGGACCAATCTGTTCAATATGTTGTTTCTCAGTTTCAAGCACCTGAAAATAATCACGCTTTATTTCAACTTTTTCCAGCCACTCCCGGATAAGGATAGTCACTCTTTCAATCTCCAGTTTCAGCAATTCTGCTACCGGCACAGATCGTCCCTTGAAATAGAGCTTGAATGAATTTTCAGCCATCAATTGAATCAAATCAATTCGTTCTTGATCGCTAAGCAGAAGCAAATGATTCCGATTCTGTAACTGCTTCCAAATCTTTTCAAGTGTCAGATGCACCAGATCACCACGAGCCATAGGAGAGATGCCTGGTGTGGGTTCAGAAAAACCCTGTGCGTGTAGACGGTGATGGACAAATGCCCGAAAAGGGCAATGAGCCTGGTCTTTGAGTAAGCCCGTACCTCCTTCGACAAATTTCTTGTGAAGGGAGGGACCATACCAATCGTCTTTTTTACTTAACGGCTGATGAGATGACTGGATCAGGGACGACAAATCATTGAACTCAGCGAAAGTGGGACGATCTTCTTCAGTACAAAAAGGAACAAGTGGACTTGGACGCAAGTCACAATCCCCATCTCTCAGAGGATAGCTGAAAACAATATCAGGACTGGCGGCCTTGAGACGAGATATAACCTGTTCAGCAAATTCCAATTCACGTGCAGGGCTTGAATGCGGCATATCGTTCAACTGTTGCAATTTCAAGGGGATAAACGGGTTTGGTTGCGGTCGTGCCGGGAGAACGGTTTCCCCCATTCCCATGACCCAGAGATGATCAAAATGCAGCCCTGAAGATTCCAATAAACCAACAACCTGGACCGGCCCCGCGGACCCTTCCAGTTGAAATTCAATATCGCCACTAATTCGGTTCAGCAAATTAAGAGCCCGTTTGCGATCTATTGGCGGCAGCAACCGATCCAAAGAAACTAAAACGGACAATGCTTTTTCCTGCCAGGCTTTGATTGCCTGATACTCACTGCTGAGCAATGAACGATCTCCCGGCCAACCTAACGTATAAAGTTCGTCAGAAAAACGGGCAGCCCAGACCCCAGGAAAATGTTTGTCATTGTCTTGCTGACAGCGGTGAAGTTTTTTTAGAATATTTGAAAAAATTTCCAGCTCAGAATTTTCTGCAATAGCATTTAACAATCCGGAAAGAGAAAACTTCTGTTGCCGGAAAGAGCGAATTTTTTTATCAAACTGAGCACGACTATCAGCCTCACTGCCTGCACCACCAAGATAAGGGGTCCGAAGTAAAAAAGAAATCTGATCCAGGGTGATCTGACGGCCTAATCCTAAACATTCAAGTGCGGCATAAACAACACCCTGGTCTACCAATGATCCCCCCAGAGACAAGCTGAAAATGGAATCATCACCATCCAGTGATATCGTAGAAACAGGATCAATCTGTTGCCTGAAAATACGCTCAATCTGCCGTCGGCGCATATGCAGATCAGGAACAACCACACCAATTGACTTAGCTTTTTGATCAAGTAAAGAACGTACCCAGCGTGCAGCAAATTCTATCTCCTTGTGGTTGGTTTCAGCCGCAAAACTCATCATTTTTGCATCATCGGCTTCTACAGTGACAATTTCGCAGCTGCTCCCGGATGCTTCAAGTGAATCCAGCAATTGCAATAAATCAGGTGAAAACTGATCAAAGCCAAATAACAAAATTTGTTCCGGCAGTTGAAGCTGGCCATTTTCCAGAGCCGCGATGATTCGGTCTGGCAAGTTGCTTTGATCAAGCCATTCCCGTTCCTGACAGCGTTTCCGGTAACGACGCTGCCAGACATGAAAAATCCGCTGATCCTCTGTTAGCGATTGATTGTCAAGAGTGAGATGGTACTGATTAAGTAACTGATGAGCTTGCAGAGCTTTTTCAGCCGTCTTGGATAGCTGCAATAATTCCAGATTTGAACCTCGAGAAGACGTTGCTATTTCCTCTTCCCAGAGACATTGTTGCTGATGATGAGATAATAAACGCCAACTTTCTCCAAGATCGGAGAGGCACTGACTTAACCAAGCTTCATAACTGACTATCAGGGGTGTAGACCAGACGCTTTTTCCTTTATCAAGCATATACTGGTCAAATCTATCACGTAAATACCTGAACAACCGCTTGTTGACTGTCAGAACTAACGCACCATCAGCTGCAGCGGAACTAACCCTTTGATGAGAATCCGTCACCCAATAAACCCTTAAGAAATGTTGTTTGTGAGAATTTACATCTTAGCAGATGGAAGATAAATGGGAATAAATTTATGAGGATATTTTTTGAAAGGAAGCTAAAAGAAGGAGGTACAAATGATCATTAGCCCTGGAGCAGAAATGGTTCTGCTCCAGGGCTTGCCATAAAATCAGACGTTAAGATTTCTTTTTTTGCAAGCGACTGATTGCCATGCGAATACTGGTTCCTAATCGCTCAATCGCCTGACTGAGTTGACCGATTTCATCGTTCCTATCTAACCCGGTAATTTTAAGATCAAGCTGACCTTGACTGTATTTATCTGCGATTTCGGTCAAATCACGGATTGGTGCTGTTAATGAACGTGACAATAAAACAGCGATGAGACAAACAATGATAAAAGTCGCAATTAACAGATAAAGAGCTTTCTGGTTCTCAACCTTGATCACTCGATACGCTTCAGCATAATTCTGTTGACTGACCATCGTCCAGCCCTGAGCCGTTTTCTGCGCGACAGCAACAATTTTGTCACCGTTAAAGTCCTCATAAATAGAGGTCTCCTGTCCTTGAGCTAAAGCTTTAAGAGCTTGGTGTTTACTCAGATCGACCCGTGAACGTGTTGTTTCAGCGTCCGGATGAGCGATAACTTCTCCCTTTTCATCAACCAGAAAAGTGAAACCTGTCTTGCCGATTCTATTGCTGACAATTTTTCCGGAAAGCTCTGTCAGCGTCATAGCCTGAGCGAGAACGCCTTTAAGATTTCCTGCTGCATCAAAGATTCCGGTTGAAAGAACCATCGCCGGCTTTCCTGATGTTTTCCCTATCAGAATTTGTTTGCCAAACTGTTTTCCATCGATAATCTGCTTAAAATACGAGCGATCACCATAATATTTAGTTTTTTTGCCATCACTACGACCGATATTGTTGCCTTTGGTGTCAACGGTAAAGGCAAGGTAGGCCCAATCATAGTACTTGGTAATGGTTTCAAGTGCAGGATTCTGAAAACGTGCCTGCATTGACTGCATTTCGTTGAGTGAGGCATTCTGCTTCAGCATTCGTTGATTCATGTCTACCCAACCATCAACATGAGTGATCAGATTATTATTGATTGCCGCCAGCTCCTGATTCACTTTATCTTCGGTTAAGCGTGTATTACTCTGATAACTGATAAACCAAATACTCACTAAAGGAATTAAAGCAACCACCAGCAACGTCAATAGCAGTTTTTGCGATATGCCGAATTTAACCTTTTTTGCCATCTGTTCCTCCACCACAAGGTTCTATTATTTTCTAAAAGATAATAAGACAAACGGCATTCTATAATATATTTTATTTAAAATAAACAAATTTTTAAATCATTTTCAAACTCTGAACACAGCTGAGCTGCCATTCAAACCTTCCCTAACCTGAAGCTGAGCTCCAATTTGTTGTTTTAATTCTGGAACGTGAGAAATAATACCGACCAGGCGACCTTCTCCAGAAAGTTTATTCAGAACATCTATCACTTGGTCCAGTGCCGTTGGATCCAAGCTTCCAAACCCTTCATCTATAAATATTGTATCAAGTCTGATCCCACCAGCGTGAGCCTGGACCACTTCAGAGAGACCAAGAGCTAGCGACAAAGCAGCAAGGAATCCTTCCCCCCCGGACAGAGATTTAACTGATCGCTGTGTTCCGGTAAAAGTATCAGTTAAAATCAGATCAAGTCCTGACTGCTTGCGAGCATCACGAAGCCCTTCATCCCGCGACAAATAAAATTTCTGATCAGTCATTTTCAATAAGCGTTGGGAAGCAACTTCCAGAACTTCATCCAGTAAAGTCTGCAAAATAAATCGATGAAAAGAGGTTCTTCTGTTGTTGTTGCCGCTTGCAACATCGGCTATGCGCCCTAAAGTCTGGTATTGAATATCAAATTTATCAATATTTTTTTGCTCTTGTTCTGCTCTGTAAAGCTCTTTTTCTTTAGCTTCTAAAGTTGTTTGCATAACAACTCGCTGTTCCGTTTGCTGGTTAAATTCTGCAATGGCGGCATCCAGAATCTGCTGCAACTTTCCGAGATCGGCAAAGACAAGCCCGGTTGTTTCCGTGACCGCTTGTTTATGCCTGTCGACAGCCATTGCGAAGTTTGCGCTGAACGTCTCAATCGTATCTTTCAGTTCAAAAATTTGATCCTCTGTGAGGATTGCCGCTAGAAATTCCGCTTCATCTGCAAAAGCTGAGGTCTCAAACTTTGAATTGTAATTGTTGACAGCCTCAGACAATGCTGTTTCACAGCGTCTTAAATCTTCAACGGCACTACTCACCTTCTCCTTTGTCGTAGTGTAAACCTCATTTGCCAACTGATATTTTTCTTCCAGCTGTTGCTGTTCATTTTCAAAATTTTCAATCTGCAGAGCCAGATTATTTATTTTTTCCGTTAAAAATCCAGGCTCCCGGTATTGCTCTGGTAGTTCGCGTTCAAGAGTTGCAACAAGAGTCACCTGTCTTGTGACTTCATTTTCTGCTTTTTGCCAAGCCCCCTGCTCCTGCTCCAGAACTGCTTGGATCTCTTCTTCAAGTTTTTCTTCTGCGCTAATCTTCTGCTCCAATGCTAGAACTGCCTGCCTGTTATGAGTCACAGCAAGATACGTTTCCTTGAGAGATTGCAGACGCTGGATCAAAATATCAATAGGTATATTTTTCTCGTCTCCCAAGGTTTTTTCCAGAGTTTCTTTGCGACTCAACCGTTTATTTTGTTCATCCTGTTTCAGAACCAAAGCCTCTTGTTCATACTCAAGACGTTCTTCAACCAGAGCAATCTGTTCATCCAGTTCTGACAATTGAGCATCCGTAATATTCTTATCAGTATGAAGAGCAGGGTCTGGATGTTCTTTTGAACCACAAACGGGACAGGGACTCCCTGGCTGTAAAGTTGCAGCGATTCTTACCGCCTGATCTGTTAACCAGACAGAAAGCATCTCTTGCTTCAGCAGTTTGGCCTTTTTAAGCTCACCCTTTAGGGTTTCAACACGTTGTGTTGCAAGATTAACTATGGCTGTGTTCTCCTGAATTTCATTCTGAGTATCAATCAAAGCTCTGACAGCTTTGCCTGAAGACTCTACAGTATCCAGGTTTTGATCCAACTTGCGCAGGGCAAGTATTTCCTGCCGCATATTCCGTAATTTGTGCCGCAAAGCATTCAGATCATTTTTTGCCTCAAGATATTTTTTTTTGGTTGTTACATCATGATCTTCAGCGGTTTTAAGCTCTTTTCTGGATTGCAGATATTCCTCAAGCTTTACCACCTTCTCTTCAAAAGATTGCCGCTGCCGTTTTTTTTCTTCCAACTCAGGTCGCCTGCCATGCGCTACCTTGAGAGCTGCTGCTGCCAACTCTTGTTCAACTTTGGCCCGGTCTGCTGCCTCCCTGTTTTCAGTTAACCGTTTCTCTGCCTGGGTGACTTCAAACTGTCGCGTGTTTCGACCATTGTAATAAGGCAGGATGTTTGCCGCTGATTCCGCCTGCTGCAAAATGTTCTGTTTCTCTCTATACACAGAAGCCTGATTCTGAAGTTCTTCCAAAGCTTTCTGGCTTGTCTCTAATTCTTTCAACTTTTCGTTGTCAGATTTCCCTGCATCAAAATTTTGTTGGGCACGTTGTCTTATTTTTTCTGCGCTGTGCTCTTTGTGAATCACATCAGTCATCCGCTGTTGCAGATTCTTTATCCCCCCCTTAAATGCCTGCAAGGTTGAGTATTCAGCTCCCTCCAAAATAGTTTGCAGTTTTCCTTGAGCATCCCGATGTAAACGCTGAATTTCGACAGCCTGCTCTTTCAATCTTTTTTCTATCTGAACATAATACTGGGTACCAAAGAGAGTTTCGAAAATCTTTTCCCGACTCTGTGAATCCGCTTCCAGCAACCCACGGAACTGCCCCTGGGCCAACATGACAACTTGACGGAACTGATTTGAATTTAGCCCCAGCAACCCTTCAATTTTTTCTTTGGTGAATCGAACCCCTTCAGCCAGCAATTCAGAATCTCCTTGAGAGGAGATCGCGTGGACAGAGGCAGAAGCACTTATTTTTACCAGCCCGTCACCCTTTTTTTTAGGACGTTCCTGCTCCGGTGCGTAATAACTTCGATATATTTTTCCATCCCCCAGACTGAAATCAAAAGTCACCTCAGTCAGAACATCCCCTTGAGCAAAATCACTCCGCAGATCACGCGCCAGACGGCCATCCTGACCGGCAGAACTCTCCCCGAACAGAGCCACACTCATAGCGTCAAACATGGTCGTCTTACCCGAGCCGGTATTGCCGGTAATTAAAAACAGGTTGTTGTCTCCCAGTTCACTGAAATCAAAAACCTGTCTGTTTGCATAAGGTCCAAAAGCGACAAGGGATAGTTTTAATGGTCGCATTCGGAACCTCCTGCATGGCTACTGTCAGTGTTAACAACCGCAGCAAAAGCTTTTTCTTGATCATCGCTTAAGCTTTCATCTGTGACCTGCTGAAAAAAATCAGCAAACAGATCTTCGACCGAACGGGACTTAAAATCTCTCTGTTCATTAAGGAGCTGCCGTTGATCGGGGTCGGTATGAATTTTGCGGCGAACTTCTAAAACATTGGGATAAAATTCCCGCAATCTCGGCATCGGATCAAGAATTGCCCCTTTATCGAGCAAAGTAATCTGCAGATAATCGTCACTGGGATACATTCGTCCCGATTCAAGCAGGTCAACAAACTTTCCTTCGATTTTTCTCACATCTCGTAGCGGGGTAAAACTAATCTGTTTAGCCTCAACAAACCCGTCACGATTTAAGGTAACGAGGGTCATCCCTTTCTGATGGTCTGTTTCCGAAAAAGAATATTTGAGCAATGATCCAGAATAGCGGATAAATTCGGAACCGGCCTGTTGCGGACGATGCAGGTGCCCGAGGGCCACATAGTCGAACTCTTTGAAGAGTCCGGGAGAAACATCTGTCGCTCCTCCGACCCCGAGTAAACGTTCCGATTCTGAAGTTTCGCCACCAGCCACAAAAGCATGGGTGATGAGAACACTTCGCTTCTTTGATGGATGAACTTCCTTCACCTCAGCAATCAGTTTCTCCATACCGTCATGATGGGTCTTGATCTCTTCATCTGAAAAAAGATCCCGACAACCAAACGGGGTCGCATAAGGAATCGGGTAAAAGTAAACAGGTCCATGTTCGTCGTGAAGACAAATTTGTACCGGGTCAGAGGAAATACTCCCGACAACATACAGACCTGCATCTTCCATCAATTTCGAACCAAAGCTCATCCGTTGTTGCCCGTCGTGGTTCCCACCTACGAGAATTGTTGGAATTTTCAATTGCAAGACAACTTTACTGAGAAATGTATCCAACAGGTTGATGGCTTCCTCAGGGGGAATACTGCGATCATAAATATCTCCCGCTATCACCAATACATCAGGAGGGGTTTGTTGAAGGTAGTCTTCAAGCTGGTTGAGAATATGGCGTTGATCTTCAGTCAGGTATTGTTTATTGAAAATCCGGCCCAGATGCCAGTCAGCAGTATGGAGAAGGCGCATATTGAACTCATAATTATAATTAGAGAATAAGAAAGAAAATGAAGCCCTTACAAAGTTGACTTCCAATCGGTTATAATGAAGGTATGAGACGAAGAAATCCAGACAGGATTAAATTTTTATTGGGTCGTTTTTCACTTATTTTCATGATTCTGTTTTTCAGCGGGTGTGCTGGAAGTGGTCACTGGACCTGGCAGCATCCTGAAAAGCAAGGAGAGTTACTGCTCCTACAGGACAAGAAAATATGTCGTGAGCTGGCTCAATCTGAAGTTAAAAAGATTAATTATTTCTACGACTATTACTCTATGTACCGCTTCCCATTTTTTTCACCCTTCTATGGAAGAAGACATTACAAACCATATGCATGGAACCAGTATCATTCATTGTCCAGCATCCACCACTATAGTTTTTTACAACAACAGGATGATCTGGAACGCTTCTTCCGTATCTGTATGCAGTCAAAAGGGTGGGAAAGAATTAAAATTGAAACAGAGAAACCTGAGACAGAATAAATTTAACGAACCATTGACAAGATCATATTGATGTTGTCACTTGTAAAATATTGCTGTTTTTTCTATAGTTACAGAGTGAATTAAAACTAACTTTTTAAACAAAAAACAGAACAAATATGCGTATCAATCCTACATATATTTTAGATCCACTCAAACTGCCTGTCTCTAAAGCGACAGAATCTTCTGCCAATCAGATTGAAAAGCGGCAGAGGGTTCAACAGGCAAATGATAGTTACCACAAAAATTCAGCATCTTCACAGATTATTGATGCTGAATACGTGGACCTATACAACGCTGCATCAAGCACCGTTCATAAGCAAAATCAGGGGTTCAATGTCATCCTTGATGCTGATGATGAAAATCAAAACAGCAGGGTACAACATAACGATTCATCCTTCGACAAATACCAAATGACATCAGTAGACACTCCTCCTCCCGGAACTTATCTCAATATATTTGCCTGACACACTGTCAATTTAAACGCTGCATCACCTTTTTCATATCTTCCCAGACAGGCCTCTTCCCTGAAGGATTTCTCAGCAAATAGGCGGGATGAAAAGTCGGCATAAGCGGAATCCCTTCATATTCATGCCATTTTCCACGTAATTTACTAATAGGTGCTGTCGTCTTCAACAACTCCTGAGCTGCAAAACGGCCAAGCGTTATAATCAACTCCGGTTGAATCAAAGCAAGCTGTTGTTTTAAAAAAGGTTCGCAAGCGGCTATTTCATCCGCTTGAGGATCTCGATTACCAGGCGGTCGACATTTGAGAACGTTACAGATATAAACCTCTTCGCGGGAGAGATTCATCGCCAGAAGAATCTTATCCAGCAATTTCCCCGCTTCACCGACAAAGGGGATCCCTTGCTGATCCTCTTCACGTCCTGGTGCTTCGCCAACCAGAACCAGTCTTGCCTGTGGATTTCCGGCTCCAAAAACAATATTTTTACGTTGTTTTGAAAGTGGGCAAAGACAGCAATTTTTTAAATTGATTTCCATCTCAGAAAGAGTATTGGTATTCTCCGGCGTCAAAGCACTGTCCGGCTGAATAGCCATTGGAACAGGCTCTTCCTGCGGAGATGTTATAATCGACTCAAAGCCCCACTGTTGTAAATCTTCAAGAATAGCTCGTCCTTGCGAGATCGCTTCATGACATTTGTGGTATAATTCATCTGACATTTACATTTGACCCTGGAGGCGAGATGTACCGCCTTTTCGTATTGTTGTTATTATTACTACTCGTATTTCCCGTCAATGCATTTGCTTGGGGTGCCGGTGTTCACCTGGGGCTGGGCTTACGTTTGCTGGCTGCACCGGAAGCGCTACCAGCAGTCCTCCAGGCCCTTCTGGCGACTCACCCTATGGATTTCCTGTACGGCTGTATTGCTGCAGATATTACCTTAGGAAAAAAACATACCCATCATTTGGAACATTGCCACAACTGGCGTATTGGTCGCAAGCTTCTCGCACAAAGCAAGCGAGAAAATCCCGCAGCTCAAGCTTGTGCTTACGGGTATCTGGCGCACTTGGCAGCAGACACCATAGCACACAATTATTTTGTCCCTTATAAATTGGCAATGACCTACAATACGACTCTCCTCAATCATGCTTACTGGGAAATTCGTGCTGATATCGGAGTTCGCGATGAAACCTGGGAAACGGCGCGGCTATTGGCCAAGCAGGATAACCGGCAAAATGACAGGATGTTAAATAAGGTTCTGTCTGACACTATTTTTTCTTTTCGAACCAATAAAAAAATTTTTAACTCCATGATGTTGGTCACACGGCTGCAAAATTGGCATAAGCTTATCAATTCAATTTCTGAACGATCCAAATGGAAATTTGAAGAAGAAGAGCATAATGAATATATGGCCATGGGACTTGAGGCCGTCAACGGCATTCTTGGCGATGAAAGCAGCCCCTACTGGAATGCTGATCCTACTGGAGATAGAGCTTTGACTGCGGCAAGTCTTATCAGAAAAAACATGAACTACCTCTGGCTTGAAGGAAAACTGCATCAAGAGGATTCAGATCTCATTCTCGAAGAATTACGCAACCGCTTTAAACTGGGTATTACCAACCCGGATGAAATACTGCCCTTATTTACGGCTGTTTAAGTTTCCACAACAGGGCAACTTGATTCAATAGTTGCTGAGCAACTTCTGCCTTACTCATCTTTTCCAGCTCTTCAACCCTCCCATTGGCATGAAGAAAACGAACAATATTGGTATCAACATCAAACCCTGCCCCCTCCTGAGTAATATCGTTGGCAACAATCAGATCAAGATTTTTCTTCTGTAGCTTTTCAGCCGCGTGAGCCAACAAACGTTCAGTTTCTGCAGCAAAACCGACCAGAACCCTGCCCTCCTTTTGTTTCCCAAGTTCAGCAAGGATATCAGGAGTTTTTTCAAGATGCAGAGTCAATTCATCCGTTGTTTTTTTCATTTTTTGGGGCATGCTATCAACCGGTTTATAATCGGCCACAGCAGCAGCTTTCACCACAACATCGATATTTTCCAGATGACCAAAAACAGCCGCATGCATTTCGTTTGCCGAAAAAACCGGTATACAGCGGACCCCGACCGGTACGGTTAAATCTGTGGGGCCAGCAATCAAAAGAACTTGTGCTCCCCGTTGCTGAGCGGCTGCTGCGATGGCAAACCCCATTTTCCCGGAAGAATAATTTGATACATATCGTACTGGGTCTATCGCTTCCCGCGTCGGCCCAGCAGTCACTAAAACATGGCACCCAAGAAGGTCTTTCGGTGTAAAGACTGATTCAGCGACAGCAAAAATTTCTACAGGATCCGGGAGTTTCCCCTTCCCCTCCCAGCCACAAGCCAGTGATCCGCTTGCTGGTTCCATAACATGATAGCCAAACTCAACCAGTTGTTTTTGATTGCGTTGATAAACAGGATTTTCATACATATTGCTGTTCATCGCCGGAACAACCAAAACCGGGGCCTTGGTTGCCATAATACTGGTCGTGAGTAAATCATCAGCAAGACCTTGAGCAATCTTGCCAACCAGGTTTGCTGTCGCAGGAGCTAAGACAAAAAGATCAGCTCTATCAGCGAGAGAAATATGATCGATCTCCTGTTCTTGAGAAAGATTAAAAAGATCGGTATGTACCGGATTACCGGAGAGCGTTTGAAATGTCAGAGGGGTGACAAACTCACAAGCATTCTTTGTCATGATAATATGAACATCCGCACCAGCCTTGGTGAAGAGTCGTAGAAGCTCAACCGCTTTATAAACGGCTATCCCGCCACTTATTCCAAGAACAATACTTTTACCCTGAAACATACCCAACTCCTCAGCTCAAGAAAGGGTTATGGAGTTTTTCTTCACCAATCGTCGTCATCGGTCCATGGCCGGGGTAAACCTTGGTGTTCTCAGGCAATGGTAATAATTTTTCTTTAATCCCGGCAATCAGTAATTGATGATGACCTCCAGGCAAATCGGTCCTTCCGATAGAGCCTGCGAACAAGGTATCACCAACAAAAAGATAATCATCGACATAAAGACATACTCCCCCCGGTGAATGTCCCGGAGTATGAATAACCTGAAGTGTGAGTTCCCCCAGTTGTAGAGTCTCGTCTCCATTTAATAAACGTGTTGGTGCAGGAGAAGGCTCTGCTCGCAAACCAAAAGCGGCAGCATGTTCCCCTGCGCGCTCGAGTAAAATGCTATCATCGCGATGAATGATTAACTCAGCACCGGTGGCCTTCAACAAGTCGCCATTGCCGCCAATATGATCAAAATGACCATGGGTATTGATAATCATGACAGTTTGTAACTTGAGTGCAGAGAGTCGCTGTAAAATTCGATCAGCATTTCCACCTGGATCGATAACCGCTGCTTTCATCGTCTTTTCACAACCGATGATGTAGCAATTAACTTCGAGTGGTCCGGTGGGTAAAGTTGCGAAAATCAAGATACCTCTCCTTTCCCTGATAAGGTTGAAAACAAGTCAAGATTTTTTTCTCTTAGCTGATCTCCTAAAGTAGAGCCAAGTGGCCGGTCAAAACGCTGCCGCTTTTCACCCTGAGGCTTGTTTTGTGGTTCCGGAGAAACTGCAGTCTTATCTGTTGCCGGTTGATTTTTAGTCTGAGGAGATGACTTTAATCCCTTATAAAAATAACGATCATAAAGACGATGGTATTGAGTCCAATTCTCTTCGCGATCGGGCTCTTTATCAATATGAGTCTGGACACCGTTAATTTTTGAATCAAGATCATCAATAAAGTTCAGGATAACGGCTTCAAGAAACTTAGGCCTTTTGGGAGAACCATAATCGTATTGTCCATGGTGTGAGAGCAGCAGGTGCTTAATCAACATGGATAATTCGTGTGGAAAATCACTCAGTGTGCGAATTCTGTCTTCGATCATTTGCACTCCGATGACAATGTGACCGAGCAACTTTCCCTCGTCCGTATAATCAAACGAACGGACATATGATAGCTCTTTGACCTTACCGACATCATGCAATAAAGCGCCACAAATCAACAAATCTCGATTGACTTGTGAATAGCGTGCCGCGACATCCGTCGCCAAAGCAACAACAGCAAGTGAATGCTCCAACAAGCCACCAAGAAAAACATGATGCATAGCTTTGGCAGCCGGGGCCTTGCTGTAAAGAGAGAAAAATTCAGGGTCGTCAAAAAAAGATCGGAGCAAAGCATCTATATGCGGATCGACAAGTGATGCCAGGACACGATCAAGTTCTTCTCGCATTTCCTCTGCCGAGCGCTTTGAAACGGGAAGGAAATCCCCAAGCTCAACCAGACCTTCATCGACTTTTGTTAAATCTTGGACAATCAGCTGCATTTTCCCCATATAAACGCTGGCTTTAGCATTGACCTGGATAAAATCATCCTTTGCAAACATTATTGAAAAACGATCAACCTGATCCCAGATCCGCCCTTCAACCTCACCGGTACGATCCATCAGCTTTAACGTCATATAGGGTTTACCATTTTTAGCCATGGCGGTAATTTTATCCCGCACCAGAAAAATAGATTCAACCCGATCACGTTCTTTTATTTGATTGATATAGATTTTCTTTTCATTATTCACGTTCAAAATATCCTCTTTTCAAAAAGCATTACTGCGATTGATTATCTCTGTTGCTGTTTTCATACCATCAAGTGCCGCGCTCATGATTCCACCGGCATAACCAGACCCCTCACCGGTTGGAAACAAACCCTTGTGACTGATTGATTCCCCATGCTCATCTCGAATGATCCTTAACGGGGCAGATGTTCGTGTCTCAACACCGATAAGAGTCGCTTCCGGTCCAACAAAACCGCGCATACGCTGATTAAAAACAGGTAATGCCCTGCTCAAGCCGGAAGTAACAAACGTGGGTAAACACTTATGCAAATCGGCATGGATGACTTCAGGCCGACAGGATGATTTGAAATCTCCTCCACGACCATTTAAAAACTCCAGCATTGGCTGCGCTGGTGCCCTCCATCCAGCTTCTCCTGCTCGGTAAGCGGCCTGCTCCCATTTTTTCTGAAAATATAGTCCGGCTAATACATCATCACTGCCAAAATCCTCGGGGGTCACTGAAACAACCAACGCGCTGTTGGAATTCTCTGCTGAGCGGCTGAAATCGCTCATTCCGTTCACAACAATACCACCTTCTTCGGACGACGCATTAACAACTTGGCCACCGGGGCACATACAAAATGAATATACACCGCGACCACTCTGCGGGTCATTCCAAGCCAGCCTGTAATCTGCCGCGGATAACTGGGGATGTGTGCAAAGACCATATTGTATCTGATTAATAAGCTCAAGAGGATGTTCAACCCGCAATCCGACAGCAAAAGATTTTTGTTGTAATAAAACCTTTTTTTCAGCCAGAAGCTGATACGTATCACGCGCACTGTGCCCCAGAGCTAAAATCAGGCGATCGCATTTGATTAAATCACAGCCATTGATGACTCCTGCAGCAATATGCCCAACATTCATCTGAAAATCTGTCAGGCAACTGGAAAACCGTATTTCAACCCCCAGAGCCAAGAGATGTTTTCTGAAATTAATAAGAACAGAGCGCAACCGGTCAGAACCGATATGGGGCTTTGCCTGCCATAAAATTTCTTCAGGAGCGCCGAATTTAACAAAGCTCTGCAAGATCGAGCGCATCCCCGGGTGGTTCAGGCGAGTGGTTAATTTTCCATCAGAAAAGGTTCCGGCACCACCTTCACCAAACTGGATATTACTCTCCGGATTCAGTAATCCTCCGGCCCAGAAAGAATGGACATCAGATAATCTTTCCTCCACAGGTCGGCCGCGCTCTACCAGACAAACCTGGGCACCAGCTTCAGCAAGCAACAGGGCACTAAAAAGACCTGCAGGCCCCATCCCCGCTATTAATATTTTGGCTTTTTTCTTCAGGGGGGATATTTCAAAAACAGGAAAATCTTCAACCTTTTCAAGAGTTGCTGTGGACGAGTTCTTGAGTAATTGGAGTTCATCATCACAACTGAACTCTATCGTATAGACTCTCAGTACATCAGGTTTACGACGGGCATCAATCCCCTTTCTAATGATTTTCCAGTGTCTGATTTTCTCCACATCAAAATCAAGAATTGTGGCTATTTTATGAGGTATCGATCTTTCTTTCTCGTCCAGATGAAGTGATATTTCACGAATTTTTAATGCCATAACTCAGTGAACCGATTGAGGGAATAGTGGTAATTCAATTAAAAATCCGGCACCAGAGTCAGGCAAGTTTTCTACCTTAATCTTGCCTCCATAGCTTTTTATAATGCGCAGAACAACAGACAAACCAAAGCCTGTACCCTTTTCTTTTGTCGTAAAAAAAGGATCAAATATTCTTGAAATATTATCTTTAGGGATGCCGGGGCCGGTGTCAGAAACCCCTGCATAGATGTTGTCCTCATCTGACCGCAAAAAAAGAGTCAGGGTACCACCTTCAGGCATTTCGTATAATGCGTTGGCAACCAGGTTCGTAAAAATCTGTTCAATCTCAAGAAAATCAGCATGAATTGAGGGTGTTGATCGGTCTATATCCAATTTAAGGGTAACTTTCTGACGATCAATCTTCAGTTGGCACTCTCTGAGCACCTTCTCGATAACATCTGCTATATCAAGCGGCTTTTGAGTTGTTTTTTCGTCATGATCAGATGCCAGCATCTGCACCAAAATATCATCAATCCTCTCTACCTCTTGAGTAATTTTAGAGACATAATTCTTATTTTCTTCATCTAATCCTTCATTTGAAAGAAGAATTTGAGCAAACAGATTTATTGAATTGAGTGGATTACGAATTTCATGTGCCATACCTGCCGATATGTGTCCGAGGGTTGCAAGTTTTTCCGCCTGAACAATCTCTTTATGGGCTTGCTCCAATTCTGTGCTTTTTTCTCGAACGCGATCTTCCAGCTTTAAATTCCAACGCTGAATTTCCCCCTGTAACATCTCCCGTTCTTTGAGTAATACACGATTTTCTATTTCAATCTTCCTCAATGATAGAATTGTATTAATTCTTTCTCTCAAGCTGTTGTTTGCAAAAGGTTTACGTAAGTAATCGGCCGCTCCCGCCTTCATCACTTCAACAGCTACTTCTTCACTCCCCTTCCCCGTAAACATGAGCACATAGGTATCCGGATACTGCTGACGAATTTTCTTGAGCGCTTCTAAGCCATTCATAACCGGCATCATATAGTCAAGTAAGACCAGGGCGGGTCTATATTTTTCAACCAGCAGCAGACATTCCTCACCATTTTCTGCCGAGTAAACTTCGAACCCTATTTTCTCTAATAGAAAATTTGCAAGCTTGGCAATCGTTTTATCATCATCAGCGACGATAATTCTTTCACCTGCAAAAGGATTATGCTGAAAAACCATTGTCCACCTCATTTGAACTAAAAGTAAATGTCATTAAATGTGAACTATAGCAAGAGACAAAATTTTGAGCAAAAAAACATATAAAAAAGCAGCCATAACGGCTGCTTTTTTGTCAAAATTTCAGGACACCAATAAATATATATATTCGCTTGATTATTCTCCTAATTTTACGGTCAAAACCGGCACATCAGATTTTCTAACAACTTTTTCTGCTGTACTGCCAAACAGAACATGATCAATACCGGTCCGGCCATGAGTTCCAAGAACAATCAAATCAGCTGATTTTTCCTCAGCCTGTTTAATAATTTGTTCATAGGGTAATCCAGCAACAATAAGACATTCATAATCTGTAAAATCAACCAGATTGCTCCGGCAAAAACTTTCCATCATTTTCTGAGCACCCTCTTCAATCTCCTCCTCGAGCTTTTCAAATGAAATATGAGGGACATAAAACCCACGCAAATTGACAGGTTCGTTAATAACATGCAGAACAAGTAACTTTGCAGAAAAACTCTTTGCCAATGATAATGCCATCTGGAACGCATTATCCGAACTGTCAGAGAAATCAATAGCCGTTAAAACTGTCGATATTTTTTTCATAGTCACCTCCTGTCAGGGAACAAAATTACTCCCCCTCAATGAAAACGGTTGTGTTAAGGTTTTTTGAATAATCGTGCGTAAGTTTTCCATCTTAAACGGCTTATGTAAACACTCAAAAACTCCAAGATCAGCTAATTTCAGGTCATAATCCTCTTCAATACAAGCAGTCATCATAATGACTTTTATGTGGGGGATAATATTGATTCAATTTGCGGACAAAGACGAAACCATTCATCTTTGGCATATTGATATCTGTTATAACCAGATCAACCGTTTTTTCATCAAGATACTCTAAAGCTTCTATCCCATTGGCAACAGACTCGGTTTTATATCCATCCTGACAGAGCATCTTCACTAAACCAATGCGGGTATTATGTTCGTCATCAACAATTAAGATTGTCGTCATTGCTACCCTCGAAAACTAATCGCTTACTACGAGTGTAACAGTGGGTACCAATCTGTCAAGATGCCTAACTGAATGATTATATTCTGTTATAACTATTTTTTGAGGGCGCTGACACTATAGCCCCAGACGATAAAGATCAAGAGTCAGGTAATGTTTTCAATATACTGCTTGCCTTTTGTCCAAGCTCAGAAGAAGGTGACACTTCGAGGATTATTTTCAGTTGATCGACAGCTTCATCCACTGATTTTTCCTGCAATAATAAAATAGCAAGCTGGTAACGTGCTCTGATGAATTGTGGCGCAACACTTATAGCACGTTGTAAGGAATACTTTTCTTGATCAACATTCCCCATCTCATGATAAATCTCGCTTTTAAGATAATAGGCAGAGGCATAACGGGGAGACATCTTTATTGCTTTTGTTGCATAATCCAATGCGGTATTGAAATCATTCTTCTTAAAATAAGCATAGGCCTGGCCGGCAACAGCAACATGGGCATTTGCAAAAAGAAGATTATTCGCAGCCAGATCAAAATAATGAATAGCTTTTTCCCACTCCTCCATTTCGAGATAGAGACTCGCCAAATTGTTCTGATATCGTGGTTCATTATTGTCTAGATCAAGCGCTTTCAAATAGTGCGTTTCAGCTTGTGGAAAGGCTTTTTTCAGCTGATAAGCCTGAGCTAAAGCAACGTGTATTGAACTGTTCTCCGGATCTTGCTTCACTGCAATCAACAATTCTTTCAAAGCAAGAGTCGGATTTCTAGACTGGAGATGAGCCATAGCCAGCTTATAATGGGTATCTGCCTGTTGAACATCCTGGTTTGCTTCACGAGTGACAGGAGCACAGGAACAAAGGCCTACCACAAGAACAATAAGAACAGTTTTCAATCTTCTGAGCATCAAATTCCTCCGATTAAAATCACAATGAAGCAAAAAAACGCCCCAGGCTTTCAAGGCTGCGGCGACGCAGCTTGAGCATTTCTTCATCTTTTTTTATCGAGACTTCGGACCTGTTAACAGCCTTATTTTTGGGTAATTGACTAATAGGCAAAGCGGACCAATAAGACCGCTTTTTTTGATCAGATAATAAATGGAAATCAGATTCATTGAGAACAAATCCCATTGACTCTATAAAGCTATAACCCTCTTCATAGACTGCTTCGGCATCTTCAACCGGCAATTCTCCAAACTTGGGAACAAAAAAGATTGATGATTGACTCTCTTCCAAATAAAAAGCGACCACGATCAGAACCTTACTCCCTCCTGAAATCTGAAGGAGATAAGCCTGGCATAATTGCGGAGGATAACCTGCAAAAGCCAACTGTACAGAACCTGAGGCAACGTGCAGGTGGGTTACTTTTTCTGCAGGGACGTTAAGATTCTTAAGCTGCTTATGCTGAATAAACATGAATTATTCCTCTGAAAGCTTCAGTCTATCGAGTTCATTAACTTACAAATTTATCGTCCTTAGTCAATATCAGCAAACTCCGTAAGAAGTTTTATCCGTTTATAACGGTTTTCAATCTCTGAATAGTCTATTTCTTTAAGTCGATCAAGACTAAATCTTTCAACGGTAAAAGAAGCCATAACCGTTCCAAAAACAGTGGCCTTGCGTAGATTCTGTTCCTCAAGGTTTCTGGTTGCAGCAAGATACCCGACAAACCCACCGGCAAAGGTATCTCCAGCACCAGTCGGATCAAATACTTCTTCCAGGGGGTATGCGGGAGCAGAAAAAATAGAGCCTTCACCGAACATAAGAACACCATATTCACCACGCTTGACAACCAGGGTTTTGGGACCGAAACCGCGCACAATATCAGCCGCCTTCAGCAGATTTGGTTCATCTGCCAGTTGACGCACTTCAGCTTCATTAATCAGCAAGATATCGACCTTGGAAAGGGTCTTGATTAATTCAGCTTTTTTCCCCTCAATCCAGAAGTTCATTGTGTCACAAGCAACCAGCTTTGGGTTTTTAACCTGCTGAAGAACCTCCAGTTGCAATTCGGGATCAATATTCGCCAGAAACACATACTCTGCGTCACGATAATTTTCCGGTAAAACAGGTTGGAATGATTCAAAAACGTTGAGATGAGTTTCTAATGTATGAGCTTCGTTCAAATCGTAGTCATATCGCCCTTTCCAACGAAATGTTTTCCCTTGCGTTCTCTGTAGTCCGGCAAGATCAATATTACGGCTCTTGAGAAAATCGACATGCTTCTGGGGAAAATCATCTCCAACGACAGCAACAAGACTGACTTCAGTAAAAAAGCTGGATGATGTGGAAAAATAGCTGGCAGAGCCGCCAAGGACTTCCTCCGCAACTCCAAAGGGTGTCTTGATTGAATCAAAAGCGACACTACCGACGACAAGAATACTCATTTTATCAATTCCTTTTATTTAATATATTTTCCAATAATTGGCTCAAGGTTGATCTTTGTTTCTTCAGGGATGATGTCTCTATTCGTCATAATTGCAAACTTGAGAGCATCGGCACAGGCACAGCTTCTCAATGATGATTGCACAGCAATCATATCTGCCGCATGTCTGATTATTTCCTTTGCTGTTGCTACATTCTGCTGAATTATAGCAATAACGGCATCGACAGAAACATCATCATGCCCATCATGCCAGCAATCATAGTCCGTGGCCAGCGCAACCGTCCCATAGCAAATTTCTGCCTCACGGGCCAAGCGCGATTCAGGAAGATTTGTCATCCCAATCACGTCAACACCCCAACTACGATATAGATTCGATTCGGCCCGGGTTGAAAAGTTCGGGCCTTCAATACAGATATAGGTTCCACCTTGATGAACCGTAGCACCTACTTTCCGGGCAGCGTCAACCAGCTTAGAAGAGAGGTCGCTGCAAACAGGGTCAGCGAACTGGACATGTCCAACGACACCATTACCAAAAAAAGTTGACGTCCGCTTTCCCTGAGTGCGATCAATAAACTGATCCGGGACAACAATATCACCGGGAACTATATTTTCTTTCATACTGCCAACAGCTGAAACGGAAATAATATATTCAACACCGAGGGTTTTCATCCCGTAGATATTTGCGCGGTAATTGACTTCTGAAGGCAGCAATCGATGACCTCGTCCATGGCGAGGTAAAAAAACCATCTGCACAGAACCAAGAGTTCCGACGACATATACGTCAGAAGGATCACCAAAAGGGGTTTTCAATTTTACCTCTCGAACATCTGTTAACCCTTCTATTTCATAAAGGCCACTGCCGCCGATAACTCCGATAACTGGCTTTTTCACTCTGAATATCCTCCATACAGGCTAATTTAAATAGTTTACATATTTCAGGATCAGGATTGTGCTTCGAACTTTCCCTTCAACTGGCCGCAAGCCGCTGATATATCCTGCCCTTTACTTGCGCGCAATGTTGCCACGATATCGCGTTGAAGCAGGTAACTTTGGAACAATTTGATCGACTCCTCTGAAGGAGCTTTAAAAGCTGCTCCTTCGTGTTCATTGTATGCGATCAAATTAACTTTACAACGAACGCCATGGAGAAGCTTTACCAGCCTTTTTGCATCGGCAACTGAGTTATTCACACCACCGATGAGAATATATTCAAACGTCACTCTCTGTTTCGTTATCTGAGCATAATCCCGGCAAGCCGATATCAGCTGATCAAGGGGATAACGACGGTTGACAGGCATAAGCCGATCCCGGATTTCATCTGTTGCTGCATTCAGTGAAACAGCCAGATTCACCTTGATCATCCGGCCTAATTGAGCAATTTCGGGAACCAGACCACAGGTTGACAGCGTGACCCGGCGAGTTCCGTAGCCGAGACCGTCATCAAGATATAAAATCTGCAAAGCAGTTACCACATTCTCCAGATTGTGGAGTGGTTCTCCCATTCCCATCAGGACAATATTACTTATAGGGCCTTCCTGCAGAGCCGCACAGACCTGATTGACAATTTCCTCGGGGCGCAAGTTTCTGACAAGCCCGAAAGTCCCTGTCATACAGAACTGACATCCCATAGCACAACCAACTTGCGTTGAAATACATAAAGTGGCTCGATTTTCATCCATTGGGATTTTGACAGCCTCGATGGACTGCCCATCATCCAAGCGGAATAAATATTTACGAGTACCATCATGACTGGTTTCAACATACTCCGGCAGCCAGGATGAAATATAGGCTTGATCTGCCAGTTCAGTTCGAAAGTTTTTAGCAAGATCCGTCATCTGCTCAAAATCAGTGACATGACGCTGATAAATCCAGTGTAGAATTTGTTTGACCCTATATTTTTCTTTCCCAAGACCGGAAAGGAATTCTTCAAGCTGTTGACGATTTAGACTTTTTAAATCAATTTTATGTTTGTTCATGAATAAATAATTTCTTGGTTAGGAAACTGAAAAGAGCAGACACATGCAGAAGATGACAAGTTAATAGAATTCAAAATGAA